>CAYSRY010000174.1:6639-7723 GCA_964433395.1 uncultured Armatimonadia bacterium | reverse complement strand
CGGCGAGCCAGGTCATCAACGGCGGGACGAGTTCATCGGGAATGGGGCGCTTGCCATTCTCAATCTGGCTGACCATGCTCTGAGGCACGCCAAGGTAATCCGCCGACGGCGTCTTGCCCGCCACATCCCACAGCGCCATCCGCATAGCCTCAGCAAGGATTTTCACCCAATTGGAGCGCTGATGGTAAACCTGCGACTGAATTAGCCCCATGAGCGTATGCCCGCGCCGCCAGATGGCCATGGCCTCGCTGGCATGGTCGAGCAGCTCGGTGAGGCGCTCGATCTCCTCGCGCTCAACGCCCGGGAAAAGCGAATGCTGCGCCCTGCCATCACGCTCACGCATGACATCGTCAAGCTGCTGGGAAATGTCCGGAGCAAACTCGTCAACTGGATCAATCGAACCCTTGGCTCTGAGTCATTTTTCATCTCAAAATAACAATTCTAATGTACGGCGAAAGGCAGAACAATGGCAAGGCACTGCAGTACCGGCCCGGTCATGGAGACTTCAGTCGTTCCTTCAAAGGGCGACCGCTTGCGACCACAGCATTATGCACTGGCACGCACTGACCAACTCACTTAGATTTTGCCCCGATACCGCAACGCCCACTTCATCAAAAGCTAACGCGTATACATGAAAAAAGAGCTCCCCAACAGGGAAGCCCTTATTTCACCCAGTAGAAACAGCAAACGACAAAAGGTACAGGGCACGACGGGACCGCCCGTCGTGAAGCGGCCTTCGGCATGCCATTCCAATTCTCTGGTCTGCCGACGGTGTCCCTAATGCTTTGGTGGATGCTCGCCCGCCAACCAGGTGCAGGCATGGTAATCCCCGGCTGCAGTTACGGTAAGTCCGGCAATCTGCCCGCCATCGTTAATGCAATTGGCATAGCTACGATCGCCCCCGAGTGTCCCGAGGTCAACCATCTGCTCAGTTGCCGGATCCCACAGGAAAGCGTGAGTTTCTCCAGCGGCATTTGCGCTGTACCCGACAACCTGCCCCACATCGTTGATGCCATAGGCCTTACTGTGACGGCCGCCGAGAGTCCCCAGATCGCGCATTACTCCGGTTGCAGGGTCCCGCAGG
>CAYSRY010000174.1:0-6629 GCA_964433395.1 uncultured Armatimonadia bacterium | reverse complement strand
AGCATGTTTGTCATCGTTTGCATTGCTGCTTACGCCAACGATCTGCCCGCTGCTGTTGATGCTGTAGGCCTCACTGTAGTCTCCGCCGAAGGTCCCGAGGTCGGTCATCGTGCCGGTTCCCGGGTCCCAGACAAATGCGTGGGGATCGCCGTTTGCAGCCATGCTCATTCCGGCGACCTGCCCGTTATCATTGATGCTGTTGCCACGACTGGCGTCACCGCCGAGCGTTCCGAGGTCAGTCATCGTGCCAGTCCCCGGGTCCCATACAAAGGCATTATACTGCCCGATCGCAGTCATGCTCTCTCCCGTGACCTGCCCATTCTCATTGATGCTGTAGGCCTCGCTGGAATCACCACCTAGCGTGCCCAGGTCGGTCATCGTCTCAGTCTGCGGGTTCCATAAAAAAGCATGTCCGTACCAGTGGGGGAGACTGGAACATCCGACAACCTGCCCGGCGTCGTTGATGCCATGGGCATTGCTCCAATTGCCGCCGAGGGTCCCCAGATCGCGCATCTGCCGGGTTGCAGGGTCCCACAGAAAAGCATGGGTATTCTCGTCTGTAAAACTGGCTTCGCCGACAATCTGTCCAATATTGTTGATATCACGGGCTTCGCTGCGATCGCCCCCGAGCGTCCCAAGGTCCCAAATCACCCTGAAAGGGGCGAAGACACCGTCGCCGCTGCCGCCGCATCCGACCAGCGCCGCCAGCACCACGAACGCGACAAATACACCTGCAAAAAACCGGAAACAGCTCTTCATCTCTGACTTCTCCATTCCGTGAAGCACTTGTGCACATCTGATAGAATAATGCCAGTTATTCCATCATGCAACCGTCGGCACAAATAATACTCCGAACCACGCAGAGCACGCTGACGGGAATCACGCAAGCGCAGTCAGTAGCCCTATCGGGGAGCTATGACCTGGGAGCCATGATGTATCCGTGCTTGTCGCCCACGGTCAGGTAGATTTCATCACCATTTTTCTCAACGTCGATTCCCAGTGCTTTTAGTACATCGAATGGGATCATGGCGCGAGCGTTTACTGTTTCAGGCGCAACCGGCAATCGCGCTTGACCAGCCGAAGAAAGCATTGCTGCCCTGCCCATTACAACAGTTGCTGACATTCCGTCAGGCATGGACATATCGAGTGTGCTGGTCTTGGGCGCCCATGCGACAGTGCCGCCTGCCCACCGGACAACGGTTGCGGCGGGAATGAGGCAGTGTTCACCTCGATATACGATGTGGGCGTCACCGAGTGAAATGAGCTCCCGCGCAATCTCTGGCGCGCTAATGCTGGGTGCGGGTGGCTGGTCATTATCGTCGGATTTCTGGCTCTCGACATCGTTGGTTTGCTGTTCTTCGTAGGTATCGTGGTCAGGCAGCTGCGCGCAGTTCCATTCTTTGAGATCGGATCCCCAGAGCACAACCTGTTGCAATTTCTCAAGTCCATTGTTTAAGGCGTTGTGGATTGCGTCCTGCCCCGCAGTGAATGTCCCGTCTTCCCAACGATGTATTGTGGGCGGCATGGATGGGGCATCCGGCGTAGCGTTTTCACCTGTAATAGTGACGAGGTTTTGATCTATAAACTTCTCACGGCCATTTTGAGATGTTTCAACCGCTGTGCTCCAGACGACTTGTTTTGACTTGAGGTCGATGAGTTTGCAATAACCAGATAGATGCACCGATGATCTCGCAGTGATGTTCTGCTGCCATGTTATGCGGCGATTTCTGGCCTCCCGGTTATAGCTGGCCTGTCTGTCTTCCCAGTCACTATGCTTGCGGCGGTAGTCATCGTAATCATCCTGATATTTGTTGGATCTCCTGCGCTCCTCCGTGTTCTTGCCCGGGTATATGTGACTACCGAAGGGCCTTTTGGCGTCTGGGTTTGGTTTGGATGGTTCCTGGTCAGAGAATGGCTCCATTCTCGGCGTCTGGCGTTTAGGCTCGTAATCATAACTGGTCGTCGGGGAAATGTCGCGCACCCAGAGCACCAACAGGGCGTCTGCGCTCATATCTACCATAATATGCTCTACGTCCACATCTGCTCTGAAGGGGTTTTCGTCATTCTCCCCCATGACCTGCTGGAGCACATCGCCGAGGTTCGAGCCACTGCTGATCTCGGGTATCCTATTGCCAAGTCTGTCGCGCGCAATCTGCTCCAGGCGTTCCCGGAGTACGAGGCGCTCGTGATCAACGTTCTCCGGCTGCATGTAGACGCCGACGGCCATGCTATTCATCCATGACGCATCGCAGAGTTTTATATTGGTCTCGCGCCCTTCGAAGGATGAGAACGGTGGCTGGAAGCCTGTCTGGTGAATGAGCTGATTGACAAATTTCTCGGTTGGAGCCCCGATGAACCACGTATCGCCGCCAGTATCATTTTTGAAATGCCGGGCCTGTGCAGTTCGATTGAAGCGTTGCCATGGCGTCAGCCCCAGGCGATCACTGTCGCCTTCTAATGCGTCATCATGGAGTTTTGGGGGGAGTATCAACCGCGCCTGGTCGGGAGTTATCTCTGCGTCCCCATTGTAGTTAAGCGCTATGACGCGCTGGGTGACGCCCTGCATGTCGGCGAATTCCTGGCACTGATCCGGAGAGAAGCATACAACATTTGCAAAGCGTGCACCATTCATGCAGGTATTGAATGACTGCATATTTGTCAGTACCGCGAGCCGGTTGACACTAAAAGTAAATGGCAGCCATCCACGCTCTTCGCGGTCAATGTTGTGAACGCCATCAGCAAGCGGGACACTCCACAGAAATTCCGCGGCATCCTCAAGCCAGGCTTCATCTGGTAACTCGATGAGTACCTCGTATTCCCTTTTACCACCTTTTTGAAAGAACACGCGGATTTCAGGCTCGTCGCCCGAAGTCTTCGGTATCAGAGGCATTAAATCTTTGAGCTGGCTGTACAGTGCCGTTTCCTCGTCAGTGAGGGTTGCTAAATTGACGAGGATGACCCACTCGTCTTTGATCCATTTATACGGCAGCAACTCATCATGATGTTTGCCAAACGTGCCCAAATCGGAGAGCGGAATATACCTGCAACGGTCCGCATTGAGTAACCATTCGCGGCATAGCGGTTGCTTGATGTCGGCCCAGTCCATGTTTGATATGAACGTACACTTTTCTCTGTCCCGTCCAATAACTTTATTTTCATATAGTCCCTCGGTGCCTGCAAACACCAACGAGGGCAGACCGATTGCCACCGCTAACATCAACCACCAATGCCTGCATACCAAATGGCGCATTTCATGTCCTCCTTGCCCTGACGTCGTTTCAATGTGGCGATTGTTCCATGCAATTGCGTGCATCGGGTATGACTGCTCCCTCTGCCCTATTGCATTTCGCACACAATGTTGCGGCATTCAACGGAGGTAACACGAATGTGCGGCGACTGCATATTTTCCAGCGCTCCGGCGATTTCGTATATATCCTGTTTGGCCATAATCACCAGCATGGTATTCTGGGAACCCTTGTCATGCATCTGTTCAATGTTGACGGTCGAGCCTGGCAACGTCTGTCGCAAATATTCCCGGACGCGATTTGCCTCTGAGAAACCGCGTACTCGTTGGACGCGGATGCGTGTTATTGGCTTGCCATAGGCATTAAGCAATTGAGCCACCATTTTGAGCGGCGTTTGCTTCGTTGCGAGCATGAGCGCCCGTTTGCCCGCTTCTAATGGGGAGGCGGTGTCATTGACGGTATAATGTTGCGCAACAGCACTGAGTACGCGACCCGTGCTGCCCTCAATAACCTTGAACTCGACACGCGCCGCAAGACTATTGCGATTGCGGCTCTCCTCGGCGAAACTTTGTCCAACTACGAGAATGTCAGCGTCCAATTCCTGAGCCACTCCCATGAAGATATCTGCATCGTTGGCCTTGGCTGCCAGCAGTCTGTGGCGCCAATTTGTCGCTTGCCGAAATTCCGGAGATATGAGCTGAAAACCGAACTTCAGCAAAGCGTTTGATATTTCAGTTTCTACGGCCGGATCAATGTTGGGTTGCAGCAGCACTACTTCAGATGTGCATACAGCCACGCGTGGTGTGATGGAACCGAAAATAACTTCAATCAATTTGCGGATTACGCCCAAAGCATCCAGCTCGACGTAGTAACCATCGTGCCTCGGGGTTGTCGACTTTGAATACATGTCCGCCTTCTCGAAAAGCTCCGCAGTCAACTCTGGACGCCACATCTCCAGAATATCCCGCTGGAGTATGAGTTCCCCCACTACGTATTGTACGGCATCACGATCGGCGCGCGAGCTCGAAGTTGCTTGTGAGAGAATGGTTATTTTCTCGGGCAACTTCTCTGAGATTATCCGGGCTGCGTGTACCTGCCCCGATAGTATGACGACTACCAAAATCCACATACTTGTACAAAGTCTGTGTGTCAGCGTATTCACCTGTGCCACATCCCTCCAAGAAAATTTGATCTCATTGCAGATTACGCACTTCACTCCGAGAAAGCTGTAATCCAGGAGAATCAATATTCAAATGCAACGCAAACGTGAAACTGTCACCAAGTAATTTGTGTATGCTTACGGCCAGTTCTGATGCGAAAGAGCTCTGGGAATATCGGTTATCTGCCCCAAAAAAACATACTATTGATAATAGTAAGATATTAGCAGGCTGACCGCATTGAGTCAATATCAGAATACTACTTCAGCAATTAATATTATAAAAATAATATATATGACCTTTTTACACGATGGCAACAAACAGTCAGCTACAGCCGTAGGTGTATGCCACTGAATGTCCGACAGGCGGCGAGGTGGACAGAATGCAGACATGCGTACAGTGGTAGCAACAAATCAGAATGAACAAATCAGGCAATATATACTAATTACGGCATACCGCATTTTGGACCACCATCCAACTCATTGACTTTTTCAATGTAAGTCCACATAATCATGTGCCGATAAAGGTCATAATGCGCTTTTGGCTTGTGTACAGAACCTATTGAGAGTAAGGAAGTGACCAGAATTCAAATGCGTTTGAGATTGGTGCTATGCGTAATCGTCACGTGTGTCATGCTGGTAGTGCTGATCGGATGTGGGGGGAGCGGAGACGATGAAACCAATGACGAGATAGTCGATTTGGGAACGCTCGGCGGACATTTCAGCGTCGCCTACAGCATCAATAGTGCCGGACAGATTGTCGGAGAGGCAGACAACGCGGCCGGCTATTCTCGCGCGTTTTTGTGGAATCGCGGGACAGGCCGAATGCAGGACATCGGCACCCTAGGCGGTCCAAGCAGCGCCGCCTATCACCTCAACGACGCGGGGCAAGTTGTCGGAGAAGCGGAAGACGCGTCCAGAGCATCTAGAGCTTTCAGATGGGACCCGGTGACTGAGACGATGACCGACCTCGGCACGCTCGGTGGTCATTTCAGCATCGGCTACGGAATCAATGAGGCAGGGGTCGTCGTCGGAGAGGCAGACAACGCAGCTGGGCAGTTACAGGCTTTCGTGTGGGATCCTGTGACCAGGCAAATGCGCGGCCTCAATACGCTCGGCGGTAATGGCAGTGCAGCACTCTTCATCAATGAGGCGGGCCAAATCGTCGGATTCAGCCGCAATGCAACTGGCAATGCACATGCGTGCCTGTGGCAACTGGATACTGATGAGGTAATAGATCTCGGGACGCTTGGGGGCAGCTTTAGCATGGCGTTAGGCATGAACGAGTCAGGGCAGATAGTCGGAATCAGTCGAAACGAAGACGAGCTCGACCATGCTTTTCTTTGGAATCCAATGACCGACGCAATGACAGACATTGGTCCAAGTGGAGATATGCGGAGCTACGCCTATCGTATCAACGATTCAGGGATGATTGCCGGATACAGCCTTGCCGACGGACTTGTCACATGTGCCCTCATCTGGGACGCTCGCACAGGCCAGATGAGTGAACTGAACACACTCGGTGGTGAATCCAGCCGGGCCCATGCGCTCAACGGTTTCGGACAGATTGTTGGAAACAGCCAGAACGCAGCCGGAGAGTATCACGCCTGCATATGGCAGATGGGCAAGCATTAGGGCACACGGTGGCGAATCCAGCCGCCTGCATTCGGGGTAGATCCACCGGGCAGCAAATCAGAACAAGCGAATCAGACGAGGCATGCGCATTATGGCATGCCTCGTTTTTTTGGCATCAAAGTTCCCCTTCTCACCGTTGCGGCAAACAGCGCATTATGGCCCACTTGCAGCAGGAACGCGGAACAGCTAAGCGGAGAAAAAGCGAACAGCAAAGTCGTGGGAGGGCTTTTGAAAAAGCCCCCCTCAAACTCCCCCCAAAAAATTTTGGGAAGGTACGACTTTGTCATGCAGATTTCAGTCGTACCTTCTAATGAGCGTTACACGCCCGTGCGCCTGCGGGGTATGACCCTGCTGATGAATGAATATCGCGCAAGCAAGAGCTAAGTTTCAATAGGCCGTGCGCATTCGCCGCCAGTGCGCGTTTTGGCGGAGCTTGTCTCCGCCCCAGACCATTTCCGCGATGTTGCGGAAATGGTACAGAATAGGCCGTGCGCCTGCGGGGAGTGACATTGTGCGAAATGCTACGGTTGTTCACAATTTTGTGTTTCAATAGGCCGTGCGCCTGCGGGGAGTGACTATATGTAATGCAGGAT
>CAYSRY010000173.1:4472-7774 GCA_964433395.1 uncultured Armatimonadia bacterium | reverse complement strand
GTGCATGCGACCGAAATCCCAGTTCCCGCCATATCCGATGACCGCGCATTTCACGCGACTTGCTGCACTGACCATCGCCATTTCACTCCTCGTACATGCAGTGTGCTTTCGCTGTCTTCATCATCGTTTCGATTATCCATGGTGCAGTCGTGCGAGGCACGCCCTCACCCGTGTTAAATATATACCCGCCGCCGGGTTTGCCACCTTCGATGACCCGGACGGTCTCCAGCTCGACTGCTTTTTCGTCTTTTGCTTCAAAAAGCTTTATCGGGTTAATGTTGCCACTCAGGCAGACTTTATCGCCGAGTGCTGCTTTGACGGTAGCAATGTCGATGTCTTCGCCCACATTCAGCACACTCGGGCCAAAATCCGCACAGATCTCCAGATGCGGAAGTGACGGGTCGCCTGCATGGTATATCGCCCATGCGCCAGCATCTTTTATGGCATCGCAGACCCGTTTAGCACAGGGTGCTGCGAATTCCTCAAAATGTGCTGGTGACAGGAAGCCTGACGACGCGACGCAATCGCCGACCCAGATGAAATCCGAGCCCGCTTTAATTTGTTCTTGTGCCCAGTATACCATCAAATCGGTCATGAAATCCGCTGAGTCATTGAAAAGCCCGGGGTCAGTCATCATCAGCATGAGAGCTTCCTGCGGACCATATGCTAATGAGACCGCGCTGAACGGTGCTGCAATGCGCCCGCCAACCGCGACTGAGTCGCCCATCGCTTCTTTGATGCCCTGAATGCCTGCCAGGTGATGGGGCATTCGGCCGTCGCGCTGCGCATCCGGGATTCGCAGACGTTTCAGCGTCTCCTGACTGGCTTTGAGTTCCCGCACTGGCGATGGAGGAATACGCGGCTCGGTCACTGTCTCGATGCCCAGCGGTTCAAGCTCAATGTAATCATCCGGATGCAGCAGGATCCAGTCATAGTCGAAAGTCTCGACTGCCTGAACCCAGCATTTCACCATGTCTTCCGGACTTTCGATATATAAACGGTAGTCTATGTCATATTGCTCCACGTCAAATTCCTCACCCAGCGCGAAAATCGGCACACGCGACGGTATGCCGAGGTCCACGCAGGTCTGAATATCCTGCAGAACCCCTGGATATGCCATATTTACCCTCCCCGCCTATTTTCCGAATCTTTCGGATGCTTCTGCGATGAGTTGTTCCATGAGGTTGAGCATGTAGTCTGCCTCGTCGTGTGTCATGTTCAGGGACGGGGCGATGACCAGAATATCTGCGTTATTGCGCAGTATCACTCCCAGCTCAAAAGCTCGGCGGCGTATCCATGAGCCGATTTCGCCCTCTGGCTCATGCTTCTTCCAGCCATCCTTGCTTTCGAGCAGCTCAATTGCCCACAGCATGCCCATGCCGCGGATGTCGCCGACGATGGGGTATTTATAGAACGCTTCCAGGCGCTTTTGCAGATAAGCGCCCGTCTCAGCGGCTTTGGCTACCAGTCCTTCATTCTCAATAATTCCGATATTTGCCAGTGCTGCGGCGCATGCCGTTGTATGCCCGCCGAATGTCAGACCATGCCGGAACTCATGCCCCGGCTCACTGAATGCCGAGGCTACTCTCTCGGTTGCCACGGCCGCCCCCAAAGCCAGATATCCCCCTGAAAAGCCCTTCCCGACGGTCAAAATATCTGGCACCACGTCCCAATTTTCACACGCAAACCATGTGCCGGTTTTCCCGAAGCCGATCTGCACTTCGTCAAAAATCAGCAGTATGTCATAGCGGTCGCAGAGTTCACGAATCCCCTGCATATATTCGCGTGATGGCACCCAATAGCCTGTATTGCTGCCGGATATCGGATCCATGATCAGCGCGGCGATGCTGCCGGGCCCCTCAAATTCTATGAGGCGTTTGAGTTCCGCCAGCGCAACTTTCCCGGCCTCTTCAAATTCAAAACCCATCTCGCGGTGATAATACCATTGTGGGTTGAAAAACTCGTAGCCGGGCATTCTCGGTTCAAAGGTCTCCCAGAACCACGGAATACCAGTTGCCGAGATCGTCCCCATTGTCGCTCCGGTATAGCTCCAGCGCTTCGCGAGGATTTTCGATTTGTGACATTTGCCGGTCTCCCAGAAATACTGGCGCGCCATTTTTATGGCCGTCTCATTAGCCTCCGAGCCGCCATTGACAAAAAACGAAACCGACAGGTCGCCCGGCGTGACTTCGGCCATCTTCTCAGCCAGCTCAATTGAGGGAACCGTGTAGCAATCGACATAATTAGGGAAAAATTCCAGCTGCTCCATCTGTTTCTGCACTGCCGCATGGATTTCCGGGCGATGATGGCCGCAGACTGTCGTCAGCAGTGACGCGAAGGTATCGAAATACTTTCGCCCCTCCGCATCCCACAGATACATCCCCTCACCGCGGACGAACACGCGCGGTTCTCGGTTAATTTCCTCATTGCTGGCGAAATGCAGCCACAGGTGCTTGCGTCCGGCCTCAATAAGCTCATCATGGCTTCGCATGGTTCAGCTCTCCACAGTGTGCCTGATTGCCTGTGCAATCGTATCCGGGTATGGGATGCACTCTTTCTCGAGAACTCCACTATAGGGCATCGGCAGGTTCGCCCCGCCAAATACTTTCGGCGCGGCTTTCAGCGCGTCGAAAGCCTCGTCGCATACCAGCCGCACGACTTCCGCGCCAAATCCTGCCCGCACTGGTGCTTCATGCACCACAAGCAGTTTCCCGGTTTTGCGTACCGATTCCAATATCGTCTCGGTATCCAGTGGCACAATCGTGCGCGGATCGACAACTTCGACGCTGATATCGCCATCGAGCATTTCAGCCGCCTCAAGCGATTTCTGCACCGCCATCGACGTTGCAACCACCGTAATATCGCTGCCTTCGCGCTGGATTTTTGCTATTCCAAGCGGCGTTGTATAATCCTCCCGCGGCATTGGACCTTTTACCGGGTACAAATTGCGATGTTCCAGGAAAATCACGGGATTATCATCACGAATTGACGATTTCAGCAGGCCTTTCGCATCTTCCACGGTCGCCGGCATAACCACCTTCAGACCCGGGGTCTGCATGAACCACGCTTCCAATGATTGCGAGTGCTGGGCTGCCTCGCGTGTGTCATTGCCCTGCTGCGCACGGATGGTTAGCGGCATGCGCACTTGACCGCCGGACATATACGGCAGCTTCGCCGCCTGATTCACAATCTGATCCCAGCACACTGTCACGAAATCCACATACATTATCTCCACAACCGGACGCAGTCCGGTCATCGCGGCTCCAACGGCCAGTCCGGTGAATGCCGCTTCCGAAAGTGGC
>CAYSRY010000173.1:3666-4462 GCA_964433395.1 uncultured Armatimonadia bacterium | reverse complement strand
GGGTGCAGCAGGCGCGCTCCCGCCCGAACATTTTCGCCAGCCCTTTTGTTACCCCGAACACCCCGCCGATTTCCTCACCGATGACGAAAACATCCTCATCCCGGCGCATTTCGTCTCGCAGTGCCTCATGCAATGCGCGCGTATATGTCACTTCACGCATGATTCTCGCTCCCTTCTCCACAATCCGCATATGCGCCCATTTTTACGACACCCACATGCCCTCGGCTACTGTTGCCGGGTCCGGGAATGGCGCATCGATTGCAAACTGCGCCGCTTCATCAAGCAGAGCATATACCTCGGACTTCAGAGTTTCAGCTTCACTCGCATTCATCACGCCATTTGCCAGGCAGTACGCCTCAAAACGCGGAATCGGATCCCGCTGCTTCCATTCTTCAAGTTCGTCCTCTGCCCGCGTTTCCGGGATTACCATACAGTGCGGGCGGTGCCGGAATGTTTTCGCCTCAATCAGCGACGGCCCTTTGCCCGTGCGCGCACGGTCGACCGCCTCATTCACCACCTCATAGACCGCCAGTACGTCATTCCCGTCGACGGTCACTCCTGGAATGCCATATCCTGCAGCACGAACGGCGACATCCGAAACTGATGTCTGATCGCAGCCCGGGGTTGTTACTGCATACTGATTGTGCTCACATATATAAATGACCGGCAGATCCCACAGAGCTGCCAGATTCAGCGCTTCATGGAACCCTCCCTGACTTGAGCCGCCATCACCGAAAAAGCACAGGGTCACCTGATCTGTGCTCTTATACTTGGCCGTAAATGCCGGTCCGAGCGC
>CAYSRY010000173.1:0-3656 GCA_964433395.1 uncultured Armatimonadia bacterium | reverse complement strand
CCGAGCGCAAGTGGGATTCCGCCGCCGACGATGCCGTTTCCCCCCAGCAGGCCTTTGCTCAGGTCAAACATGTGCATTGAGCCGCCACGTCCGCGGCTGCAGCCCGCTTCCTTGCCCAGCAGTTCGGCCATCATTGCATTGACGTCGCCGCCTTTGGCCACGAAATGTCCATGACCACGGTGGGTGCTCAGCAGGTAATCGGTATCAGTCACGCATGCGCACGCGCCAACTGCCACGGCTTCCTGCCCTTCGGACGAATGCAGCGCACCGAGGAAATTTCCCATATCCCAGCTTTGTCTGTACAGCTCCAGTGCTTTTTGCTCGAATGCGCGTATTGTGTGCATCAGGCGCAGCATTTCGCGCATCTGCTCACTGCTCGCAGCCATTATCTACCCCTCCGGATCGGGCATTCAGCCCAGAAACTCTTTTTCAGCGCGTGCCAGCACTTCCTCAAGTTCCCTCATCTTCGCTTCATCTATCTCAGGAGCTTCCCACGCCTCCACATTCGCCCGCCACTTCTCGTCGCATTCTGCCAGTATCGTATTCTCTCGGCCGCGTTCGCCCTGATTGGCCGGGACGGTCAGTGGCAGCAGGCTCGAATTCCAGAGCTCTTTCCAGTGATCCAGCGTATGATCGCTTTGCAGGAAGTTCTTACCACTTACGGCTCGCTCCACCATTTCATCGTATGGAAGCGTTTCTCCGTTGACGATGATGTCATTCTTCACATGGAACTGACTCTTTCGGATTTCCATATCAAGCATCAACTGTGTCGGGCTGCCGAGTGCTCCGTTATGCAGCGTTCCCATGCCGGGATACGGTGCGCTGACATCGCCGGTCAGGCGTGCTCGTGCCATCGTCGCATAGAAATTCTGATATACGGCCAGCAGCCCGGGCTGAGATGCTGACGGGCTGAAAAAGACTTCCGTCCACAGGTGCCCGCCAAAGCATTCGTCAAAGAGTTGTTTGACTGCGAGGTCTACCGTGATGCTCTCGGGGTTTGCTGAGGCGGCGTCAGCTGTACGCATATCCATATATGTCGAGATCATGCGACCGGTAATATCGCCTTCAGGCGCGATGCACCAGCAGGCCACCATCCCTGCAAGCAGTTCGGCCGCAGACATCACAATCGCCGCGGCGGGGGAGATGGGCATGCTTACGCCCATCGTCGGCATCGATGCCACGTGGAATTCATTCACTCCGACCCGCGCTCGCTCCACCGCATCATCCGCCGAGCGCTTCTCAAAAACCATCGGCGAAATGATGCACTCAGAGCCGGCCAGGTATCTTGCATCTTTTGGCTTGCCGCTCATTATCTCGCCAATCTCGACGAGATATTTGATGACCGCTGGCTCTATGGCCTCGATGCCATCGGATTTGTCCGTATAGTGCAGGGCCAGAAGCAGCGAGGCGATCCGCTCTGTGGCTTCCGGTACATCCTGCCGGTACCACGTGCTGATATAGCCGATCTCTGGCGTCGCCTGCGCCAGTTTCATCATATCAACAAAAATTTCAGTGTTTACCGGTAGATCGCGTCCGGTGCGGTAGTCATAGTAACGCGTTGGGCCGCAGTCGAACGCCGACATGAGAAATTCGCTCTTCATGCGTTCGCGAACAGCATTTTTCTGGCCGGTCCACATCAGCCAGTGGGTCCAGTCAATACCGCAGAATGGATGCATGCTCTGATCGTCTGCATCCTCCGTCTGCGTGCTTTTCTGGCGCGCGACGAATTCACTCACCAGCTCATGGGGTATGCCGATCCGACCGCTGGACAGCTCCACGCACCCCTTGGCGAGCATAGCGCTCACCAGCGGCTCATTCTGTATGTCCATCCCGACGTCCATCAGCATCTGGAGCGCACGGTCCTTAAGCTCCGCCACATCCATCCGTATCATAACATCCGCTCCTTGCCTGTCATGCAGTCTCCATCTGTACATGCGGACAATTGGGTTTGCGAAATCAGGCATGACGGAATTAGCTTCTTCTGTTACCTTCGTTTGTCCTCCTGCAACGGGAGGTACGCCCGCGGTGGGCGCCGAAGTATGTCTCCTTACCAGTCGCATTTGGGAGGCCTATGATGAAAAAGAATATCGCTCTCGAGAAAATTCGCCGGGGCGAACCGGCTTTTGCGTTCAGTCTGGGGATGGGGAGTGCCATTGCCGCGGAAATCGCCGCCAATGCCGGATTCGACTGGATATGGATTGACCGCCAGCATGGGGCATGGGACGACGTGGCCCTTCTCGCCGCCTTGCAGGTTGCACATCCAACTCCCACTGCTGCAATAGTGCGTCCGGGCGCCAATGATTTCTTCCGTATTGGGCGCGTACTTGACGCTGGTGCACAGGGGGTAGTTGTCCCCATGGTCAACACCGTCGACGACGCCTGCGCCGCAGTCAATGCCTGCAAATATCCGCCCGAAGGCGGACGCTCAAGCGGTGGCGCCCGCATGTCGCTCTTCGGTGATGACTATTTCGAGCGCGCCAATGACGAAACGCTCGTCGCCGTCCAGATTGAGACGCGGCAGGCGCTTGCCAATGCTTCCGCCATTGCCGCCGTCGATGGCGTAGACTGCCTGTTCGTTGGCCCGGCCGATCTTGCCCGTTCGATGGGCGTCGAGCAGTTCTGCCCCGAGCACGAAAAGGCGATTGCACAGATTCTAGCCGCCGCTACCGAGGCGGGCAAAGCCGGAGGCATTGCCTGTCGCAACATTGACGAGGCCCTCCGGTTCGTCGACCTTGGCTTCACATTCGTTACGACATATTCTGACCTCGGAGCTTTGCTCGCCGGCATGAACGATGTGCTCAACCGTCTCGGTCGGGGCTGAGCGCCGGTCGATTATCAAATTCAGATACTTCCAAATGAACATGGCGCGGCTTTTGCCGCGCCATTTTTTTGTATGATCATTATTAGAGGTATCACTATCAGTCTTCGATAACTTATATATAATAGAAAAGTACCTTAACAATAGTATATTCGTATGACGCGCGAAATCTCTATGATCTATACTCTGGGGAGGTGCTGGCATGCGTCGTGGATTCACTCTGATCGAGCTGTTGGTTGTAATCGCGATTATCGCGATACTAGCTGCAATTCTGTTCCCCGTATTCGCGCGGGCCCGTGAGAAAGCCCGCCAGACCTCATGTCTCTCCAACGTCAAGGAAATCACTCTGGCTGTCATCATGTACATAAGCGACTATGATCAGAAATATCCACCATCGTCCTATCAACTGACCGGCAGTACGCTTCCGTGCGATGGCAAAGTATTTTGGCCAATCATGGTGGAGCCGTACATCAAAACGGGAATGGATAACTCGTCATGGAGCGGCGGTGGAGGTGGGAGCATATGGCGCTGCCCGTCTGCCGGGACTCTCACCAGTTGGTATTGCGGCGCCTACGCTGACTATGGCATGAACACATACATCTTCAACGATGCTGAAGCGCTGCTCCAACGCCCGGCTGAGCTGGTGATGATTGGCGAGCCATGGATTGCACATACAACCGCACCGACAAGCCGCGAAGGCTGGTATGTATTGTCCTCGCTATATGAAGATGACCCCAATTGCAGCGGCTACTATGCTGGATGTGGTACCCGCTACGATCACAATGGCATGTCAAATTTCGGATTCTGTGACGGGCATGCCAAGAGTGCCAGCGAGTCC
>CAYSRY010000172.1:0-7805 GCA_964433395.1 uncultured Armatimonadia bacterium | reverse complement strand
GAGACGTTTGGCCGCGGCATCCGCCTGGTCGATGACGGTTGCCTGCCCTTTGTCGAATGAGTACCAGTCAGTACCATCATTTCCGTAGACCTTGCCATCAATGCCGAGGTGGACATATCCGCCACCAGTGGTGCGGCGTTCTTCGGGCACGTACTGGTGATGTTCACCAGTGGCCGGATTGTAGCCGACGATGGAGCGACGTGCAGTCCCTATACCCATGTATACCCATCCGTCGTCAGCGACGGCCATATAGGTGAGGTACGCTTCGGTTGGGTCCATCTGGCCATAGTTTTTGAGTTCGCGCGTTTTGGGATCGAACGAGACGAGTGAGGCATGAGGATAGCCGCCAGCCCATATGCGGCCATCCGGTCCCTCAGTGATGCCGATATACGCTTCCTCATTGGAAGCGCCAACTTCGGCAAAAGTCCATTCGCGTGAGGTCGGGTCGAATTCGCAGATGTAGTTGCCATGGCCCATGTAGTGGCGGTTATTGGTTGCCAGAATCGATCCATACATGCCGCCGGTGGGAACGCCGGGGGGCGTGGAAATTTGCACAGTTTCCTGCGTGTCGATGTCTGTGACAAGGACAAATCCGTCTGCATGTGCGATGACGACATTTCGGCCATTATCGTCGGTAGTGGCAACGACGCCGCGGCTTTCTATGACTGGTGCGCCGATGCCGTGGTCGAGGAAGCCGGCTGCATCACGTTTTGGCGCAGCAGAGAGCATTGCCGTTGCTATGAGGCATGCAATTGCGCACAGTGCCGTTGGCATCGTCATCACTCGAGTTCCTATCATATTATTTTATTCTCCCCGAAATGCGGTTGAGACAATGCATCAGATAGTGTCGACAATGCAACTGCACAGGTGTGTGTCGGCCGCATAGTAGAGGACACCATCAATGTATGCGCCGCCGGCTGTTATGTCGTGTGGTGTGTCGGCGAGTTTGCGGACTTCAAACGTGCCGGGGATGACTTCGCAAATTGCTTTGCTGCGAAGCATGAAGAGACGCCCGGCAGGTGTAAGCTGTAATGAATGGCGCGGGACGAAGCCACAATCAGGCGTCGGCGCCGAATGGATCATTTCGCGGCTCGTCGGGTCGAAGGCGAAAAGCGTGCCATTGTTAGAGAGGCCGTAGACCAAGCCGTCAGGCGCAATTTCAAGGCTGATGATGGCATTGTCGCCAGGTACCGGTACCGAATGGAAAACGAGCTTCCGGGTGGCCCAGTCGATGATGAAAAGCTCGGCTTCAGTGGCGGCGGTGTGGCCGCCGCCGGGAGCATTGATGCAGGTGCCGCCGATGAGATCGCCACTGGGGAGAGCCTTCAGAGTGATGCAGCTGTGGCTGGGCAGAAGGTCTTTTTCAGCAGTCAGGAGAGCAGCTTCGGCAGTGTCGAGATTGTAAATGCCAATGCCACCGCCACAAAGACCATATCCGGCGAAGCCAGCCATGAGAACGTGAACGCCGTCGGGATGGGCGAGAGCAGTGCGTGGACGGCAGATGTCGGCAGCCCACTGCGCCAACATGCGAGGATTGGCTGAATCCCCTTCTGCTTGAGGCGCCCACGGCTTGTCTCGGTCGCACAGCCAGAGGCGTCCGCCGGCATACTCCGCACCAATCATGTAGCCTCGTTGTGTGGTGATCGCGCAGAAATTTCCCCCGCCAATTGCAGGAACGCCGCCGAAGTCAATTGTGGTCTTGGCAGAGGGGTCGTGGACGAAATAGTGCATCGGGTGACATGACGAGCCATAGATATTGCCGTCTGGTCCTGCGGCGAGGCTTGTGATGCCGGCTCCATTGGTGACATAGTCAAATTCGATGCGGCGCTCTTCGCCAGTGGATGGATCGTGGATGATCATATAATGATCCGGCATTGAATACGTGGTGACCATTCGCCCGTCCGGCAGCGTGGCTTTCGTGTTGGCCCAGGAGATATTGCCGATATTGGCATAATCAGGCACGTCAGCCTCTGAAACAGGTTCTATTTTTCCCTGGAAGCAACGGAAGAAGTTCTTCTGTCCTTTTTTGTCTGCATTGCCACTGTCAGGTGCGTTGATGGCTGCGTAGACGCGCCCGTCGACGCCCATGCGGACTGATGCGGTGCCGTGAGCGCGGCTGTCTTCATTGACGAGTTGGCGCCTGATGCCGGTTTCGGGCTGATAGGCGATTATGTTATGGCGCGCTGTGCCGATGCCAATATACACCCATCCGGAGGCGTCTGCTGCAACGAAGCTGGGGTACTGTTCCTGGGGATCCATCTGGCCATGTTGGATGAGTTCGCGCGTTGACGGGTCGAATGAGATCAGGTGGCATCCATAGCAACCCCCGGCCCATATACGACCGTCTGGACTTTCGGTGAAACTCAGGTAGCAGTCATCGCCATCCTCAGGGACTGCGTGGAAAGTCCACTGACGTTGCGTAGGATCAAACTCCATGAATGTCTTGCCATAGGCAGTGTAGAAACGCCCGTTTGATGCCACGATAGAAGCATATGGCGCACTCGCGGGGACGCCGTCCGGCATCTGGAATTGTGTGGTCTCCTGTGTGTCGACGTCCGTGACAAGCAGCCAGTCGAGCGAGCTTGCCAGGACAAGGTAGTTTTCGTGCGCGTCTCGGGTGGCTTGTACACCGCGGCTCTCCTGTGCGGGAGCAGCTACGCCGAGATCTGCAAAATGGAGTGGTTCAGATTGTGTTTCTGGCATTTCAGTTCCTCCGTAGATTGTGTGCAACAGCCTCAGTCAATGCCGGGGATATCGTAACTCCATACATTGGAACCGTTGGCGAAAATGAGCATGCCATTGACGAGTGCGCCGCCCGCCTGAATGCCAACCGGAGGTTTAGCGAGCAGTTCGTGCTCGAATGTACCAGGAGTGATGCGGACAATGGCCGATCTGAAGATCGCATAGAGATTGCCGTCCGGGCCCTGTTGGAGGGCATGTCGAGGGACGCCACCATAGGTAGTGAGGTCCTCAGTGTGTACGATTTTCTTTGCGACTGGATCGAAAACAAAGAACCATCCGCTGGTCGTCAGCCCGTAGACGAGGTCGTCAGGCATTACCCAGATGGATTCGATGCTGGTCTGGCCCGGGACTGGAACCATGCTGAATGTGACTTCTTTTGTTTTCCAATCGAGAATGAATATTTCTGCTTCAGTTGCCGTTGTGTGACCGCCGCCGGGTGCGGCTATGGAAGTTCCGCCGACCAAGTCGCCATTTTGCAGAGCTTTGAGCGTTATGCAGCTGTGGCCGGGGAGAAGATTATCTTCGGCGGAGAGAAGCTGGGCTTCGTTGGTCTTCAGATTGTAGATGCCAATGCCGCCACCACAGAGACCGTAACCAGCATATCCGGCCATGAGAACATGCTCGCCGTCCGGATGGGCCAGAGCCGTGCGTGGCCTGCAGACATCGTCATGCCATTCGGCAAGGATACGTGGATTGGTTGGCAGGATATTGGGCAGCTCGACCCGTTGCTGTGAAAGATACATTGAGCTGATTGAACACCAAGGGCTGCGTTCCGGGGTCTCAAGGGCAGTCATGGTGAATGTGTGTGCACCAGCTTTGAGCTCGAATGGTCCGAACTCCTGGGGTGTTCCGGGAGCGGTATCGGCAGCATAGAAATCGAAATTGTCTGATAGGACGTGTTCGTCGAACGTGAGCTTCATGCGTCCGTATGCGTTAGATGTGTATGGGAGCATGTAGAGGTAGTAGCTGCCGTCTTTGGGCGTGTTGAATGTGAAGCTGCCAGTCGCGCCCCATTTGTCACCGTGGAAAAACGCGAGTTTCTGGGAATCGAGGAAAGTGAAATGGCCATCGGTGGCTGTGGCCATCTTCATGAGCTGCTCAGCAGAGATCGGGAAGTCATCGCGGGCGCCATTGGGGTTGAATGGCACGTTGATGTTGAAGTCCCACATGGTTCCGGAGGAATAGACCGCTCCGATCACGTGGTCGCCCTGACTGGTGATAGCGCACATGTTGCCCCCACCGATGCCGGGCACTGAACCGAAATCTGTGAGTTCACGTTTGTTGGCATCAAAACTGAGGAAGTGCATCGGATGACACGTGGAACCGTAAACGATGCCTCCAGGGCCGACGCCGAGACTGGTGATACTTGCGCCGCCGGACTCGTACTCAAACTCAATGCGGCGCGTCTCGCCGGTTTTGGGATCGAATATTTTGAGCCACTTATCAGGCATGCTGTATGCAGTGAGTTGCCTGCCATCGGGGAATGTCTTGTGCATCTGGCCGTAGTATACGGTGTGAATGTCGCGCATTGGGCGTTTGTCGGCAGCGGTTATGAGTTCAGCGGCACCATCGTAGAGGCGGTATTGCTTGCTGTTGACCGTTCCGTAGCACTTGCCATCAATAGATGCATAGACCGAAGCGGTGCCGAGAACGCGTTCCTCGTCTGCGATGAGCTGGCGGATTTCTCCAGTCTCTATATTACACGCCGCTATGTTCTGGCGGGCAGTGCCGATGCCGCCATATATCCAGCCTTTGTCGTCGACAGCAAGAGAATGGAGATATTGTTCGGCGTTGTCGAGGCGGCCGTAATTGCGAGTTTCCTGGGTCTTTGGATTGTATGCGAAAAGCCAGCATCCAAGGCCGCCACCGTATATGTTGCCTTCAGTGTCTTCAGTGAATGAGAGGTAGCAGCCAGCGGGAGTTGGCGTGCCGTGCCAGAGATAGTCCTTGGCCAGCGGATCGAATTCGAGCACGTTCGTTCCCTGGGCTGTGTAGAAACGCCCGTTAGCAGCCATCAGGGATCCGTACGGGGCTGACTGCGAGAGATCGTCGGGATTGTAGTACTGCCTGGTTTCGCCGGAATCTATGTCAGTGACGACAATATATCCGATTTTGCTTTGGTCAAGAGCGCAGGCAATAACGAGAGAGCGGCCATCGGCGGTTTGAGTGGTGACGATGCCGCGTGCCTCTGCGACAGGCGCGCCTACACCATAGTCGGTAAATGGGTTTGTGGCATCAACGGCTTGGGCGAATGCGGCGCTGGAAGCCATGGAAATAATAATGGCGAGCACCAGAAATTTATGCATGAAGGTACCTCCTGCAGAATGGCACATTCGTCATACAGTGACGAACGCCATTTCCCTGCGGTCTGGCAGGTTCCTTCCCGCAATTCTTATTTGATTGGAAAAGCGACTACGTCGCCATCGTCATCCGGAGTGATGGAGCGAGGGAGAGGCCTGCCGTTGTCGTCGTCGCCATCGGGACCTACGCTATAGAGAGTGAATGAAGTGTTCGTCTGGCGATAGGCATATGTGGTGCCGCTGATTGGATCAATGGGAATGCTCCAATTGAGGCCAGGCTGGAGATCTGAGAGGGAGATAGGATAAGCCCCATGGACGTCTCGGTATGCGTTCAATGCGAGTATGATGCGAGCCATATTGATACGTGCTTGAGCAACGTCGCGCTTGAATGTAATGTTTCGCATGGAGGGCTGCATATGTGCAACGTAGACACGTGGGAGACGTTTGAGAGCTTTCTCGATGGTCTGAAATTCGGTTTCTGCCTGCAGCCACGGTTTGCTTGCAGCAGCGTCTTGGCGACGCATCATGCGCATGTATGCTACCTGATCAGCCAGTAGCAATGGGCGAGTGAGCAGTGTTGATGTGCGCGTCAGCTTCAGCATTGAGCCAGACGTGTTGATATCCAGTAGCTGCTTAACGAACCTCTTGGCGTCTGGGCCACCTGTCGATAATGAAGCGTAGAATGATAGCCACAGTGAGGCTTCCCTGCGCGCGGCTATATTGAATTGAGTTTGCAGATCCATCGTCGCGAGTGTCGCGTCAAGTCTGGGATAGATAGAGGATGAAAGGTCTGCGCTGTCTGCAATACGCGTGAAAGCATCGACAGTCGCATTCTGACTTGTGATGGTGACCAATTGTGCAAACAGTGAAGGGGTATTGGCTATGTGGTTGGAGATGCGCAAGGCTACTATGAGCCATTGAACGGCGTTTTCACTATCACCATCACGCGCGTACACGACAGCTTTTGCAGAAGCCAGACGCACCGCTTCGCGAAGTCTCCACAGATGTGGATAACGCATGTCCGATATATTAGCCCAATCCATTGGGAATGCGCACTTTGGAAAAACCGACGCGCTCGCGCATCCGCGGAGAGCTCTATCTATCTCTGGACGAGCAAGTATTTCGCGTGCGTGCGCCGTATCTGCTTCTGTGTAATCCCCTTGGAGAATATTTGAGATCATCTTCGCATCGCCTTGCGAAATTGACCTGAAAGGCCCCTCTTTGTATGGTGATTGCTTCGCCAAGGGACGGTGGGGAGAGATTTCAAGAGCCTGTATGTAGGCAGGAGCCGCATTCTGTTGGCTTGTGATTGGCAGGGGAGTCGCATCTGCAATGGTGAGTGGCAAACCGGCCTCACGCCACAGTCGGATCTCCGCCGTCAAACGCATGGTGCAGACGATGTTTGCGCAGGTCCAGATGCCTGCCACCAAGACTGCAACGGCGCCGACGATTGTCGCCATGCGGGTGAAATAGCGCGTTAACCGACTGGCGCGCGTTTCATCAGGCATTTGTATCCTCCAGGAAGCGGTTGCTGCTCAGCTGTGTCTCACCTAATTGTGCAAAGTGGAGCTATCCTGGTGAGTATAGGTGTGGAAGCCCCATGTTGCTAATTTCCGCGCTGCATCATGCTCGCGATCTATGCCCTGACAGCGCATAGGAATCAGTCATCTTGCACATAGCCAGACATTTCCGCTGCGGAAATATGTTGTGAGCGCCACATGAGAGACTCTGGCGATGGCAGGGAGACGTGGTTGACGGGCGTCATGGTTGCTGGTTCGAGGATCTCCGGTTCTTTATAGGGTCGTATGGTTTCGTTTCCGTCAATATCTGAAGTTATCATGTGTCCACGTTCTCTGATGTTCTGCGCTGCCGGAGATAGTGGAGGCATACACTGAATGGCGCGGGGCCATTTCATCTGCTTTGCGACATTCTGCGCGCATAGTCCGCAGAAAATGATATTGACTACTATGAGGAGGACCGCCGCCGCTGCCGCCGCCATCGCCAGTCTGTGCCAGAAGCGTTGCGCGCGCATTTTGACGCGTGCCTCGGACATGATTCTGTCGCGTAACGCAGCGGGGGGCTGCTTCAGTGCGATATTTTTCAAACGTTCGTCATATCTGTCATTCATCGCCAGCATCTCCCAGCAAATCCCGTAACTTCTCAATGCCATATCTGTAGCGGCTGGCCGCTGTATTTATTGGTATATCAAAAATCTCTGCCATTTCGGCAAATGTGAATCCATGCCATACCTTCAATATTACTGCCTCACATTGCTCAACCGGAAGCCAACTCATTGCTTCCCGAATTCTGGTTGTGTCAACAGCCGCCTCATCTGTGCGAGCGTTCTGATCAACCACGTCGATTGTCTGAAGGTCTATCTGCAAAGGCCCAGGACGGCTTCGCGCTCGACAAACCATATTGTAGGCGACTTTGAGCAGATAGGCTCGCGGATTGCAGATATTTATCACACCGCTCCCTCTATCAACGAGCGAGATAAATACGTCCTGAAGAATGTCGTCTGCATCTTCACGCCTGCTGGTATGCAGCAGCAGCAGTTGATAGACGGCCGCCGAGTAGGAGTCGTAGAGCACCTCCAGCGCCGATAAATCGCCAATCGCCAACGCTTCCAGTAGCTTGCGATCCTCTGCTGGCCCCAGGGTTCTCATTCAGAAAAAATCACTATATACTTTTTTTATTCCAGTATATTGCATGAGTGTGTTCGGGGAGTTAAATTTGTCTTAAGTTTTTCGAGAAATGTGCGAA
>CAYSRY010000171.1:0-7846 GCA_964433395.1 uncultured Armatimonadia bacterium | reverse complement strand
GTTCCACAAACTGCAACATCACACCCGCCGGTAAAGCCCTTATGCCTCCGTCCACAGCCGCCTTAGTTCCTGCATCAACAAAGTGGTACATGTCGTTATAGCAGGTAATGCCTGCGCTCAACATTTCCAGAATACCGAGCATTGATCCCCAATAGACATCATCACTGATGATATTGGCTTCAGTCGGCCAGATTTTATCCTCAAGCCACGGTTTAAGCAGCATATCGTCAGCATACCCACGCATCAGCGTCATCGCCAGATGCGTATGTGCATTGATCAATCCAGGCAGAAGCACGCCACCATTGGCATCAATCTCGTCGTCACAAGCATTGATGCTGGCGCCGCCTTCTGTACCAACATATGTGATAATACCATCGTGGCAGACCAATTCACCCCGCCGAATTGGCTCGCTTTCACCGGATGCCATCGTCAAAATCGTCGCATTACTAACACGCAGAGTTGCCATGTTTTCCCTCCGCGGTACAGTATATCACAGACAGCGGCTTGGTAACACGCTCAGACAGTGAGTACAACTGCAAAATTCCACAATTGCAACCTAAAGGTTTGAACAATCGTCAGTGGTATGCGTCAGAAATATTGCATATGGAGAAGCAATGCGGATGCAGCGCGAAATGTCTGCCCTCCCTCCATTTCGTGCATAGCAAACTCCGATCGCATCTTCTCCAAGGCAAACAGGGAGAGACAGCAAAACGGCAACATACCGAGCGCCTCCCGTGTAGCTCATAGCAGTGGCCGTTTTCTCTCCTTTTTAAGGGTGACGCCTCTCAGGCGTCACCCTTTTTCAATCGATTACCAAATCGTAAAATCACGAGCCTCTCGTTATATCACGCAAATGGAACAATCCGTGTGCTTGCATGTTTGATTGACCGAGCTGCACTGATCGCATATCATCACGGTATAACTGCCAGTTGCAGAGCGTGACGAATTCGCCGAAGTCATGGACATCCGAATATATCTGGAGTGAAGGCAATGGACTTCGCACAGGCCCACCATCTTTGTCAACACATTATCAGCAACATAGAGAAGGTTATCATTGGCAAACGCGTGGTGGTGGAAAACACGCTCATCGCAGTACTTGCTGGTGGACATCTGTTGTTGGAAGATGTGCCCGGAGTAGGCAAAACCCGACTGGCAAAAGCTCTGGCGCGATCCATTGGGGGAGATTTCTCCCGCATTCAGTTCACTCCGGACCTTATGCCGTCGGACGTCACAGGCATCTCCATCTACGACCAACCCACTGGGACATTCCGTTTCCGTCAGGGGCCGGTATTCGCCAATGTCGTCCTCGCTGATGAGATTAACCGCGCGAATCCCAGAACGCAATCCGCGCTGCTTGAAACGATGGAGGAGCGGCAGGTGACAACAGATGGAAGCACTTACGCGCTTCCAGACCCATTTCTGGTTATCGCGACACAGAATCCAGTCGAATACGAAGGTGTCTATGCACTTCCAGAATCACAACTCGATAGATTCATTCTTAAACTCAACATCGGTTATCCGTCGGCAATAGATGAAAAGTCCATCGTCAGAGATCAATTACTCATCGATCCCATGGCTGATCTGGAAGCTGTTTGCCGCCCCCAGGATCTCCTTGAACTTCAAGCTCTCACTGCTCGGTGCCATGTAGACGACAGTGTTTACGACTACGTTCTCAGCATCATCCAGATGACCAGAAACGCTGCGCAACTGCAGCTTGGCGCCAGTCCACGCGGTACAATAGCATTGGTGCGTACAGCTCAAGCCACAGCAACTCTTGACGGTCGAGACTATGTCACGCCCGGCGACATCAAGCGCCTCGCTCCACTCACTCTCGCCCACCGCGTGATTATTGCACCACAGGCTCGTTTGGGCGATATCAGCACACACGATGTATTAGATGCCATCCTCAGGGATGTCGCAGTCCCTGTTTGAGAGCACAAACTATGTCTCGCAACCTGAAGCTATTCTTATCTGCTGGCTTCCTGTTTTATCTGGCAGGAAGTATGAACGAGGCGCCGGCGCTTTATGTCATGGCTGGCATCTGTCTCGCATGCATTCTGGGATGCTATGTCATTTCGCGCATGGGTGTGTCCGGTCTCAAGCTGAGTGTCGGCGTGCCTGCAGCGATTGTGCCTGCGCGACGCGCTGTGGCGTTCAAAATTGAACTTGAGAATATTGGCATGATTTCGAGACCGTCAGTGCCTATCCGCATATACCTGCGCAATACAACCATCACAACACCAGCGAAGACATATACATTCACACTGCCTGGTCTAGCTTCAGGGCAATCGGTGCAGACTTCAGGCGAATTCACACCTGCAGTGCGTGGCGAATACCTGCTTGCTGATCCACAGATTATTGGCATAGACCCATTGGGCATGTTCTCTCGGCCCGGAATAGCTGCCCACTCCGTGGCTTTCACCTGTGTTCCCGCCCCGGTTCCCATTACGCGTGCAGACATGACTAACATGTTGTCAGAACGCGCGCAACTTCAGCTTGCAACCCTGAAAGCGCGTCGCGGAGAGTTTTTTGGCATCAGACCGCACGAACCTGGTGATGAATTGCGCGATGTTCACTGGAAAATGGCTGCACACACCGGCGAGCTTGTGGTCAAGGAATATGCCGGCGGTCGTGACTACCACGCCGCAATATGGATTGATACCTGCACCGCCAATGTGATTGGTAGTGGTGTGACAAGTTCATTTGAGCTTCAACTGACTGCGGCTGCAAGTACAGCGAAAGCACTGAGCGATATTGGCCTGGATACGCAAGTCTTCGGTGAAGGTCTACCAATTTCACTCCGCTCACCAGACAGAGGTCAATCCACTTATCAGCGCATCCTGCTATCACTTGCACAGATCCTCCCCAATGGACACCGACGATTTGGCGAAAACATGCGTGAGTGGGCTTCCCAGATGCGCTCCGGCGTCACGG
This sequence comes from uncultured Armatimonadia bacterium, assembly GCA_964433395.1. Classification (GTDB taxonomy): domain Bacteria; phylum Armatimonadota; class Zipacnadia; order Zipacnadales; family UBA11051; genus UBA11051. Next base: position 4,912 of record CAYSRY010000171.1, on the reverse strand, counting down.
TTTTTATCATTACTTCTGGCATTGAAGCTGCGGCAATAGAGCAGGCATGCGCACTCGCTGTCAGAGGCGTGGGCGTAAGAGTGCTCCTCTGCAATACTGAGGATAATACTGCAACAACAAGCGACACTCTTCAAAAACAGGCCCTCGCCCGTCTGCGCGCCAATGGCATTCCTTCCTCAATTGCGAGCTCAACAGATGAATTGCAAGAGGCCTTTACCATGCTTGGCGCAATGCGCACTATCCCAAAGCATGAGGTAGCTCGATGACTGTGCTCGTAGCACACATAGCCAGCCGAGCGCGGCACGTCCTCGGCCTGGACCTGCCTCCATATATCCCCGCGAAGATCATTGCAGCTGAGGGTGCAGGCACATGGTTCCCAGCGTCGATCTATGCCTGGATCACGATGCTGGCAGCGCTGCTGTCAGCTGCGGTTCTTCTGAAGGATCCGGTCTTTGTGGGGCTATTGGGCATAATCATAGTCGCGGCGTTCCCAGTCGCCACGGCTGTACACTATTCGGGGCTGCGCAGACACGTTATGCCATACGCCTCATTTTTTGCAGCAGTTGGCTTTGGTGCGCTGCAATTCGGCTCGACATTCTCCACATGGCTGACCGAACCGCCAGACGACGTCTATATTGCACTCCGTGCGCTCATATCAGTGTTCCTCTGGATTACCGCATTCCGCGCATTCTCAATCCGCACCGTCACCGAACTCACTCAGACGATTTTGCCCACAACTTCGATCGTGCTTCTTTCGCTCACCGCACAACCGCATTATTCTTCGCTTGCAGGCATGGCGCTCCTCACACTTGGAGCGCTGGCGTTACTTGCGATTGAGCATCGCGTGAACACACGCAATACCTATGATAATGTCGGTGAATTCCGCTTTAGCCGCTCTCATAGATCGCTTGGCATAGTATATTCATGGCCAGCCATCTACCTGTTGGCGCTGCTCGTTGCTACTGGTGTGGGCTTCTGGGCCGCACGTTCCGAATTGTCTACCAGTGTTACAGAGCAGATCAGCATCTACCTTGCCCGAGCTGTGGCACGCCATCTCACGGCTCACGTAGTCGATTTTACGCCACCAGCTTCTCTCTGGATGCCTCGCTTCTCACCTCCCAGCGGTCGTCAGATAATTCTGGAAGCCGTCTGCGAACGCCCTGAAAACTGGCGAACTGCCTGCTATACGATATATGACGGTAAAACATGGCGGCGAAAATTGCCGCGTAAGCGTATCTCAGAGCAAACCGCTGATGGAACTCTGTCTATCCCCCGCCAAAACTCTGGCATAGGCGCCTCTGCCGTACTCACCAAGGCCACCATCACGCCTCATGTCTCCTTCGGTTCCGTTATCCCTGCGATGCTTTACCCCGTAAGCTACAACGGGAGTGCCAAAACAATCGCCTACTCCGTCGATGGGACCCTGATGCCATGGCAATACGGCGCTGGTACTCGAACCTACACAATTGAGATTTTGCAACCACAGACATTGCCTGACGCCACGGGCATTGCATTTCCTGCGTCTCGTGAGGAACTCGAACTCAACACGCAATTGCCCGATGACCTGGCCCCCGAAATTGCACAACTCGCCCGGCAGATTACTACGTCCTCCCAGTCATCATTTGATAAGGTCCGAGCCATAGAACAGTATCTGGCTGATAGTTACCAATATGATCTGACTGTCAGTTCTACCTGGCCAGACGAACTCGCATATGCATTCCTGTTCAAAACCAAACGCGGCTATTGCATACACTTTGCTACCGCGATGGTTTTGATGTGCCGTTCAATCGGAATACCAGCGCGTTTTGCAGTCGGTTTTACACGAGGCGAGGCGCACAACTCCCAAGATGACCTGTATATCGTCCGCTCTGAAGATGCTCATTCATGGCCGGAAGTCTATATCCCAGATGGTGGGTGGATGGCATTTGAGCCGACACCAGCGGCTCGCGAAGAGCAGGAGCAGCGCACCTTCGGCGACGTCTGGAGTGACACAGTAAGCGGCATTGGGACTCGTGCTGCAGTATTGACGCGATGGATAACGCAGTTCAGTATACCCATAGCACTCGTTGCAAGTGTCATGGTACTGCTTGGCGCTGCACCCAGACTCCGACGAAAATGGAACGAAACGCATCCCCCGACAAATGGAAAACCATTGACACAGCTTATCTGGGCCTACACCGGCTTACGAAAAATACTTGCGCAGAGGGGAGGCGTTGACGGACCACAGGTCACGGCCGAAGAACTCCTCGCAGACATCCCCGATGAACTCGCGGATATTCGGTGCAAAGCAGGTGAACTCGTGCGCCTTTACCAGATGGCGCGCTTTGGCGATAGAGCGCCAGACACTGACACGGCAAGCGCTGCTATACTATTACTTGCACAAATTCGCGAGCATCTGAGAGGACGCCAACCGCGCGATCCCCATCACGTCTCTCATAAACCCCGCAACTGAAACGCGCCAGATTTGACTAAATACTGCGTGGACGCCACTAAATCAGCCACACCGATGACCTGAGGAGCACAGGCTCACAGATGCTTTTCACACGCTGGGCAGCAAAACCTATAGCGTTGAGTGCCCTTATCGGAATGGTAGCCATTCTGCTCATTTTCTTTTCCTCTGCCGCCGTTGCGCAGAACGTCCCTGGAAATCTATTGCTGGAGGCAGAGCGCTCACTGGACGAGCAGCAATGGTCTGCAGCTCTTGCACTCTACGAGCAATTCATAGCGGAATACCCTGCCCACCCAGAGTTGCCCAACGCCATTTTCGGTGCTGGCGAGAGTCTGTCCAAACTACAACGTTACTCTGAGGCACTAAAGCACTATAAGCGACTGGTCGAGAATTTCCCTGATTGGCCTGCCAAAGACGCTGCTGTTTTCCGCGCCGCCATCTGCCTCTATCAGACACAAAAGTACGCCAACGCAGCAGAGGCTCTGAGGGCTCTCATATCGCAATCTCCACAGTTGGACATTCTTGATAAGGCTACATACTGGCTTGGAGAGGCTTGTTTCAGAGCTGAACACTATGATGAGGCTCTCACAGCATATCAGAGCTATCTTCAGATCGCACCTAATGGCGAGTATGCGCCATACTCGCTGTTCTCAATTGGCACCATCAAAGCACACCAAAACCTGAATATGGCTCTTACTACCTTCACCGAACTGGTCAACCGTTTCCCTGAGAGTGACCTCGCGGCAGATGCAATCTATGCTATTGGTCAGGCTCACGAAGGGCTCGGCGAATACGAAGAAGCCATCGCCTGGTATACTAAGGTCGCAGATCGTGAGCAAGGCAGTAAGCTTGCCGCTAACGCCCGTGCAGGCATCGCATCAGTCCAAGTTGCCGCTGGTCAGCACACAGAAGCTGCAGCCACGCTTGCAATGATTGCACGTGACTATGCCGCGCTGGAAATAGGCTGGAAATCTGCAATTCAGGCCGGCGATATCCTCTTTGCAGCCAAGCAATATGAAGCTGCCGCGTTGGCCTATGAAGCTGCTGGTAAACTCCCGAACACTCCATATGCTGGACTCGCATGCTATTGGCAGGGAGTTTCATATCAGCTCGCAAGTGCACCCACTGCGGCGCTGGACACATTCAGAAAATACATAACCGGCTACCCGGCTGACGCACAGGTTGGAAATGCCTACTTGCGTATAGCGGATATATACCTGACTGCTGGCAACTTTTCAGAGGCAACTGCTGCGTACAATGACGCAATTACGACTTCTCCGCATTCCCCTGATATCGTGCTCCGCGCTGACTACGGTTTGCGGTTAGCGGCATACCGTGCTGACACTACAGACGAGCATCTCAAAGCTTTGACTGACCTGATACTCGGGAACCAACAAAGCCCAATAGCCGCAGAACTGGCGCTCCCGACTGCAGATATTGCGGACTCTGCTGGGAAACCAGACCTCGCACTTACGCTGATTCGCGTTATCATCGAAAACCATCCTCAGCACCAATTGATCACCGAGGCCACCCTGTACGCAGGGCAGCTGCTTTCAGAAATCGGGCGAACGGACGACGCCATTGCGGAATTCCAACATATCGCGCAACAACACTCTGGTGACGATATTGGGAGCGCAGCACAGGCAGGCATCGTAAACACTCTGATTGCCGCTGACAAACTCTCGGAGGCAAGTGAGGCACTCACTGCCATTCCATTAGACAAACGAACCGCGTTCATCCGCTCGCAACTGCACTATGACCTCGCAAACGCGTACGCAGCTCGTGCAGACTGGGAAACTGCAGCGAGCCAATATCGTGACGCATATGACACCGCGCCTGACAGCCCATTGGCGCCACTTGCACTTGCTGGCGTCGGGGATGCAAGTGTTGCAGCCCATGACTACGAGGCAGCGATGATTGCCTATAGGCAGATGCTCACGCAATTTCCATCTTCGCCGGATGAAGAGCAAATACGCGTTAAATACGGAGTGGCACTTACTCGCGAAGGACACTATGCCGAGGCCCAGCAGGAATTCGAACGCGTACTGGAAGAGACAAGTGACGCTGAGTTTGCAGCGCAGACACTGGTCGAAATTGCTCACACGAAGCTCGCGGCAGGCAATATTACTGCCGCGATAGAGACTTACCTGAGTGTTCCCGCACAATATCCCAAGAGCGAACAAGCAGATGTGAGCATTTTCGAGGCCGCTGAACTCCGTTATAAACAAGGCAACTTTGCTGCGGCAATCATACTATACCAACGACTGATCGACGAATATACGCAGAGCGCTCTCAGTGACGAAGCGCATTACAAACTTGCATGGGCATTCCTCAAATCCAATGATCCCCAATCGGCACTTCCTCATTTCCAGAACGCTGCAAACACTGCCGATGATGCAAGTATTGCCACTGATGCAAGTATTCAAGCTGGATATATTCATATGCATCGTCAGGAATATGCAA
>CAYSRY010000170.1:6414-7850 GCA_964433395.1 uncultured Armatimonadia bacterium | reverse complement strand
GTCATGATGCTTCGACATCTTGGCGAGATGGACGCAGCGCAGCGGCTTGACAATGCTGTCGCCGCCGTCATTGCCGAAGGCGATAAGGTCACCTATGACCTCAAACCCGAGCGCGACGATCCCACGGCTGTCGGGACCAGTGAAATGGCTGATGCGATTATCGCCAAGCTATAGTTCCCTGCACTTTCTGCACTGCCAAAAAGAAGAGGCCTGTCCCATACTGGACAGGCCTCTCTGCATCCGCGCTTGCGGTAATATCAGCTCATGCATTCCTTCAGAAATGCAATGTCTTTCGCCATTTCGATCGCTGTCTCTTCAAGCGAGATTTCCTCAAAGCCGCGTCGTACAAACTCAATCTCCACGAAGCCGTCATTCCCGTTGGCTTTCAGAGCATCGATCAGGCTGGCCCAATTCGTGTCTCCATCCGACAATTCTGTACTGAAGCGCTTCCCATCGACTGTGCGTGCGTTGGTCGCATGGGTGTTCAGTATGTGTGGAGCCAGAATTCTGATTTCCTCAGCGATGGTCTCAGCGTCGGTATCGATTACCTGATAATTTACGCGCAATGCTGGGCTGCCCACCTCATCCAAGAGCCTCTGGCATCCCCATACGCTGTTTGTCACCGTGTTCGGGTGTCTCTCAAGCGTGATAATGAGTCCAATATCTGCCGCAATTGCACATGCCTCTTTCACATCGGAGATAACCTCATTCCACTCCTCCAGCGAGGTTACCTCAGAGTCTTTCGCTCCGGCCCAGATACGCATCGCCGGCGCACTGAGAGCTGCAGTCACTTTCAGATCTGCATTGATTTTCTCCATGAAATCCACGCTGTTTGCTCGTGCATATGATCCAAACTGTGGCGCGGCGAGCCCATTCGTCGCCATCGCTTCGTGGATTTTTGCCACGTGGTCGGTGTCGGACGGATCCGGGATGTGCGGCGCTTGCCCCCAGATCTCGATGCCATCTGCGCCTGCTGCTGCGGCTGTTTTGATGACATCAAAGATGTCCATCCTGTTTTTCCAGATGATGCTGCATATACCAGCTTTCACAACGTTTCCCCTTTTTCGCAGAGCCGCCTGGCGCAATACGCCAGGCGGCCGGTGTGTAGATAAATAGCCATCAACTTAGCTGCTGCTCTTGGGCAGGAATGGGGTTAGGCTGCGAGCGAGATTGGCAATGGGCAGACTTTGCAGCCAGATACGCCCGGGCCCTGTCAGAGTGGTGAGGAAAACGCCCTCACCACCAAGGAACATGTTTTTCAGCCCCGGGACCGTCGAAATATTCATCTGCACAGTCGGATCCAGCATCGCAACGTGCCCTGGATCGACTTTGAGAGTCTGGCCGGGTTGCAGGTTGTACTGGACGACTTCGCCATCGACTTCACACATGATAACACCGGGGCCCGTCGCCTTCTGCATGACGAGACCCTCTCCACC
>CAYSRY010000170.1:314-6404 GCA_964433395.1 uncultured Armatimonadia bacterium | reverse complement strand
CACCAAACAGCGCGGTTCCAAGCCGTTTGTGCATGTGCATCTCAAGCTGAACTGAACTGGAGGCACAGAGGAAAGCATTTCGCTGCAGGATGACGCTCTCCCCAGCTTGTAGTTCTATCGGAATTATCTTACCAGGAACCGAGCCGGTGAAAACGATGAACCCCTGCGGAGCTGTGCACGCGTAGTCGGTCAGGAAAAGTGATTCACCTGACACCATGCGTTTCAGACCACCGAGCAGGCCACCCTTCATGTTTGTGTCCATACTGATGCCTTCGCTCATCCATGCCATTCCGCCAGCTTCTGTGTAAACGGATTCACCTGCCTGCAGGCGGACTTCGACCGTCTGCATAGTGGTCCCGCGGACTTCGTATTCCATTGTTTGCCTCCTGTGCCGCTGATGTCATTGGGCTATATCAGCTATGGTAAGATTGGCTATTGCCAAATTGTAATTCGCTGTCGCGTTAGTGATTCCTTTACAGCACCCGGCTTAGTTTTGAATACCTGCACAGTGTCGTTACCCGTGAAGTAACAGGTGTCGGTCTGTTGAGGGGGGAATAGTACTGTCGTATCTTGTACCAAAGCGTGTTTTTTTCATCGTCCGGGAGATATGCTCATGTATCTGCGCGTATTGTGCGCACTACGCGGTGCCATTTTGCTCTCCATCCTGCTGGCCGCCTGTACACTTGGCGCATGCCAACCCGAGGTCGACTATGCGTCTGCAAAAAACGGGGCCACAATCACTGGCCCTCGCAATGCATCCGGCAGTGCAGGAAGGACCAATTGCGCCATTGATGGCAGTGTTACAGATTACGATTTCAGTTCCGGATACGCGTGGGCGTTCGTTGATACCCCAACGGTCGTCACGCTCGCGCAACCCGCGGAAATTGACACCATCGAAGTCATAATGTCGGACATCGGCATGCGCACATATGGCTATCGTCTCAGTGTCTCCAGTGATGGCCAGAACTGGCAGCAGATTGCTGATATGACAGCTACTCCGATTTCCGGATGGCGGATGTACAGCTTTGACTCACAGCAGGTTGTTCAGATCCGTTTGGACGTCACATTCACCTCAGTGGCTTCAAACAGCTACCACATCATTGAGATTGGCGCTTTTCGACTCGGGCACGGTCATACGACGGGACCTCTGGGCCGGGCGTGGGCGCGCCATATGAGGCTGAGCGCCATTGATCGTGCCAGGCTCATTGGCGTCCAGCCTGCGCAGGAGGCACTCGATGATCCGTCCTTCTTAGAAAACGTGCGCAGTGCCACCACGCCGATCCTGCGCGCGCTGAGCGATGGAAGGAATGCCCTCTTCTACACTGAGGGTGGCCGCATCATATGTGCCATTGACGATGATGACAACATGACGCCGCAGACAATCGGCCCGGACATGGTGAACGATTGCATTGCTGTCGATATGGACGGGGATGGGACACTTGATCGTACTATTGACTATGATGATACCGACGGTGATGGCGAGCCCGACACGATGGTGCAGACATATGGCGACTACAACACCTGGGGATGGCGCCCATTCATGGTTCTGATCCGCGATTTCGACAACGGGCCGCGCAAACTCTGGCATGTCAGCAACTATGGCTATCAGCAGGGAAACTGCCAGTGGAAGTGCGATTTTGCTGGCGACGGTTATTTCACCATGTTTCGCCACAATTCCCGCGAGGATGCTTGGAATGCCATCTTCGAGGCCCCATTCTGCTTCTACGATCCCGATAATGATGCGCTTCCCGAAGAGACGGTGCGCTTCACTGCATCCGACACACTTCTTCACTCTGTGCGCTATGGGATCAATGCTGACAATGACAAAACCATCGGCCAGCTGTATGACTATGACATGAGTATTACCGCTCTTGGAACAATTGCCATTCCCGAAGCTGCCCGTACCTCATTCAACCATCGCAGTGGTGCGGAGACTGGGCAGTATCTTTCCTGGGAGGCTGCGAGGGACACTGCCAGGACGCTCGATTGGGAGCGCGCATTGCTGGTTTGGGATGAAAATGACTACAATGTGGACCCGCGCGAAGCAGAGCACGAACGCTGGGAGGGGGTCCTCAACTCATCGTATCGTTCATTTCCACAGGAGGGCGGCCCGCCTTGCGGACGCGCCAATAAGCGCTATGAGCTCGACGCGGACAACTCCGGCCGCATGCAGATGTACTACTGGCCTGCTGATGGGCGACTGCACCTCTACGGCGCGGAGGAGGGAACGCTGGAGGTTGACTATGATTATGATGAGCGTGTAGACATGCTCGTTGAATACGCCGACACTGATACCGACGGTTTCTTTGATCGCCGCACGATTTCCTATCCATCTTCCCGTATGCAGACCCGCCAAATCCTGGGCCCGGAAGAATACGGCGTGGCCAGTGAACGCGTCAGCGACGGCGACACTCCCCAACTCATTCCATGTGACTATGCGGCCGTCTCTGCGGTCTGGCCGAATGCGCTTGAGGAGCGCATTCGTGCCAATGAAGAGCTGTTCAAGGCTCTTGGTGATATGGCTGCGTCCTTGAATGTCAGCTTTGATGGCCTTCCTGTTGATTTCCTCCGTACTGCAAGGGCGACAGACTTCCCGTACATTGATAAGCACCGCAAAAGTCGTGAAGCGCTGCGCTATTATCAGGATATTTCCATCGAATTAGCATTTGCCCGTATCACCCAAAACACAAAAAATGGCACTCCTGAGCTCAAGCGGGCTATGCGCCTCTATGACCGCGGGTTGCTAAAACGCGCAGCCCAACAACTTCGTGCCATGCAGTAGCTTCATGTCGCAGAATCGAAAAGCCCCCGCACTCCTGCGGGGGCTTCTGCATTATCTGTCACATCTACAGCTTACTTGCCAGCTTTCATCTCTTCAACTGAGGCGATGACTGCGTCCGCCATGTACTCCACCTGTCCGTCTGACAAGGGATACAATGGCAGGTGGGTGAACTGGTGGTTGAAGACCATCTCCACATTTTGACAGTGTGCCGCGATCTCGTCACGGTCATAGCCAAGCTGGCGAATGATGTCGAAGTGGTATAGAGGCCCGAAGTGCGGTATCTGGGTTACACCGCGCTCCTGTAGTTTCTGCTTCAGCACCTGAATGTCCTGACCGATGAGTTCATGGTCAATCCTCAGAAGGTACAAATGATAGGTTGCCTTGATGTCTTCGGTGTCTGTGGGCGCTGGGATAATACCATCGATTTCAGCAAAGCGCCCATTCAGGTACTCCGCGTGCTTCCGCCGGGTGTCAATGATGCTCTGAACCTTCGCCATCTGCCCAAGCAGACAGACCGCTTGAATCTCAGTTGAAGAGTGATTTCCTGGAATTGCTGGCCCATACTTGCCCTGTGGAGCGATGACATCATACAGCCAGTTCGGAATTTGTTGCGACATATCCACGCCGAGGAAGCGCATTTGCGGGAAGTATTTGCCAAACTCGTCGTTTGACACCAGCAGGCCGCCTTCTCCCAGAGCGGTGATGTTCTTCACTTCGTGGAATGAGTATGATCCGAAATCTGCGATTGTCCCGAGGGCCTGTCCCTTATACCAGCCGCCAAAAGCGTGCGCTGCATCCTCCAGAACCATAATATCGTGTTCATGTGCGATGGCCATCACTTCGTCCATCTTCACGGGATAGCCACCGATGTGCACTGGGATGATAGCGCGAGTCTTTGACGTGATTTTCCGCTTCAAGTCCTCCGGATCCATGTTCAATGTATTTGGATCCACATCGCAGAAGACCACGCGCGCTCCTCGTTGCAGCGCATACATCATCGTCGCTATGAACGTAATCCCGGGTACTATCACCTCGTCGCCCGGACCGATGTTCGCATATTGCAGAGCAATCTCGAATCCGGCGGTGGCGTTCGTCAGGAAGCAGGCATATTTGCATCCCAGATATTCTCTCGCCTCTTCCTCAAGTTTGCTCACCTGCCCTCCAAGCGACAGCTTGGTTGCTGGCTTTGATACCTCCAGCAGGTCGACAATTGCCTGCTCCACCTGTGACATGCGTGCATCATAATCATCTTCACTCCCCGCCTTGGGGCGGGCGAGGAAGTTAATGATGCGCATGGTTTCGTCCAGTCCCAGATGCTCACCGACTGCGGCCCACGGAACTTGCGCATCACCAGTAGCATACCGGAAATCGCTTGCTGATTGATCCTCTGGCATCGCTGTGCCCCCTCCATGCTGTGGCGCATGATCGCGTCATTTTATATCTAGCATATTCGTTGTTATATCCATTATTATACACTATTGCGCAAGTCATTTCCTGCCTTGCTTCCTTGGCCTGAGCGCGCCCGTAGCATATAATGCCTGTGAGTAACCGAATAAGTGTCTGCAGGGGGAGTTCTGTGAAGCTGCTGCATGTTGCAGACGTCCATCTCGGCGTCAAGGCTCTCGCTTTCGGGCAGAATGCGGATGATCTGCGCGCACGCATTCAGGCTGCATTTGATAATACCCTGCAGCTCGCCGTTGAAGAGCAGTGTGATGCGATTCTCATTGCTGGCGACCTGTTCGATACTAACCGGGTGGGGCAGAGTACGCTTTCGGCTGCCATAGCATCACTGCGCAGAGTGCTTGCCGCGGCTCCATCTCTCCATATCATCCTCATACCGGGTAATCATGATTGCCTTGGGGGGGACAGTATATATAATGCCGCCGAATTTGCCTCCCTTGGCGGGCGTTTTCATCTGCTCACAAACCCCTCTGGAGAAACAGTTTTTCTGCCCCATATCGACGCTGCATTTCATGGAGCACCGATTACTGCCGAGTTCCGCCAGTTAGATATCAATCCCCTGACCAACCTCACTCCCGACGCTGGCGCACGCTGGAATATTGCGCTTGTGCATGCAGGCATCGGTGAGTTGGCTCGGATGGGGCCGGACGCACCTGTCATTACCCAAGCCGACATCGCTGCTTCCGGCATGGATTATGTCGCTCTTGGGCATTACCATAGCTGGCCTGCGTGCGATAGCGGCGGCGTTATGGCACGATATCCCGGTTCCCCGGAACTCATTGGCATAAAGAACCCCGAAGGCCATGCGCTCATAGTAGAGTTCACTGATGCCGGTGTTGTGGCGACCGAACGATCCGTTGCCACTCTCCATCTCAGACAATTGACGGTCGCCGCTCCAGAAACCCATTCCCAGGCCGATTTGATGGCCAGAGTATCCCAGCAGGCGGCCGCTGACGTTTGCCTCAAAGCCGAAGTCGCAGGCCTTTTGCAGGCTGGCGTTCGCCTCGACATTCCAGGTGTTGAGGATGAGTTGCGTGCCGGTTTCTACTATCTCGAAATATCTGACGATACGGCTGTCGGCCTCGATGAGATTTCCGATATGCCCGAAGAACTGGTCATTGGCCGCTTTGCTCGCATCATGCGTGAGCGCATTGAAGATGCGCGCGCCCGGCACGACGAAAAGCAGCTCGAAATTGCCACTGAAGCACTTCGCATTGGATTGCACGTTCTGAGGGGAGGTGAACTTTGATGCATCTCATTCGCATCAGCACTACCGCATTCAAAGGCCTCCCGCATGCCATTGTGGAATTCGCGCCCGGAATCACCATCGTCCGCGGGCCCAATGAGGCAGGAAAGTCAAGCCTGCAACAGGCTGTTCTCGCGGCGCTTTTCGGCGACCCGTCAAGCAGTGCCGCCAGCTACAATACTCTGCATGCCTGGAACGCTGGCCGCAAATGCCGCGTCGTTTTGACATTTGACGTTGATGAAGTCGAATACCAGATCGCCCGTGATTTTGACACACGCAAATCAACGCTGGCCAACATCGTCACCAATTCCATGATCGAAGGCCGCGATGGCGTCAAAAAAGCGCTGTCAGAAATCTCTGGTCTGTCTGATGAAAACGTGTACAGGGCAACAGCCTGCATTACCCAGCAGGACCTTGCGCATCTTCAGGCTGGCGCACAGGTCAAGGAGATGTTGCAGCGCACGGTCACTGGCGGCGGCGAGGAATCTGATGTAGCTGCGGCGCTCAAAAAGCTCACTGATGAAGATCGTGACGTCTTTCGAAAAGGGCGACGCGGTGGCACTAATCGTGGGGCTTGGGTCATTGCCAACGATGAGTTGCA
>CAYSRY010000170.1:0-304 GCA_964433395.1 uncultured Armatimonadia bacterium | reverse complement strand
GCACAGATAGCCGAACAGGTTGCTCAGACCATTGAAGCGCGGGATTTTGTCGCGGCACATGGCGACGAGCTTGAGACCATGAGCGCGCAGCTCAAAGACGACGAGGCTTTGCTCGACAGGGTTACAGATCGTCGCAGCAAAGATGAGAGATTTGATGAGCTGCAAAAGCAATGCACTGCACTGAACACCCGTATCAGCGACATTGAGCGGCTTCAGACCGAAATCGAAAAATACTCCGAACAGATCGCGGAAATGCCTGAGACCACTGATGAAACCGTAGATAGCCTCAAAGCGGCGGAACAGT
>CAYSRY010000169.1:0-7869 GCA_964433395.1 uncultured Armatimonadia bacterium | reverse complement strand
TCCTGCGCCGCGTCCAGATATTCCAGCGCACTCTCCACCGAACCCGAGCTGTCCCATGTGTATTTATGCACGAAATCGATCCCGAGTTCAGCAATCTGCGGCATGTCCACGATCTCCACTCCATACATGCCAATCAGGAATTGCTTTTCCCCATCGACCGTAACGCCACCGGTCATCGCCCACTCAGTTTTTGGCACGTTCGACGCGCGGGTGAAGTACACGTTCTCCTGAGCACTGTTTCCCGCAGCATCCTCCACATATACCTTCAGCGTATGCAGGCCGTCACTCCATCCGCCAGCCGGCCTGTATTCGACTTTCCGCGGCCGCACTGTTGCTTTCGCAGTCACGTCTTTGTCATCCACGGACAGGCGCACTTTCACCACGCCGATATTATCGCTGAACCGCACAATTGCCAGCCTGTCTGCTGTCTCCAGAAATTGATGCTTCACCGTTATGGTCGGGTCTGTGCAATCCTCCACCAGTTCCGCGGTCTGCTCAAACCGCCACACTGGCGATGCCATTCTCGCATTCGGTATCCGCACGCGCCAGTACCACGTCCCGGGCGCAATCGGCTCTGCCAACGAATAGGGCGGGAATTGTATCCCTTCCGCCATCCGCTCCACGTGTGCAAAATCAGCGTCTCGCGACAGCTCGATTGTCGCCTGTCCCCCCGGCTCATAGCTCCAATCAAAAGTCGGCGTATTATCCGCTAATGCCTCACCATACTCCGGGCCACGGAGCATCACATGATGTCTGACTTCGCGCATTGAAATATCGTCAAACCACGCTGTGCCAAGCCCGCGCAAGGCCACGAAAATCTCCGCATAGCGCGCGCCTTTCGGCGCTTTCACCTGCTCAATTGTGAGCTTCTTCCAATCATTTGTTCCATACAGACCGGTAGCGTATTTGCCCCCCGCATACCATTTGTGGTTGCTGTCGGCGAATTCCACAATTACCGTCGCGCCGGTCGGCGTTTTGCCGCCTATCATCGCCGCCGTCACGTTTTCAGTCTTCACGTAGATGTCCACGTCATACAACGCGTCTTCGCTGATTGGGACCTGTTGGGTCAGGTAGACGCTGTTCGCGTCTTTCTCCGGATCAGCGATGACGATTTTTGCCGACTGCGCCCCGCTGTGCTTCACTTCGCGGTCCACTGTGCCCATTGGGCCATGGGTCCAGCCGGCCAGACCATCCTCAAAGCTCCCATTGGGCACTCCCACTTCCATCTTTTCCAAGGCAACCTGCCCCAGCATAGCTCGTCGCTTTTCGACGTCCGCTGGCGCGGCTTCAACGACCTCAAATTCGAAGAATGTTCGGGCGCTGACCGGCTCTTTACCGCTGGCCCCCATCACTCGCACCAGATACAGATCGCCGCCACGTGCCCGCCGATCCTGCAGCATGCAGTTCTCGCAGCGAACGATTATTGTCCGCTCCGGCTGCTCAAATCGGATTTCGTTAATCCCGCCAATTGCCGCAAAGCCATTCAACAGGTTCAGACTCTGGGCTTTCCCATTTATGTACGCAAAGCAGTGCTTGTCGCTCGTGCGCACTGCCTCCTCAAGTATCCTGATTGCATATTCCGTCGGCCCTGCCGCGTACATCATCGTGTCCAGCCCCACGTGACATTTCTCCGGCGACAGTTTCACGCTCAGTGTCGCGCCCTGATTCCCGGGGACGTTTTTCGTCCACGTCACAGAATTCTCGGTCTCGGCGCGTTCCGCCCCGTCCATCGCAAATCTGGTGCCTGCATATCGTTCCTGAAAGCCGACGACGCGCGCATATTGTGCAATCGTCCCGCCTTCATAGGTAATGGCGCCGGGGCCATCTCCCCCCATTCGCACCATCCATGACCCGACGCGCGGTCCGATGCTTGTACCGTCATTTGCCCCATCCTGAGCCAGCCCGATTCCACAGCACATGCCAATAATCAAAATGATCACTATTATGCTCTGGGACCGTATCGCTTTGCGATTCATGATATTCGCTCCCTGCAAATCTGAATTGCACATTGCCTAGTTCAATCGATAATCTTCAGCAATTCATGGCAGTGATTCACTGCCATGAATTGCTTCCCTCCATCATCATAGAGTACCTCTGCATTTGTGCCAGATATAAACCATAAACAACCATGACAAAGCGAATTTGGCTGCGCGCCGACAAACAAAAAGATACCCCACAAGCATCACAAATGTTATTGTGAAGAGGTCAAAATAGGTGATTTGATTCCGGTCAGGACCCCTGAACCTGAGGTCCACGGATGTACAAGTTTGGTCCGGCGACCTCCGCAGAAACGCTCAAGCCCACAGCCCCATAGCCTGAGCCCATTTCTTGCACCATTAGAGCCCAATCAGGTTACAGGGCGTAAGGGGGGGTGGTTCGGGACGTAAGCGCTCAGGTTCAGCGATGTCCGCAATGACCGCTATATAGGATATGTTTTTATTTGCGTATCTTCTACCACTCGCCAAAACTTCCAACTCTCTTCTACCTGCATTATCTCATCACCATTGACAGGAGGTGCAACGGCGCAAACAGCGAATTGCATGTAGAGAGAATTATGCCGGTGATTCAAACTGGTTGCGTTCGCACAGAAATGTGCAATCTTTGAGGGGCTGGACGGAGTTCTGGCTACCGGCAAAGTTGGTCAATATGCTTGCAATCGCGGTTGCTTCTGTGGCCATTGCCATGCTTATGGTACGAATATTGGTGCTCGTGCGACACCACGCACAGTATGAAATACCAGGCACTCTGGGATTTATACTGTATACTTATCTGTGCTTCCATGTGCTTATGGGCCTGCCCCCCACCAGTGATCCTATTATGATGACATTCTCTCCACTCACGCGCATTGCAGGTGCTGTGCTCTTCCTCATGGCTACTGGCATGTTTGTGTGGTGCGGACGACTGCTTCGGGAACACGGCAAGGCTGTTGCACGCCTGAGGAATACCTCACAACTTGTTATGCACGGCCCCTACAAATATGTACGCCATCCGTTCTATGCTGCCACCAGCATCGCACTGATTGGCATAACCGTCATCTGGCCGACCATTTTCGCAATTGGCATCGCCGCAATCGCATTCTGCTTCCTGGCGGTTGGTGCCCACATTGAGGACAAGCACAACCTCGGCGTATTCGGAGATAGATATACCGCATACATGGCGCGCACAAAATTGATGGTGCCGTTTCTCATTTAATACCCGGAGCGGTACGGCGGCGGCCATTACTCCCAAGCAGCTATGAGATTATCTACAGACCAAACTGGCCACGATGGGCTTTGCGTGGTTTGTACCCCGACTTTTGCATTTACCATGGAGTTATCGGCTCTCGCCTCCCCAGCGCGCATCATGCGGCAGTGCCAGATATTTCAAAAGGAATCTCCTCATTTGCGGAGAATACTGCATCGGTGACACACCTATAAAATACTTCATAGAATGCAACTCGCCATTCCATTTTCCGGAGGCAGACACATGATAGATTTTCACGGCCACATGGGACGCCTGTACCGGCAGGACTACCCCGAGAAACACTATATGACGGCCGCCCAGCTCGTGGACCGGATGAATCGCGACGGGATTGATATTTCGGTAGTATTGCCGCTTGAAAGCCCCGAAGGTGGCTGGGGCTGGCTTCTGACTGAGGACGTCGTGGCTGCCCGGAATGAATTCCCGGATCGCCTGATTGCTTTCATGTGCATCGATCCGCGCTATGGGAAAGCTAACGTTGAAGCGTTGTTTGAGACGTGCGTGCATCAGCATGGCTGCAAGGGTTTCGGTGAACACGTCCCCGGCATGCCATTCGATGACCCGCGCTGCGAAGTCATCTATGCCAAATGCGATGAGTATAATATGCCGATAGACGTGGAAATCGGCCCGATCTGCACCGACGAGGCCGGACTTCCGCGGCTGGAGCGCATGCTGCAAAAATATCCGAACTGCATCTTCGTGGGACATGGCGCAGGCTTCTGGGCAAACATCTCGGGGGACTACAACAATGAGGGCGGTTACCCGAATACGCCAACAGTTCCTGGAGGCGCAATCGAACGCCTGATGGATGAATACGAGAATCTCTATGCAGACATTTCGGCTGGTTCCGGCTGGAACGCAATCAGCCGTGACGAGGAATTCTACATGGGATTTCTGGATCGGCACTGGGATCGTCTGATGTATGGCAGCGACATCATGTTCGCCAGCCACTACATACCGCAGGTGAAGTGGATGCACGAGCTGGACATAGACGCAGCGAAAAAATACGCGATAACTGATGGGAATGCGCGGAGGATTTTGAAGCTGAACGCGGAATAACTGTATTACCTGGCTACGCGTATGGGGATGGTGACTATGGGCACGGTGGCACGCAAATTGCCACCGTGTTTTTGTGCGTGTGGGGATGTCATTGTGACAGTATCAGAGGTCTGTATGTGCAATGAGCATGGCATGTCGAACCCACCATACCGAGAGGGATGAATATCATGAGGAAAGGTTTTACGCTCATCGAATTACTCGTCGTCATCGCGATTATTGCGATCCTAGCTGCAATTCTCTTTCCCGTTTTTGCCCGCGCTCGTGAGAAGGCTCGCCAAGCAAGCTGCTTAAGCAACATGAAGCAGATTGCACTCGCGCAACTCATGTATACCCAAGACTATGATGAGACCTTTTCGCCGCAGATGGGCTACTGGAGCTCTGATAACTGGACATCAGATATTGCAGGCTATTGGTACAATCGTATTATGCCCTACATCAAAAACGAGCAAATTCTAATCTGCCCGAGTGAAGCCACGCATGCGGTGGCAACCGGCGGTGGCAGTGCTGCAGCGTACAAATGCAACTATGCCCAGAACTATTTTCTCGCCAGTGCAGCAACGGCAAAGGTCGAATATCCATCAGCCTGTGTTCTGAACTGCGAGCGGAATAACAACTATGTGCGTATTTATAATCCAGCTTCGGGCGGTACCAACGCCTATCACGCACTGGCAGCCCGGCATAATGACGGTCTGAACTTCTCATATGTCGATGGCCATGCAAAATGGCGCAAAGGTGTTTCATATACGGATCTGACGCCGGATGCAAGCTGGCATTTTGAGCTTACATTCCCATAGGTGATGGCGACTTACAAAATGTAGCCAGGATATAGAGAGACCAGCCCGCGCGGGCTGGTCTCTTCTTTGCGTGAACCGATGGTGCCCCAGAAACGGAGGACTATCCCCATTCGCCGCGCATGCCACGATCGAAAACCGCCCAGAATGGGTCGGTGCGCGGATGCTCCAGAGGGCGTTCGCCAGCGTCATCGACAATGCGCATGCCGGCCTCGTGGGCAGTCATCTCCCCCACCACGGCAGCCGGGATTCCAGCGTCCTCCAGTGCTGAAACGATGGTGTCGGAGGCGTGCGGACGACATGTCAAGACGAGAGTGCCTTCACTGATGGCGGCGTATGGATCGATGCCCAGAGCTGCGCACAATTCGAGCGGCTCGGGCTGGGCGGGAATGGCGTTTTTGTCGACAAGCATGCCAAGGTGGCTCGCTTCGGCAGTTTCGTAGAGGGCGCCATAAATTCCGCATTCAGTTGCGTCGTGCATGCTTGTCACGCCATTTTCGCGAACGCCACATTCGACAGCAATACGAGCGTCCTCAACTATCGACATCTGGAAGAAGACTTCCTCAGCGCGCTTGCGGAACTCAACGCCGAGATTGGCATCGACCAGATCAGCCAAGCCCACCGCGAAAAGCCCAGTGGCCTCAATGGCAGGGCCCTTGGTGATTATGACGTGGTCGCCCTCGGAAATCAGAGCGGGAGTGACATAAGTGTCCTCAGGGCCGATCGCAATTACCGTCGCGCCTCCGACCATCGGGAAATTACAGCCATCATAGCGCGCAGTGTGACCGGTGACGATCGCCACTCCATGCTTTTCGCACTCCTCGTGGATGGTTCCCCACATGGCGTCAAGCCCCTCACGAGAGATTTCACGCGGGAGATTGAGGTCGATTGTCAGGTATTTTGGAGGGAGACCGCTGGTGGCGGCGTCGCTGAGCAAAATGTGAATCGCGAACCATGCCGCGCGCTCCCATCCGAACTGCGGCACGATGAAAACGGGATCGGTGGTCAGTGCGACGGCCTGGTCGCCAATGCGGACGATGCCCACATCAACGCCACTGGTCGGGCCAACAATCACGTCATCGCTGAGCGCGCCGAGGCGTGGATAGATGAGTTGCGAGAATACTTCGGGTGAAATTTTGCCGACATCCGGCAATTGTGCGTCAGGCATTGCGTACATCTCCAATTCATAAGTGACAGCCAAGCGAAGCGAAGCATGAAATGCGGCTCAACCGGGCCTTCGGTGGCTCGAAAATGTAACTATTCCAGAGAATCAATTATACCGCAAAGCACCGGCATAGTGGAGTATATTGCCCTCAGAACAGAAAAGCCCCCTGCGGATGCAGAGGGCTTTGGAGGTAAAGATGGGCGATTGAGGCAGTGTCACGTCGTCAGCTCGCCTCGGGCTTTTTGAGATGCAGCGAATAGGCAATACTATTTCCGAAAAATGCCTGTTCCTGAAACCCAACAGCTTCAGCAATCTGCGTCACAGATTGACGCCTCTGGAAATGCGGATCAAATATGACTTCCGTCACAGATAAAATCCCGCCGGGCTTCAATGTATCGAAGATCTCTTTGAGAGCCGCTTCACGATCTGGGATTTCGCCGATCACCGTCACCAGCAATGCTCGGTCAAACGAGTTTTCTTTCAGCTGTCCTTCGCCAATGCCAGCCTGAAGAAATCGAATGTTCTCAATGCCTGCGGCCTCAGCTTTTTCCCGGGCGCGTTTGAGCATGCCAGGCTGAATATCCATAGCCACCACATGGCCTTGAGAACCGACATGCTTTGCCACTGGGACGGCCAGCCGGCCGGGGCCACAACCGACATCCACTACGGCCATCCCCGGTTCCAGACCGAGATGTTCAATGATGACCGCAGCTCGATTGGTTCTGGTGAACGGGTTGTCCAACTCAACCATCCAGCGCAACCACGACGGGCAAGGCAGTTCATGGCGTCGCGAGGCCAAGCGCCAGACAACAAATATCAATACGATAAGACCGCCTGCTATCAGAATTGTCTGCACAGGTCACCTCCGCGTATCAGGCTAAGAGCGAAACTCATTTACGACTGTATTATCGTGGCTCCTCACGATGAACGCAACAACTGCCAAATCCACACAGAGAAAAACGCCAAGCGTGCGCAGAGCAATGGGCATTGTGAGCGATCAGCCAGCCTGCAAGTCGGGCGTGAGCAGGCGCTCGGCCAGCTCGAGCGCATCCACAGGCCAGAAGCATTCTGGCCGCGGTCTTGTCCTATTACTGCAGAAGCACTCAACCCTAATCAGGATTGCCGTCTGCTTCTCTTACAAGTGCGTCCAGATCTTGCTGGGCTTTCTGCAAAATCTGTTTGGCGCATTCCATACAATAATTGCTCTTTATCATGTTTTCTTTGATGACCAAGCATTTATCGTCCTTGCATATCACATGTCCTCTGTTGCGTGAGCATTGCCGCCGACGTTGGGCGAATTCGAAGCAGGCAGATACGAGAAGCCGTTTTAACTTGGGCATAGGTCATCTCCTTGAAAGACGCTCATTGATTTCAGTTTGGACCGCGTCCCCGATTTCGTCGATCTGGTCGAGCGCCCCCTCAAGCCGTTCCAACGACATCTCGCGGCGTGTTCCGCCATCAGCATCGAGCCTCTCGTTGACAGCGCGGTTTACAATTTGGACAACTGTCGCGTAGTTGTTGACGCTTCGCAGTTCCGGATAGGCCAAAGCAATATTACGTCCATTGATCGAAGCGCCAATAGCGGTCAAGACGCGGTTAGCTAGGGCTCGGGAG
>CAYSRY010000168.1:0-7870 GCA_964433395.1 uncultured Armatimonadia bacterium | reverse complement strand
ATTCGGCAGTCAATTTGAGGCCATCAGGTGTCTCAAGCACATCGATGCCCAAGTCGGCTCTGGCAAGCCGCATCTCAACTGGGCAAGGCTCAAATAGCACATCACTCATTACATCCGCAGTAGCAGGCAAATTGCGGAGCTGGAACAACGCTTGAAAGATCGGATTAGGCCCCGAGGTACGGGATGGATTGAGCTTTTGGACCAGCAATTCGAAAGGCACATTTTGATGTGCAAATCCACCCATGCAGACACTTCTGACCCTGGCCAACACCTCCAGAAAAGTCGGGCGGCCTGATAGGTCAGTGCGCAAGGCCAGCGTATTGACAAATAGTCCGATCAAAGCTTCGACTTCAGTCACATCACGCCCGGCGATAGGACAACCGACGATGATGTCAGTGGCGGATGTATAACGGTTCAGCAGCACGTTATACGCTGCGAGCAGCACCATGAAGAGCGTTGCACCATGCTGCCGGCCAAGCGATTTCAGGTCATCAGTAAGTTCGGGGGAAAGTATGCGCTCAACAATCCCGCCAGCGAACGTCTCCACCGCAGGCCTTGGCCGGTCACTGGCAATGCTCAACACGGGAAGCTCGCCCTTCAACTCTTCTAACCAGTAGTCTATATGCTCCTGTGCATGCGTATCTGCAATGGTCTCCCTTTGCCACAGAGCATAGTCAGCATACTGAATGGGTAGAGGCGAAAGGTTGGGCTCTTTGCCAGCCGTACTAGCCGCGTACATGCTGGTCAGCTCGTGCCTGAGGATGCGCGCCGACCACCCATCAAACGCGATATGGTGGAATGTCTGCACGAGCAGGTGGCACACCGGCGAAATGCGCACAAGGCGCCAACGAACTGGCACCTCCCGCTTCAAGTCAAATGGCTGTCGGCTGTTGTCGGCTGCAATATGCAGAGCCTGCTCTTTCGCCTCATGCTCCGAAAGGTGCGTAAGATCGACACAGTCAAGCGTTACCTCAGTCGGCTCCTTCACAATCTGGATAAGTTGCATTCCCTCAAACCCAAAGATTGTCCGTAGAGGTTCATGCCTCCTGAGCAACGCGGTCAGCGTCCGCTCCAGAGCTGCAGTATCGAGTGGCCCCTGAAGCCAGTAGTGTGCGGGGTTACCGTAAACCGAAACATCTGGGCTCAGCTCATTCAGAACAAACATGCGCTCCTGAGCGAAAGAGGCCGCCACAGCAGACTGCACTTCTTGCTGGCGCGGGATAATACCCCCATGCTCTTTCGCAACGCGTCGAATTTTTGGTCTCAATCTGCCCTCCCCTATGCCTCTTCCTCATTCAGAAATTCATCAATCATCTCGGCCAATCCAGCAATAGTGGGTGTTTCAAAGAAGTAGACCATCGGGATCTCCAGTCCCAATGCGTCGCGAACACGCGAGACGACCATCGTGGCCAACATCGAGTCGCCACCAAGCGAGAGGAACTCGTCATGCACTCCCACACTGTCACGTTTGAGCACCTCAGCCCAGATTCCCGCAAGCAGCACCTCTGTGTCGCTACGCGCCTCAACATGCTCACCGCTCTCTCGAGATACCTGCTCACTCACAACGCCCAGCTTATCAGCAAGCCCTATTCGCTGTAACTTACCCGTTGGCCCTTTCGGGATCTCATCAACGATTACGATTTGCCGAGGCACTTTAAAATCCGCAAGACGTTCTGAAGCGAATTGGCGTAGTTCCAGCGATGTCGCAGCTACACCATCACGGAGTACAACCGCTGCTGCAACCTCTTCACCAAGGCGTTCGTCTGGCACCGCAAAGGCCACTGCCTGTTTGATTGCCGGGTGCACCAGGAGGACTTCATCGATCTCCCGTGGCGAAATTTTTTCCCCTCCTCGGTTGATAATCTCCTTGATGCGCCCTTTTATGTATAAATAGCCCTCGCTGTCCAGGTAGCCCTCGTCGCCCGTGCGGAACCACTCACCGATGAAAGACGCCGCATTGGCCTCCGGGTTGTTCTCATAGGCGGGTGTCACGTTAGGGCCGCTTATCACTATTTCGCCTATGACATCAGGTCCCTGCAGGTCACCGGCCTCATTCATAATCGCAATCTTTGGCCCCGCAGCTATCCCGACCGAGCCGGGGCGACGCTCCATGCCTTCCGGCGCCCCACCTCCTGGCATAGGATTCGATGCAATCTGATGTGCACCCTCAGTCATGCCATAGGCCTCAATGACTGGCGCGCCAAAGACCTGCTCGAGCTGGCTCATGGTGGTCGGCGCCAACGCCGATGATGCGGAACGCACAATCCTTATGCGACTGCGCTTCATGATCTCTGGATAGTCGCCTGCTCGCTCAAGTATCGCCTGATGCATCGTTGGTACTGCGGTGTACCACGTAGGGTCAAAGAGCTCCACCCATTCGAAAAACCGCGGTGCTTCGAAGCCAGGGCTGCAGGCCACGCATCCACCCGAGGCTATGGAGCCGAGAAGCGGTGCCATCAACCCGTGAATGTGGAAGAGTGGCATCATGTTCAGACAACGGTCATCCATTCGCAAGCCCAGTGCTTCCTGCACGTGCCGTGCAGAAGCACAAAGATTGCGGTGTTCGAGGACCACGAGCTTGGGTCTCGATGTAGTCCCCGAGGTGTGGAGCACGAGTGCGGTATCAGCAGCAGGAGCAAAGCCACTATTGATGGGGGACAAGTCGGTTGTCCCGCGCAGCTCAAATGTGCCGACTTCTCCGTGTGCAGTCGGCACCAGTGACAACACAGGTGTACCCATCTTCTGTGCCACTACCGTCGCTGCTGACACATCCCCTTCACGCACAATCAATGCCTTCGCACTCAGATCGGACAGGTAGAATTCAAACTCTTTCTCTTTGTACGCGGGATTGAGTGGGGCGCATGTACACCCGCTCGCTATCCCCAAGAAAGCCACGGCCAATTCCGGCCCATTCGGGAGGACGACGGCGACCCTGTCACCACGCCCAAGGCCAAGTCGATTCAGCCATGAAACAGTCTGCGCAACTTGCTCATAGAGGTGTTCATAAGAGAGCGCATGGCCATCTAATCCCAGAACAGCAAGAGCTTCGCCGCGCTTTTCGGCCTGAAATGACAGCAATTCACCAATGCAATTCCATTCCAATGCAAATTCCCCTTTTGACAACTGACTGTTGAGTAAACGCGGAAGCAATCTAGCCTGACACTCACGTTGTCACGTCGAGAACAACAACACCGCGATCAGGCACTCGTACTGTGAGATTGATCTTCAGGTCGAATGGCTATTGCAGGGAAGTGCGTCACGACACCCGGCACTTCACCTGCCGCTTTGGTAATCTCGCCCGCTTCTGCAAGCTGTGCGCTATTCGTCACGGCCTGTCAATCAGAGATATCAATGAGGATTTGTGCAGATGGCCGTAAAAAAACCGGGGAAATAAGCGACGGCAAAGCAATCCAGTATCCCACAATTCTCCAACATCCTCAGATTTCGGGGCATCTCTTTCTGTCATAGGGCAATGCCGGAACTGGCGACAAAGAGTGTCTCCAAATGGCACTTTCAGGTTTGCATCTGGATGGGCGTCTTCGTAATAGCTATCAGCTCCATCACATCAACTCAGACCGGCCTATGAAGACAACCTGGCCGCGCGAGAGCATACGCGCAGATTTTCAATGTCGTCTGCACTCTACAGACGAGGGGCTTCAACACCAGAAATGGCCCAGTGGCCCCCGCCAAATCCTCAATTCACCCAGGTGCCTGGACAGGTACACCATAAATCATCAAGTGAAACAGCAGACGATGTGTAATGATGTTTCGTTACGCAAAATACAGGATTGGCGTTGCATAGCGTCAGCCGGCCACACAAGCGTTACGCGCCGATCGCAACAGGGATTGGGCCCAAAATCTGGCGTCCATTTCTCGCGGAACCACTCACTGACACGCATCGCGACGCCAGCTCTCTGCGAAGCAGATACGTGTCATTACCGGCATTTACCCCATTGCACCGCCAGTGATGGTGAAGGTCTTGCGACCAAGTACTTTGTCTCCGACCGTAATTGTAACCGTGTAGGTACCTGGCGTAAGGGCCTGATTGCCACCACCGAGCAAGCTGAAAGAGACCCAGCCATTGCCACTGACCGAGCGCGTACTGCGGATGACTTCCTGACCATTTCTTACCCAGATGGCCAAAGCGGTGGAGTTGGCAGGTAGGTTCTTGAAGGTCAGGGCACACGTGACCTGCTTGGGTGCTTCGAAGCTGCTCCCCGAGTCAGTAATCTGACCATTCACGGCACTGGTGCCAACCTGCAGGCCACCGACATCGCCAGGGGACTGGTTGTTTTTGGGTGTGGGCACGGCTATGCCACCGGCAGGCGTGCTGCCAGGAGCGTCACCAGTGGCAACACCGCTGTGGGTTTTGACGTAGTTCTCCCAAGCATCACCGCCAACTTCCATGGCGCGGTTTATCGCTTTATACTCTTCAATCTCAGGGGAACTCTGAGCAGCCAGTGCCTTTACGCGGCTGTCCACAAAGGCCTTCCAAGCGCTGTTTCCACCAGCGAGAGCTTGGCGCATAGCCTCGATTTCTTTACCCTCCGGGGTGTTTTCATAGCCAAGGCGTTGGAGTGTGTCTTCTACCTGCCGACGCCACTTGGCATCAGCCTCAGCCTGGTCGGCGGCAATCTGCTCCATCGAAGGGCCAAAAGTGCCAGTGACGTAGCAGCCCCGGTGGCCCCCGCCCATGGAGTAGCGGCCGTCAAGACGCAAGGCAAAGCCGCCTGTGCGAGCATCGGCTGGGATCGGTACGGAGAGTTCATAGCTAACCGTAGGGCCGTTGGGATTGCTCTTCGTGTCCATGTAAAATTTCTTTTCTTGCTTCTGATCGCCCGCCCAGACACTGAGGTCGGCATCAGCGCCAAAGCCACTGCCGATGTGAACAGTACCGGAAACCGTGAGCTTACCAGTACCCAACACACCATTGTAGTGGCGAGTGATAGTGAAACCTTCCTTATCTACCGGAGCACCAAGCGTGGCACCGCTGACGTTGTAAGTCGTTCTGAGACCATTGAAGGTACCGGTAGCTGGAAAGGCGTTGCCAGAGGGGCCGGCAGGCTCGCGCAGATCATAGCCCCAGCCGGCATAGAGATTGTCCATCCATGGCTCAACACGCCCAAAGGTGCGCTCAAACCAATTACGGCTCTGGAATGGACCAGAGTTGAGGTAGTTGCGGATGCGTTCGGTGTTGACGGTAGGGACCTGGTCTACACCAACAAGCCCACGCGCCTGCAATTCGGAAAACATGAGGTTCTGAGCGACGTTAAGCTCAAGGCTAGGCAGCGTGCGCAGATAGCGCATGTAGGCAGCCCAGAACTGGTTAGGTCGCGGCGCTTCAGGCCAGCGGCGGGAGGCGATAAGTCTGCGGATAGTTGCCTGCTCAGCCCACGACAGCGGCTGACTGTCGCGGCGCTTTCGCTGTATATAATCGTAGAAACGCTGCTGAGCCGGTTGCATGCCACGATACTGGTAACCAGGGCGGGCCCCCGTTGTCGTCCAGTCAAATTTGTCGGGATCCGGAATGATGGTCGTCCAAGGACGGCCAGGAACATGATGCTCGGCTGGAAGTATATAGGGGGTTTGTGTAGGTTGCGCCAATAGTGTGTTCAGCAGCAGAAAAACGAACGCAGTTATGAAGATAATACGGAACATGGTCACTGACCCTTCCGATTTCAATATTCTTCTACAAGTACTATATATATATGCGATAACGAAAGCATATCTTCCTGCTATCATCTTTGCGCAATAACAATAACTTATAAATAATGTACGTATTGCCTGCTTATGAAGCAGCGAACGCCGCACACAGTATCCACGACACGCAGCAGCAATTGCGCTGAACAAAGAACAGATTTGCGCACGGTTTCACGTGTTCCAGCCATCTTAACCTTCCACTGTAAAACCGACATGTTAGGTATACTGGTCACCGGGGATGGATTGAGTGGATTGCATCAGATATTCCGCGTTTTGCAGTTAAACCCCTCTAGTCCGCCAGTTCGCAATTATATGCAACCATTCACGCCCACGTCACAGGCGATCAGACCCCAAACAGCGAATATAGCATTGCATCTACGCGTCTGGGGCACTTCATGCGCCCAGTTTGGAGTAGGCAATATATCAGACAGGATGAAACATCATGCACACCAACTCAATTTCTGCACCCTACGCCCATCCACAACGTCTCCGGAATGGCCTATCAGACCTGTGGCTATCCATCCTGTTCTCCATAGCATTTGTGTTTGTAGTCCTCCGGCCAGGTCTCGCGGAGGTCACGTCAAGCAATGCAACCAATGTCAAAGATGCCGGTGCAGACCCCACTGGTCAAGTCGACTGCACCCGGCTCCTCACTCGAATCCATGCCACTGGAAAGCAGGTGTACTATCCGAACGGCACATACCTTTTCAACGGTACACACCTGGATCTCTCAGGTGGGGTGACATTTGAATCGCCGGAAGGCGTAGTCGTCAGAAACAGCATCTCGCACGCAAACATCCTCCAGTTTGATGATGCGGGAAACCTCATCGGTCTTCAACACAATCATCTTGAACTTGATCAGCGTGACTTAGGGGAGCCAGTGGCCGTTAATGTGGGCAATCTCGTTCGTCCACCAGCATCGATTGCCGCACACAATACGCGATTCGATCTGCTTGCGTACTGGTACAATGATTTTGGCCTGGAGCACCGCAGAGCTACCGCTCCGGATGGTGGGTGGATTGGCTGGTATTACTGGTCGTGGAATTTCCATAATGCGGATCGCGACGGATATGACCCCGCCCGACATCCACTGCTTGGATATTACAGGGGTGATGACCCGGTAGTGCTTGACTGGCAGTGTTACTGGATGCGTGAATACGGGGTTCGCGGTGTGATATTACTCGGCGCATCGCGGGAGGGTCAAATCGAGACGTGGAAATCGCCCGTGCATCGTAACCATTGGCTCTACCAGCTTTTCACCGATGTTCCAAACTTCCGCGGGCTGAGCTACGTCATGTCTGCTTACACAACGTGGAATGCGGCCTCTGATGAAGAACGCTCGAGAGTTGAGCAGGCATGGCAGAGTCTGATCAGGGAAGTTTACTTCCGCTACGACAATTTCTACGCCATTGAGCGTGACGGCAAAATGTTCCCAGTGCTATACGTACATGAGGAAGGCGCAATGCGAGGGGTCTTCGACAACTACAGAGGCGCTACCAATACAGCTGCATTCTATCGGCGCATCGCGAATTTGTTCCAGAGTGAGGGATACGGAGGGGTTGCGCTGTTGGCGCGGCACCCCATCGGGGACGGCATTCTCAACTTTTCCGATCTGGAGCAAGACGGCGTCCTGCACTTTGCGGCTTCATACGCCGACGACCACAGTTCAGGCGCTACGTATCCGGAACGGGTCACAAACTACGCTCCACCCACCGCACCTGATACAGTCCTCAGCGTGTGCACCGCAAAGCACACACATACTCCCCACCCCAGCAAGTGGCAATGTCCGGGGCATTCTCCGACACTCTTCAGGGAGATGCTCAAAAAAGCCGCTGCCCACGTTGAGCGCTACAATCTCCCACGAATAATCACCTGCTACAACGTATCAGAGTGGGCCGAAGGTGGCCCGGGTCTACAACCCAACATGCAGGATCGTTTCGGCTATCTGGAGGCCGTTCGAGACGCACTCGTCGTTTCCCCAGAAGCTGCCTCACCTGAAAACTAACAGCTTCAACAACACCCAACCCATACCTGCATTAGGAGCAATGAGAGCGGTTGCCAGCACTGCCGGCGGCTCCAAATGCTTCCGGAGCCGCCGGAATGATGTCATAACTCCATCACCGCGCCATCAGCGCGAACACGCCCCAGCCCATGTATTCACGCGTGTACG
>CAYSRY010000167.1:1922-7893 GCA_964433395.1 uncultured Armatimonadia bacterium | reverse complement strand
AGTGGTGCGGACGATGTCCACTTCGCATTCCGCTCGAGTCCCTATGGCGCGGTTTCACACGGTCACAATGATCAGAACTGTTTCGCGCTCGAAGCGTATGGTGACGCACTGGCAATTCTCTCCGGCTATTACGATGTCTATGGCTCGCCGCACCACGACCAGTGGACGCGCCAGACGAAAGCCAAAAATGGCATCACCTATGATGGTGGCATCGGGCAGGATCGCGGCTGGCAGGCCAAAGGCAAGATTACTGCGTTCTCCCATGGTGACGCGTTCGACCTGGTCGTCGGTGACGCTACCGAAGCGTATGGTGGACGCCTCAGCCGCGCAATTCGCAGTGTCGTGTTCGTCCGCCCTGACGTCTTCGTTATATACGACGATCTGGCCAGCGAAGAGCCCCGCAACTGGGAGTTCCAGCTTCACGCCATCGACGAGATGAACGTTGACAGCGCCACGAAAACTGTCATCACCAGACGAGAGAAAGCGACCCTGACAACCCGCTTTATGGTGCCTGACGATCTCAATTTCTCCCAGACTGACCAGTACGAACCATGGCCTGACTACCCGCCAGATCGTGAGTGGCAACCCAACTGGCACCTGACTGCTTCATACACCGCTCCATCTACTGAGGGCGAGTTCCTCACGGTTCTCATGCCTTCACGCACCGGGCAGGAAGCCGATGTGCCCGAAATCTCGGCACTTGAGAGCGACACTGCGCGCGGCGTTGTGCTTACGTACGCAGATGGTGCGCGAGATGTCGTCGGGTTCGCGCGTCCCGGCGTCACTGGCGGGATTTCCCTGGGCGATTTCACTACCGATGCACCTGTATTCGCTGTCGCGTACGGTCCCGGCGGAGAGATGGAAGCCTCGCTTATCCATAATGGCACCAATCTCAGCGACGGGCAAAAATCAGTTACGCGATAACCGGCATCATAAACCGCCCCGGAGAACCGTGGCGGTTTATGATGCCGCGGCGTGAATCTGAGGAGGCTGGCGTTGCTATGGATAGTTTGCATATTTTCAGCGAAGACAGCAGGTTCGCGCAGTGTCACGCTTCAACGATTGCCCGGCTTTCAAATGGATCTCTGTATGCTGCATGGTTTGGGGGGACACATGAAAAGCACGCCGATGTAGCGATTTGGGGGGCTGTTTGTGTCAATGGCAATTGGCACAGACCCGTCCCGCTCGCAAAAGTCCGCGAATCCGCCCACTGGAATCCTGTGCTTTTTGCTGCGCCTGATGGTGCCATCCACCTCTTCTTCAAAGTCGGGGACACAATCCCGCAATGGGAGACCTGGCACATTGTCTCCCATGATGATTGTGTCACATGGAGTGACCCCGTCGAGCTTGTGCCGGAGAATCGCGGAGGTCGCGGCCCGGTCAAAAATAAGCCCATTGTGCTTTCATGCGGCGCATGGCTTGCGCCGGCGTCCATCGAAACAGAGACCTCATGGGACGTTTTCGTCGATCGCAGTGACGATGGCGGCAAGACGTGGGTTGCCTCTGATCTCCTCGAGATTGATCGTGCTTCCAATCCACACTGGGGATGTATCCAGCCCACCCTTTGGGAATCTGGGCCCGGTCAGGTACACATGCTTATCCGCAGCTCAATTGGCGTCGTATGCCGCGCTGATTCCTCCGACCATGGCCGTACGTGGTCTCCAATCTATCCGACTGAAATTCCCAATAACAACAGCGGATTGGATGTCGCCCTCCTCGAAGACGGGGCACTTGCACTCGTGTACAATCCGGTTTCAGGAAACTGGGCCGAGCGTTCGCCTCTCTCAATCTCGCTGTCCTATGACAATGGCCTTACATGGCCACGCCGCCTTGATATCGAGACAGAAGAGGGAGAATTTTCCTATCCCGCTATCATCCCGGTACCAGGCGGAATGGCTGTCACTTACACATGGAAGCGCACATGCGTCGCATTCTGGACGGGATCACCATCTGATATTCCCGCAGTGTGATGCAGGTTGCGCTTGCCATGCCAACTACCATTTCTGATTGCTGCAATGTCATGCCTCTGGAGGTCTTCTGATGAATACGAAGACATTGGCGAGCCTCTGTCTGCTCCTCATCTGCACAGGTGCGGTATCGGCGCAGGAAATCATGCTGCAGGGCGGTGGTGCGTCCCTGAGCATGGATTCTTTTGGACGCGTCAATGCTGTCTCCGTCGGTGGAGAGGCCTTGCCTGTGCTTGGCGCTGGTGGCTTCAGTGTCTCCGATTTCGTTCACAAGCCACAGATGCGCAATATTGTCGCCAATCCCGGCTTCGAGACAGACGACGTCGGCTGGTCACTCAACGCCACCCAATCATTCGTCACTGATGTGACGCATTCCGGCGAGCGCGCCGCGTTCATTCATGTCCCCGGCCCGACGCCGGCAAGCTCAAGCCTCGGCCAGACTGTCAGCGTCAAGCCCAACACGAAATACTATTGCGAACTATGGCTGCGACGCGAAAATGTCGGGGTCTGCGGCTCATACATTTCCGAACGCGACGATGCTGGCAAGCTGACTGGCGCCATCACACAAATTGGCCGCACCATTCCCAAAGACGATGGCGTCTGGCACCGTATCCAATGGGATATCGTCACCCAGCCACAGACCACGCGCCTGAATATCCGCGCCGACATATACCGCTCCACCGGCAAACTATGGCTGGATGATTTCTTCATTGCCGAAATCCCGGATCGCGAGTATGTGCCGCTTGCTGCCGAAGCGAAATTGAGTGATGGCGCCATTGAATATGTCGGCGAGCTCCCCGGCGGCGGCATTGAACTCGAAGCCAGCTTTACAGGCTCCGATGACGCAATCCACATTGATGGCGAGATCTTTGACACCACCGGCGAAGATCGCGCTGTCGCGGTGCGCTTCAGTCTCCCCGTTGATGCTGCCGGCTGGAGCTGGCAGGGCGAGCCGGGCGAATATCTGCCCATTCAGGCCGGCCAGACATACAGCTACACCTACGCATGCCGATCCGGTGAAGGCCAATGCAGCATTTACCCATGCGCGGCGTTGAACGCGCCTCTCGGCCAGCAGGCAGGACTGACGATAGCACTCCCACTCTCCCAGGGCTCGCGCACGTTCATCATTCAGCATGATCAGCGCAACGCTGCGGCACCGGCCACCTCACTGACGTTCTACTTCGGCCTGACCGCTAAATCTGGCAACCATCCGTCACGCGCACCGTTCTCCTTCGTCATCTACAGTCATGACGCGAAATGGGGGATGCGTTCATCGCTTGAGACGTATTACGCGATGTATCCCGAAAGCTTCGTCAAGCGCCCCACGACTGAGGCCTACCTCAACTACGCGAATCTCGAGACTGTCGATGCGAAAACTCACGAGTTCGTTGCTTCCGGCAGCGGACTATATAGCGACGCGAGCGACTTCGGCGAGTTCTTCAAATTCCTCGGGCACGTCCATGGGTGTTACGATTTTCGCATGATCCCCTATGACAATCCGGAGCGCCCGGATGACGACACAGTGCGCGCTGAACTGGCTGCGATGGTCGAGGCCGAGAAGGAGAAGCCGCGAGGGTATGTCCCGACTGCGGAAACGCTCAAAAAACTCACGTATGGCCCCAATGGTGAAATTCTCTATATCGGTGACACGCGCTATTGGCGACCCAATGAGGGATATAACCACAATGACTGGGCCGGCTGGGGCCTCAATTTCCGCGTGAACGAAGATCCGGATATCTCACCGCACCTTCGGGAAGTCACTCGCTCGTGGCTCGAAGAGTACGCGCAGGACGAGACGCGGCGCCCATGGGATGCGTGCGTGACTGCCGACGCGATCGAAGGGTATATGGCCAATCGTGGCGGGCCGGATTTCCGCGACGAGCACATCGCGGTAAGTGATCTGCCGCTGTCCTTTGGCGTTGAATCGCTCAAGCCTGCGATCATCAACACCATCTGGGATTTCCTCGCCAAAGCGTGGTGGCCATTGACCGAAGAATATCAGGTCGCGACGTACGGCAACTCCAATAGCTATGAGCAGTTTTTCACCATGCCTTACATCGACATTCCGATGATAGAAACTGAATGGGATCGCGACCATCCGGGGCGGTTCGAGCGATACATCCGCGCCACTGCGCACCACAAAATCTGGAGGCACTGGAGGGTTCTGGGCGACGGCGAGCAGGATCCGATAAGTGTGCGCCGACATTTTGCGCGTTGTCTTGCCTATGCAATCTACCCTGCCACTGGAGCGTTATATCCAGCGGGTGCAAGCCTTGATGAGTATCGCGATATGTACCGAACATATGTGCCGGCTGTTGAGGAGCTTTCAATAGCCGGTTGGGAGCCGGTCCCATATGCGCGAACGGATACGGACGCTGTCATTGAGCGGTACGGCGCTTATGATGAGGGCGAGTTGCATTTCACGCTTCGCAACTATGATAGAGAAAATGCGGTTCTGGCTCAGGTGAGCATCGATCGCGAAGCCCTTGGTATTCCTGCTGATGCTGATCTGGTGGCTGTCGACATTGTGCAGGGTTCCTCACAGGGAATTGCCGTCGGCACCGCTGCTGCAGAGAGCTGGAGAGTGGAGGTTCCGGCTGATGGAGCGCGGGCATGTTGGGTTGGTACTCGTGAGCAGATGGCCCAGCATGGTTTCAGGTTGGCCGGGCGGACACTGGGCAAAATTGAGCGGGCATTCACTGGTGATATTTCAGATGAATGCCGACAATCTATCGAACGCGCAGTTGCCATGTGCGAGACTGGGCAGAGCCAGACGGGGGCAGACGCACTGCAGACTGCAGAAACGCTTCAGCAGTCTGCGCTGGGGCTTCTGGAGACAATTCAGACTGGCGCGCCCGTCGATTTATGGAAGCTCGTAATGAGGACGCGGGCTGAGCTGAGTTTCGTCTCGGCTGGAGTGGCCGGTTTTGATATTGCTGGTCCGCGAATTGTCGAAAATGCGATGCGCGGTGGGGACGTAGCCGTGCCGCTGCAGTTCGGCCCATTCGAGCCGGGAAAAACCACGATACAGAATGCGGAAGTAATGAGCCCGTGGAGCGAAGTGGCTGATGGCGCTGATGCCACGGTTGGCCTGAAAAATCCTGCCGGACCATCGACTGTTGAGGTTATGGCGAAGCTGCCGGTGCCGGCCGAGCCACAACGGCAGCTCATGCCATATGCTATCGAAGTACAGGGACAATATGGGAATATTCCAGCGCGCGCGGTTGTGCTGATTGATGCCAGAATCGCAGAGCCGCTGACATTCGGGATCCTTCCAGATCGTGCTTTCAGAGGTCGCAGTACCTCATTGGAGCTGACTGTACGCAACAATCTTCAGACAGAAAATACTGTTACAGTGAAGCTTACGGCTCCGGCTCGCACGACCGTTGAACCGGCTGAGTTCGATGTGCAATTGCCGGCGGGCGGTACGGTGACGCAGACAATCATAATCATTGCCGAAGAAGCCTCTCGCATTGGAGAAAATGATCTGCTGTACGAAAGCGTCAGTGCTGATGCGCGCCTGACAACTTCCGGACGTTTGCGCTTGCGTCTGGGCGATCCTGTGTCGAGTGCGGACATCCAATGGGGGGAAGCTCCAGTCATTGATGGCAAGCTGGACGATGCAGTTTGGCAGCGCCCAGCTGACATTCCGGAATTGGTGATGTTGCGGGATGGAAAGCCCGCAACGCAGAAGACTTCGGTGTGGTTGAGCTATGATGAAAATGGCCTGTACGTGGCGTGGAAGTGCGCTGAGGCCGATATGCCGGCAATCAAGGCCACTATTACAGAACGTGGCGGCCCACTATATCAGGATGACGATGTGGAGCTTTTCGTGCTGGTGCCGGGGGCGGTTGCGCCGCGTCAATTTGCGGTCAATCCGCTGGGCACTACGAGTGACAACGCCGGCAATACGGACGAGTGGCAGGCTGCGGCACAGAGGCAGGCTGATGGCTGGACTGTTGAGATGGTTGTGCCATATGAAATGTTGGGATCGGCTGCGATGC
>CAYSRY010000167.1:0-1912 GCA_964433395.1 uncultured Armatimonadia bacterium | reverse complement strand
GCCTGCGCGAAACTCTCAGTGGGCGGTGCAATTTGGGCGCCAGGAAAAGCCCGCTGGCGAAGTGACGGCATGGACCTCGGGGACCGCGTTCAACGTCCCCGAAAACTTCGGTACTATCGTTTTCAAATAATTGCGGAAGCCTGGCTGGATTGGTTGAAAATGTATTGCGAACATGGCTGTTTTGAGGTGTATTTTGCGGTCAGGTCCATGAACCTGAAAATCGAAGGTTGTGGGTACCATAAGAGATTTATCTGGCCGGAACTGCGGTATTACCGACGATTCGAGGTTCGCGAACCTGAAATATGGGTACTTGCTCAATGTGTGTTTTCTGGGGGAGGTCCGACGACCAGAAACTTGTCACAATGGCTACCAGGCCATTCCTGCGCGAAAATTACATTTTTCACTGTCAGATCCCGGGACGAGACGCCGCTGTTGGACTTTGCAGGATGATAACCATGACGCGGAGGTCATGGCGTGACAGGATGAAAAGCGATATTGGCCCCGCTAATGCGGGGCCAATATTTTGTATGTGGGTTTTATATGTGGGTACAATGGCGGGAGATCAGTATGTGTCAATGAGGATTTCGCGGATGTGGACGCGACGGCCAGTGTCCTGTGAGAAACGGGCCGCCTGCGCGACAGCGACATGTTCCATCATTAAATCGTAAGAGATTTGTGGCTGGCCTGTTTCGACCATCGCCGTGACCATCTCGAGGATTCTGGCGGAACCCCACGGGAACTCGAAATCGCCGATCGGGCCGGAGTGAATAGCCCCAGAGGCTCCGTAGGCAGATGCATATAGCGCATTGTGCCATGATGGACCTGATTTTGCATTGATTATCACGCCATCGACGGGGCGGCCCTCTGCGCCGATATAGTCGATATGTATGTGTTCAGGAACCTCCTGCCCCGTACTGTGGACGGCATGCACATCGCCCCCGAAGATGCTGAGGGCAAGTGCGATGCCTGGGATCATGTCACCTTTAACTGTGCCAAAGCCGACTTCGGGGCCGACTTCCGCCAGGCGATTCCGAAACTCTATGGCTTGGGGAACCGCATTGAGCATGGATAGAGACATAATAGGGGTATCGTATTTTTTGGCCAGCTTGATCATGGTGGCTGCATCGGTGACAGCTCTCGCAAATGGGGTGTCGACAAATGTGGGGATTCCTCTTTCGAGCCCCGGGGTGGAGAGCTCGAGATGGTTGGTCCCGTCGCCATCGCAGTCAGCGATAAATACGAGATCGACATCTTCAGAACATATATCCGGGGAATCACAGATGCGAACGTCGTCGTCGAAGCAGTCAGCCATAGTCGTTGCGGCAGCACTGTCAGCGTCCCAGACACTGGCAAGGGTGAAACCGCCGACGAACGGCGAGGTCATGACGGTGGGGTCGGCACAGTGCGTGTAATGATAGCAGAGCGCATTGTAACCGCCGCCACGGTCGCGCAACATCAGTGGATCATATTTGAACATTTGAACGCCGTAGTAGAGCGCATGCAAATTTGCGCCAATCATACCTACGCGAATCTCCGGCATATTGTGCCTCCCTACCCGGTCTTAGGCGTCCCTTTGCGTCTCCCTCGATGCATAGCTGGTTTTTCCGGTGTCTATGCAGTCATTCAATTTCACTTACTGTGACATGTAGTTTGATGCCGATATTGCATTGAAGTTGCTGCCAAATCTGAATTATTTCGTCTGTGCATGTGCTGCCGCGCGGTCAGCAACGGGATAGCCATGATGATTGTTTCGCCGCGGCAGAAAAAGAATCCTTGATGGCTGAAGTTTCGGAGGGATTTGGCATGAGGTCTGCGAGGGAGGCATGAAATCTCTTTGGAGCAAAATACGGGTGGGGACCGTTTGAGAGGATAGTGACAGATTGGCGAAGAACTGGATACCATCAGAGTGGGC
>CAYSRY010000166.1:0-7908 GCA_964433395.1 uncultured Armatimonadia bacterium | reverse complement strand
TTCCCCATGGCTGAATGCACGCGCGCACAGCAGCGCCACCAAGCCCCATACGGCTCCCCAAAGCGCGCGATACAGGCTCCCCATCCACATATTGTTGAGGTGCTCGATCATCACAATCAGCTCCCATATTTCGCGCAGCATCCTCTACAGAGAGCAACGCAAGCAGCATAGGCCCACCTAGCAGGGCTCAATCGCCCGAGAACCGCCGCCTGTGGATACGATGTGCCGCCCTGGTGGCTTCTGAAGCCGCTGTTAGTTCCACTTCACCTGTTCACAAGCACAAACAACGTAATCAACAAACCGATCCAAACAACAATAGATGCCACTATGATGACATTGTCTTGCTTTGGCCACTTCATGCAGCTTGGTTCGGCGCTGCTGGCAGCAAGCTTGCTGACATATCTGACGAGGCTATCTGTCTTCCCAATTGCCCCGGCAATGGCATACAAGGGTGCCAACAGTGGAAAAGACAAAATCTGCGCGCTGCGTTGCGAATCCAGAGTGACTAAATAGGCTACTGATGCGGCATGCACAACTGTTAATAGATAGACGCCGGCGGGAGAGGTCAACAATATAAAGACGAATCCCGGTAGCGACATGCCAATCGCCAGAGCAGCTCCCGTAAGCATCGGACGCAGACCTGCTCAATGGCGGTCCGGTTTTCCCCATGGCTGAATGCACGCGCGCACAGCAGCGCTACCAAGCCCCATACGGCTCCGCCCAGTAGCACACACAATATCCCCGGCCCAATTGCGATATACTCCATCATCACAATCATCTCCCGTATTTCACCCAGCATCCTTTACAGAGAGCAACGCAAGCAGCATAGCCCCACCCGCGCAGATGCCATTTCCCCATGCTCCCGCAGGAGTTCAGCGACTGCGGGATGCCCCTCACTTTCTGCCCATTGCAGGGGTGTTATGCCATTGTTGTCGGTCTTTTTTATATCTGTTTCATATAGTTTTATATCCGCGCCATATAGCCATATATAAGCAATGCCTTCACAGCCACAGGCGTGACATTTGCAGCAGAGTATCTCGGTTGGCTATCGCTGTCCCCACCAGCACTATGATCACCAAAATGACACTTAGCAGAACGAAGCTGCTCTTCCGTATTTTCACATTACATCGCAATGACAGCACGATTATCGTTATACCAAGCAATGCAAGCCAGATCGCAAGCGTTACATCAAGGGGATTTTGGCTGAAAGTTGGCCACTGGTAAAGCAGAAACGCACAGCCTGCGCCAATACAACACGCGGCACCAATCGGCCAGGCTTTACGACCAGCGCATGTCCTTTCGTGAGTAATTCTTCGAACTGATGGCCCCCCACCCCGAGCCCAATCAAGCGGCTTCATGCGGGCCAACAATTCCGTAGTCTGCCGATACTCGACAAACAGACTGATGAGAATGCCCGCGCTAAGCGTAACTAAGATGGCAAAGACTGTCGCAACCGACACAACCACTGCAAACTTCAGCCCCCACGCAATTCCCCCATTAGTGGTGCCGAAAGCAATAGCACATCCAAATGCCAGCAGACTGACCGCCCCAAGTACGCTGCATATGAATATTGTTCCAAAGGCACAGGCTCCTGAACATTTCCAAAGACGATATGTCACCACCATCATCCAGATTATGGCAACGAGAAGAAGAAATAGTGCGACCACTACTGCCATCATTACTAGATCTCCTTTACTGCAGGCCAGAGGTCTTTGTACTCCATTGGCTGACACCCAGTTAATTGATCTGCGGCCCAATTACACCCCGCAGAACAGAGGGCACCAATTCCTGTTCCGACAAAGATGCAGATTATAGTGCACACGGGGGCCATCTCCGGTGCTATCAGCAAACACAGCAGCACATAGCAGTTCTCCAATCGCCCTGCCACAGTCCGTCTCACGCATTATTTGCCTCATTGCCTCATGCCACGATTATGGGCGACGATGTCGCAAGGTTTATGTAAATAAGTGTGGATGCAAACCAAACAATCACCGCTAACAGTAATAGTGAAAGCACCCACAGAGCCTTTCGCATTCCCTGCGTTGGTGCCATCCGTCGCCACATCAGTCGAACAAACAGTAGCCCCAATGCAACTACCGCCCATGGACTGTATCCCCGCGCTATCATCTTCGCCATAATCATAGATTGCCGGGCATCCGGCATACCGGAACGGTAGGCACCCGCTGACCAGCGCAAACACATAAGCCCGAATGGAGGCTGAAACGCAACGATGACAGGCAGCTTGCGCTCCTCGCCATGCGCGGCTGAAATCAACGCCACCGAGGGAACGATGCCCATAACGGCCTGATACCGACGAACTGTGCAGAAACGAACGTGCCCGGCATCATCCAGATTGTAAATCGACAAGAGCCATGGCGAGAGGCGATAGGAATGCTCGAGAATACTCACACTCGGGCCATCCTCGCCTGAAGACCAGAGCACCCAATACTGCGCGGTGTGCCACATATCTCCCAGGTGCATACTGGCTGCATCCCCGTCATGCCTCTCCGCGATGGGTACCAGCTCTTCCATGCCTCGATCAGCCATGTCCCAATCGGCAGGCGTCAAGCCGTCCGGATCTGTTGAGATTGGGCTGACAGTAACGGGTCTGGCAGCGGCGCTCTCTGAAATTGCCGCACGAACCAACAGATACTGCTGCCGCTCAGCTGCTTGGTTCGCGCCGGGCAAGGCAGCCAGATACAGCGCCTGCTCTGGCTCCTCAGAAAACGTCACTGACCACACCCACCCCATACTCACCACGCCCAGCATGAGTAATGCTGCGAACACCGCTCGCATGATACTCATGCTATTCTCCTTGCATTGCATCTCCTCATTCATTATCTGCTGCAGCGGAGTCTGAGCGCGGCACAAAACAACCCGCGAGAAGTCCCCCCGCAATCCCGGCCAGTAGACAGACTATCGCGAGACAAACCATTTGCCTCCAGTCACCGACGCCAGACAGCGGAGCTGCGATCCACACCAATGCGCCGCCGAACCCCAGTCCGCTGGCGATCTGAAATCGCAAACTGGGAAACCTGATGCCACAAAGCAATCCCGCGATAAACGCCACGCCTGCTGGCAAGCACCAGGACATGGCTATGACGTCGAGACCGCTTCTTGAAACCGAGGCGGGAAGCAGGCGGAGCAAAAGGGAAGCTGACAGCGGGACGAAAAATGCCTGAACCAAAGCTCCTATCGCGAAACCAACTAGAGAGGCGCGGAGACCTCGGCCATTGGACGGCTTATTTTCATCATTTTGAGAGTCCTGCACATTATCTGGCACGGTAGCACCTTCTTTGTCATAGTGACTATGCCCCATACTCCCTCAGCAAATCGGTCTGCGCGTTGCCCTGCAATCACGTCGACCCCAGATAGACGCATGTGACGATCTCGCTGCTGTCGATATACACGAACAGGCGGTGCCCGGAATGCCCGGGATCAACAAGCCACCAAGTGAGGAGCTCATGCTCAATTGGCCGTTCGAGGTGGGTAAAGCCGCGTTGCCACCCATCCTCTCCGGGGCCATACACCGCATCTGGGGGCCCCATTCTGTTGATGACATCTGCGCGGGTCATGCCGACTGCCGCATTCTCGTGAACCCGCACATGCCAGGCTGTGGTCGCCGAATGCAACCAACATACGGCCATACCAAGCCATGTCACGACCAAAACAATCGCACCAATAACGACCAATGCCCTGTAGCCTCTGCTCATTTTTCTTCCATTCCCCAACGCGATACACTTTCCGGCGGCTGAATTTCTGGGGCATTTTCCAGCGCTTGCTGCAGCATTTCCAGAGCCGGCTGGCTCAGCAGCCCGGCTTCAGCATACCTGGAGATCATCTCGTCTTCGTAAGTGAGCAGCGTATGATACATATGAGTGCGCTGAAGGCCCCAGACATACCCCTCAACTCGATATTGCCCAACCGCATAGCCCGGACTGCGATAGCCCAACCACGTTGTCGCAAGCAGCAGGACAGCAACAATAATGATGGCCATCCCCAAAGGCGATGCCCATTGCAGCAGTGTGATGCCGCCTTTCGACGACCAGAGAGTGCCTGCTATACCTGCAAGAACTATGAGCAACACGACGTAAAGTGTGATGTGACCGACGAGTTTG
Organism: uncultured Armatimonadia bacterium; assembly: GCA_964433395.1. GTDB lineage: Bacteria > Armatimonadota > Zipacnadia > Zipacnadales > UBA11051 > UBA11051. Next base: position 3,790 of record CAYSRY010000166.1, on the reverse strand, counting down.
ACACAATGCCTGCGCCCGACTTCCGCTGCATCAAGATGCACACCGGGGCTCCATATATACACGTCCGGCGCAATGTGAATAGCGGAGACATCATCGAGCGGTCGCAGTCTTTGTGCCGTCACCGACTGCACGAGTGATGCGTTCTGATAAAGAAGCGGCACGCTATAAACTTCGGAGAGCCAGAAATCCTCGTATTTTCCCCCGTCGCTGAGCGCAACTGGCCAATCGCCGGACCCGGGCAGGCCCCCATGTTCATTCTGATATGAGGTGATTACCACGGAGGCCGCTTCTAATTCAGCTTTGCCTTCGGCAAGTCTTGCCTGCAGTTCCCTGTCACTCAGCGATGTGGCAAATGAATATGACATTGAGGCAATTGCGCAGGCGGAGATAGCCACCGCACCACCAACAAGAAGCGGGTCTACGCGCCTGATTACAACCGCTGCTAATACCACAGAGACAATAGCCGCAGCATATGTCACGAATACGCTTGCTGGAGAGACGGGCAGCAGGATTGCGCCGCATCCCACGATCAGCAGCAACACATACCATATAAATGAATCGCCACCGCTTACCCTCACAATCGCTACCTCCAGTTCCTCCAGAAGATGGCATAGACAATCGCATCAGCCACTATAACTTTCGCCACATTCCCCCAGGCACCATTATGTACGCTGTTCCGGTGATTATTGTTGTTCCGATCTGCATTTATCAGAAAGCTGCTATTTGAGTTTTCTGCCCGGTAGTAATGGATTGGCGGTAGAGTTCAAATCTTTCGCCGCTGCGTACAGCGGTGCGTGCAAAGTAAATGAAGTCGTTTGAGCTATTCGGAAGCCATCGGGGCTCGCTACCGTTGTCCGCGATCATAGCTGCCGTATCCTGGGAAATGTCCACGAGCCACAGGCAGTTCTGCGCATCCTGGATGATGAGCTTCGAACCGTTTGAAGAGACCGCATACGGGGCCGGTGCTGGCTGTACGTCCGGGACGGAAACTTGCGAATTGTCGAGAGTATCCGTGTCGAGCATCCATAATTGCGTATCACGTGCGCGCAAGTTGGCGACCGTCGTAGACGCGAAATAAAAGAGGCGGATACCATCTGATGAGAGCCGGGGATAGCCCAGATGCTTTCCCGGAGATGCAGTTGCTAGTACTTTCACTTGAGCCGTGTTAACATCAACACGCGCAATGCTGTTGGAAGACGTTTGGTCAGATCTTCCGATGAAATAGACATAGCGGCTTTGTGCATCCCAGCAAATTGAATCACTCGCAATATAACGCCAATGAACAAGCTGGCGTTGTCCATCTTCACTCAGCGACGCCACAGTGAGTTGAGAACCTTTGGCAACCATTTGTTTGAGGCAAAGTTTATCACCGGAGGGCGCCCATATAATGTCTGTGGTCGTGTGTGGAACCCAGGCCAGAAGCTCCGACGTACCGTTGCTGAGATGATATATGTAAGCCTCAAGCCGGCTGGGCCGGTCAACACCACGCAGGCGCACACGTGGGGACATGCGCATATACGCAAGGCGGCCGCTGTCGGGAGACCAGCTGCAGACCTGACCGCTGGCAATTTGGCGTACAGTCATGGCATCCAGGTTGATAAGCATGAGACTGTGCGGGCGGTTTTCACGCGGGTAATAGACGGAGACGGCGAGATATTGCCCATCAGGGCTCAGCCGAGGTGGGACGCCGATACCGAGATGACGAGTAATATCGGGATTCAGCGGAGAGGGCAGGATAGCAGGGTGCTCTTCAGAGTGCCGACATCCCGCCATGGAAAGGGCGAAACACATCACCAGAAGCAGAAGGGCTATGTAGCGACATTTCGACGACGAGACGGCGCACACAATAATCACCGAAACGCCGATGGTCTTTCGCATTCCACTCCCTCTAACTGTATCTATTATTCGCCGCAGACACGCTGCTTTCAACGGCGAGAGCGGATTGCCACCTACTTCATCAATACCCCTACCTCCAGTTCCTCCAGAAGATGGCATATACAATCGCATCAGCCACTACAACTTGCGCCACATTCCCCAAACGCCCGTCATCCAGAACAGGACGCACGCTACTCCTTCGCCCCATGCTCCCGCAGGAGTTCAGCGATTTCCGAATAGTCCTCCTCCATTGCAATGGCCAACGGAGTGCTACCTTCGTTGTCCTTCGCATTCACATCCGTACCGTGCTCTATCAACAGCTTCGCAACCTCAAGGCTGCCAGAACTTGCCGCCTTGTGCAGCGGGGTCATGCCGTCACTATCGGTTGCCTTTATCTCCGCACCATGATCAATAAGTAGTTGCGCTACTTCGAGGCTGCCTTCCATTGCTGCCCAGTGCAGCGGTGTTCGCCCACTGCTGTCGGTTGCCCTTACCTCCGCACCATGATCAATAAGTAGTTGCGCTACTTCGAGGCTGTTAGAACTTACTGCCCAGTGCAGCGGTGGTGGGCCAAATGTACTGGTTGCCTTTATATCAGCACCGTACTCCATGAGCAACTTCGCTATCTCAAGGTCGCCCGAGCGTGCTGCATGATGCAGAGGTGTCCAGCTGTCTCTGTCGGTCGCATTTGCATCTGCGCCACACGTGAGCAATATCTTTACAGCCATAGGAGAACCATTTTCCGCTGCTACATTCAGCAACAGCAGAGCATTTCGGCTGGCTATCACTCCTCCCACCAGCGCAATCATCACAAAAGCAACGGTTATCAGAACGCGAGTGCTCTTCCGCCTTCGCATCATCCAGCGTCTCCAGCGGATATATAAACCGCATTGAGACATATACTTCTCAAAACTCCGGTTACTCAGCGGGTCGAGTGCTAGACTGAGAAAGTATCCACATGCCCAGCTTGCCCAAACCCGTACAAAAGTGTGTCCCAGTTGCGCATAGAATGGCCAACCGTACATGAGGCACCACGATAGGCCACCAGCGTGTTCCATGTATACATAGCTCAGAGCCAAGAGGAGCGAGACCAGTGCTATCGTTAGAGCTCCGGGACGTCGGTCTGTTAGCTTATGCTGCCACCCAAGCATGCCTGCGACAAATTCCAATGCCAATACAGTGACAAACCACACAAGCTGTCCAACGTGCCAAGGGTCAGGGGCTGCCATTGTGTAATGATAGCCCAGTATGTAGTTATGGATTTCCTCCATGATTCTGTATGTGAGCTCGTCCGGAAGCACGAAAAACGAAGCATCAAATAAGAGTATCCCGGCAAAGACAACAAAACCGCCCCAGCAGATGGTTCGTTGCAGGTATTTAATTCCTTTTGGCATGTAATCAACTTCTCTCATCCATATACCTACCAAAAGTTCGGGGACACCACTGTTGTATCGCAGGATATTCTTCAATGAATTCCTGATGTACCCCATGTTTTATATGCTGTGCTGTCCCACACGCGTGCTTCCCTACTCCTTTGCCCCATGCTCCCGCAGGAGTTCAGCGATTTCCGAATAGTCCTCCTCCATTGCAATGGCCAACGGAGTGCTACCTTCGTTGTCCTTCGCATTCACATCCGTACCGTGCTCTATCAACAGCTTCGCAACCTCGAGCCTGCCAAAGTCTGCTGCCCAGTGCAGCGGAGTCTGGCCTTCTATGTCGATTGCATCTACATCCGCCCCATGCGCAATGAGCAGCTTCGCTATCTCAGGCCTGCCAGTGATTGCTGCTTCGTGCAGCGGTGTCAGGCCTACACTCGCGTATCCACTAACACCCTCAACTGCATCTAAACTCGCACCGTGTTCCAGCAGCAGCTTTGCTACATCAAGGCTGCCAGAACGTGCTGCAAAGCTCAAGG
>CAYSRY010000165.1:0-7919 GCA_964433395.1 uncultured Armatimonadia bacterium | reverse complement strand
TATTATAGCGGCAAGGCGACGGGAAGTCAACTACCCTGTGCAGCCTGTCCAGGGGGAGAGAAAGTGCTGGAGCCGACGGCCCGATTCGAACGGACGACCTGGGCATTACAAGTGCCCTGCTCTACCAACTGAGCTACGTCGGCTCCCAAATCTTCAGCTGGTAAGATCCAATCCTGACTGCAGGCTGCGGCCCATTTTTTTCTTGGCGCGTTGCAGTGCATTATCAACCTGCTTGACGCCACATCCGAGCTCACGGGCGATTTGCTGATACGATCTCCCGTTCATGTAGAGCAGCAGCGCATCGGCTTCCAGCTTGGACAGATCGCGTTTTATGAACTCCGTGACGCGTCTGCAGAAATGCCTTCCCCGGGCGATTCTGTGTAAATCGTCGGGAGCGGCAATTGTGACTGTATCTCTTACAGTCGTTTCCCCATCTCCGTCGTCCAGTGGCATATCCATTGAGACGGCGGTACTGAGGGGAGAGTGTTTTTGTCGAGTTGCTGTTTTTATGGCTGTAATGATCTGGCGCGTGATGCAGAGTTCTGCGAACGATCTGAATGCGGAGAGATTCTCTTCGGAGAAATCGCGGATGGCCTTGAACAGGCCGATCATGCCCTCCTGCACGACGTCTTCGTGGTCCGCACCTACGAGGAAGTAGGATTTCGCTTTGCCCTCGACTAGCGAGCGGTACTTGTCCAGCAAATGCCGCGTGGCAGCCGTCGAGCCGCGCCGGGCGTGAAATACCACCTGTTCATCCGGCATGACATCGAATATCTGTAGCTGACGGTCGCCAAGTTCCGCCATCTGTAACCTCCCCAATGTGAAGTCACACACCGAACGGGACAACGCAGAGCGACAGAGGATAGGCCAAAAAAACCACTTGGGTCAATAGTCTGCAAAAGGTGCTACCCCAGTTGGAGCATAGTGGCACTTTTTCTGCAACGGACCCTTGTGTGCGATTATCACAGCCAAAAACAACTGATTTTGAGACTATTATAAGAAGGTGCGCAATGTTTTGCCTCTGTACCAATAGAGGTTCAAAGTATATCTAATTCAGACTGTCAAGTCAAGACCGTATTGACGTGCTGAAAAAGATGCGGGGGCCATCCTGAATACCTCCGCAATACTATCCACTGCAACACTGTGGAATAGTATACCCAGGAGGGCACAGCTGAAACGAAGTACGCATATTTGTCATGATTTAATAGAAAAAGGCTTCGTGAACCGGCAGGCACAGAAAAAAGCGGGGCGGCTTGGCCGCCCCGCGATTGGATTGTTCCGGGCGATGCTTTACCGTGGTGCGTAGAAGCTCGAAACCCAGGGAGCGTCAGCAGGTGGGCGTTCGGACATAAGCATGTCTTTCCATGCTTCATCGGTGAGGCGGTTGGCCATTGGCTGCTTGAATTCGTAGTGTGACAGAACGGGGCCCGCGCCGAGGAGCAAATGGCCGCGTGGGTGTTTGTATGCGACGAACATCACTCGCAGGTAGCCAGTGCCTTCTTCGAGGACCTGCTGAGTGTTTGCTTCTGTGTGGACATCGGCGATGATGGTTGTCTCTAATCCTTCTTCTTCGACACCAGCGACAACCCATTCGAGCTCTTCGCCAAAGTTTGCAATAAATTGGTAATCTTTGTCAGAGAGTTCCTGGTTGGCAAGTTCCTGCTGGGAGATGTCGAGCAGGCGCTGGAGAATGCTCGCGAGGCTTTTAAGGCGTCTGTCGCCAGCTTCGTCGAGTACTACGAGGGCATTCAGGCCGTCGCGCGTCATGTTTGTGAGTGTCAGCAGGCGGGCATAAAATTCGGGCACCGGTTCGACATAACCGACAACCGGTTCAGCTTGCGGAGGCATCGCGGCCGCCTCCAAGGTGCTGGTCTGTTTTGCGTAGAGGATGGTGTCATGGCGCAGTTGGGCCCATGAGGCGAGGGCGGTATTGAGATTTTTGTCCTGCCATGCCTGAGTGGTCATGAAAGTGGGCCAGCCATCGCCGGAGACAGGCCTGATGGTGGCGTCGAGCGCATGGAGCCATGACCAGTAGAGATTTTGGTTCCACGCATTTTCGCCCATCGCGGCAAATTGAGCGCGCAATTCTCCCATGCGCAGATCGTAGTCGGGGTATTCGGTGTCGCCCTCTGCGGCGAGGATTTCAGCCGCCCGTTCAGAGCCCATTGCATTGAGAATATCGAGGCCGCGTGGAAATCCGCGGATGTCGCCCATCGGCGTCCGCGCCATCGTGAACGGCTTTCCGGCGCCCTGATAAGCGCCGACCGATGGGGTCAGGACTTTCTGGGCCATGTAGGAATCGGGGACATACCTCTGCCCCATGAAACGGAGGCCGGCTGTGATAGCGAGAGCTTCCTTGAGCTGATCAGGAGTGAAGGGAGGCTGCATGGTTACCGCGCCCAAGCCGCCATAGATGCGGGGCGAGCCGAATGTAGCGAGCTGCTCGCGGAGTTTGTCGAGCGTGCCCTCTTCGGCCAATGCCTGCCAGCTCCAGCTTGCACCGAGGACCTGATTGAGAGCCGCAGAGTAATCGGCGGGCGTCAGGTCGTCGGCGATGCCTACATAGAATGCGGTGACCTGGTAGATTTTATTCCAGATTTCGCTTGCTACGGCCATTTCGTCGCTGGTGGAGTTGAGGAGGCCTGCAATAAGAGCAGCCTGCATTGTCTGGCGGTCGGCCTCTTCCTGGGATATTACAGCGTCAGGATTGAGGTCTTTGCCGACAATAAGCATGCCGATACGGCCATACCACATCATGGCTTTGAAATATCGTTTAAGCTCCTCAGAACGCGTGTAATGCCCGCGAGGGACGTATTGGGAGTAGTTTTCAATGTAGGTGAAAATCGGACTTGGAACCTGACCTGAGTGGGCGTCAATGAGCCTGAGTTCGGCCGCGACATCAGCCTTGATTGGCTCAGGAATGGTGAAATCGGGTTCGAGGAGAACGCGCGCGACAGTGAAGTATGCCCAGTTCTGGCGGGCGGCATCGTGGAGCGCGCCAGACAGCGTGTCATATTGGTCTTGCGATGCTTTCTGCATCAAGTCAGTAAGAGTGATCAGATCCGGATAGAAGCGGTTCTGCTCGATGTCTTTGAGGGTCTTCCCAAACTGCACATGGTAGAGATGCAGGAGTGAATCAGTGGTTATGAATACCGGGACGTCGCTGTCTTTGAGGTATTTATAGGTACCCGCGACTTCGTCGAAGCGTTCCCGGAAATCAGTGGTGACAAAGCCATTCTGGCGCAGAAGTGCGAGCTGCGCTGGCTGAGTGTCGAACGCCTGCGTGAATTCCTTGTAATTGGTAGCGGTCGCCAGATCAACCGGCAGATCATATGCGGGGACGTTGGGGTCGACGGTTACGCGGACTGGATGATAATACTTTGTGAAGGCATTTTCGGAGACGTTCGCCACGCCCTCCATATCGATTTTTTCCTCATTGATGCCAGCATTCGCGATGTCGATGGCCCCTTCCGCCGTGCCATTATCCGCCCCGTTGCAGCCGTCAAAGCCGACGAGTGTCATCGCGATTGCAGCAATCAATATGATGCATGGCACTTTTCGCAGAGACATAGTCGCACCTCGATAGTATTATAGTTGCCAATGGCTGTTAGACAAGCCGTTTAACTGTGGTGTTCCAATTTATTTAGCGGTCAACTTGTGACCAAGCGCAACCGCCCGTTTGACAATAGCAGCGGGAACCGTGTCGGCGGCCTTTGTGTTGGGCGCAGCGAGCGTGCCGATGATCCTGTACCCTCCATAGCGCAGGATCTCCGCTATGGCTTTGATCGCTCCAGATGATTGCTTCATTAGAGAGCTGAATGGCCAGGGCGTTGTGCACGCTGCAACAATGATGCCCCGCTTCCCTTTCTGACGCGGCACCGGCATGCCGCTGGGAGATTCTCCCATGAAAACCGGGACGAGGCGATCGAAAAGAACTTTGAGCTGGCCGCTCATGTTGCCCCAATAGGTAGGTGTACCGATAACCAGCGCGTCGGCAGCATTGATTTTTTCTACCATGGCATGAGCGTCGTCATGCGCAAGGACACATTCGTGGTCGGGACGGCACTCCATGCACCCGACACACGGCGTAATCTGCAATTGGCAGACATTTATCCATTCAACCTGCGCAGCAGCGCCGATGCCTTCTTCAACTGCGCGCAGCAGCGTCGCGACCGTACCAGTGGTGCGCGGGCTGCCGTTGAGGATTAATACCTTCATGCGAATACCCCCTGACGGGAAGCCTCGCCTCTTTATTTGCATACACAATTTCACCTTCGCCGCTGTGGGCGCGCATCCTGCCTTCTGAAGCGCACCGGAATTGCAGGTTGAAAGCCGATTGAAGCGAAATAGCCCAATATGCAGAATTGCGGCATCATGATGCAATGGTGCGAGAAAGGGTGAGTGCGCTGGAGGGGAACGATTTTCGGGAGAATGATTTTCCAGAATATGAGCTCGGGGCGAAATTGCCCGGGCTGGACATAGAAATCCGCAATTCGGGTATGTCACGCGGAGTTATGAAATCGGCGATTTTTGATTTCGATGGCACAATTTCACTCGTGCGCGCCGGATGGCAGGACGTCATGATCCCGATGCTGGTGGAGAAGCTCACGGAGATCGGCACTGGCGAGCCAGCGCAGGAACTGTATAATCTCGTCGAGGAATTTGTGGTGACGCTTACCGGCAAGCAGACCATCTATCAGATGATGCGGCTTGCGGATGAAATAAAGCTGCGTGGTGGCAAGCCGGAAGACCCTGTGGTGTACAAAAGAGAATATCTGCAGCGGCTTGGCGAACGTATTGACGGGCGTCTGAAAGGGCTTGCGGACGGGACTGTGGCACCGGGGGAAATGCGCGTGCCAGGTGCGCTGGAGATTGTGCAGGAGCTGAAGGCGCGTGGGATCAGCCTGTATCTGGCGTCTGGGACGGACATCGAATTCGTGCGGCAGGAGGCAGAGCTGGTCGGCGTGGCAGAGTATTTCGGGCCACATATATATGGCGCGCTGGAGCGGGTTGAGAATTTTTCAAAAAAGATGGTCATCGAGCAGATTCTGCGCGACAATGACCTGCATGGCCCGGAGCTTGTGGCATTCGGCGACGGGTACGTCGAAATAATGAACGCGAAAGAAGCCGGAGGAGGCGCAGTCGGCGTCGCCACCGACGAATACACGCGCGAAGGCGTGAATCACTGGAAAAGAAACCGGCTCGTGCAGGCCGGTGCAGACATCATTGTGCCCGAGTTCCGGCAGTGGCGCGAACTCGTGGCCTATCTAATGGCGGAGGACTGAGGATATGCCGTTCAAGGAATTCGATAAGAGCAAGCTCACCGTGCTGCCACTCTCGCAGCGCGAACATGACATGACGATCGAGGAAGTGTTGCCACTGGATGCCGAAGTCGAGGAGCTGGATAATCCGGATCTCGACGAGCTGGCCCAGCGGATAGTCGCTGCGCGAAAGAACGGTGCGACTGTCATGTGGAGCATGGGCGCGCATGTCATCAAGCAGGGGTTGTCGCGCTTTGTTGCGGATTTCATCCGGCAGGGCATCGTGACGCACCTCAGCGGCAATGGCGCCTGCAGCATTCACGATTATGAGATGTCGCTGATCGGTGCGACGACCGAAAGCGTGGCGAAATATATTCAGCTCGGACAATTCGGCCTGTGGGAAGAAACCGGAAATCTGAATGAAGCGGCCAAAGCGGCCTGCCGCGACGGAATCGGGCTGGGCGAAGCAGTCGGGCGTATGATCGTTGAGCAGGAATGCCCATACCGGGAGCAAAGCATTTTCGCCGCAGCATATGAAGCGGGGATTCCGGCGACGATCCATCTGGGCATCGGGTATGACATCAGCCATGAGCTGCCCAACTGTGACGGGGCGGCGCTCGGTGAAGCGTCATACCGGGATTTTCTGATTTTCACGAATACGGTGAGTGGGCTTGAAGGCGGCGTCTTCACGAATTTCGGCAGCGCAGTCATGGGGCCGGAAGTGTATCTGAAGGCACTGTCAATGGCGCGGAATGTAGCCATGCAGGAGGGGCGAGAAATCCGACACTTTACGTCAGCGAATTTTGACCTGATGACACTCGCGAGAAACTATCACTGCCAGCCGAGCAAAGATAATCCGATGTATTACTATCGGCCGTGGAAGACCATATTGGTGCGGACAGTGGCCGATGGTGGCGAGAGCATCTATTTCCAGCTTGATCACAAAGTGTCGATTCCCAACCTGCACCGGAGAGTGATGAAGCTGTGGCGTTCATGACCGAAGAGCGATTTGAGGAGATACTCAGGCGATTTCCGGATGTGACGGTGGCAGTCGTCGGCGATTATTTTCTCGACGAATATCTCGTCATAGACCCGCAACTGGCTGAAGCTTCGGTGGAGACCGGCCTGGACGCGCACCAGATAGTGGCGCGTCGCATCAGTCCCGGAGCCGCGGGGACTGTGGTGGGTAATCTGCGCGCTCTGGGAGTGGGCGAAATAATCGCCGCGGGCCTTATCGGCGACGACGGGCACGGCTTCGAAATGCGGCGTGTATTTGCTGACTGGGATGTGGACATGGAGGAGCTTGGCACTGCTGCGGGCCGCCTCACTCCAACGTATACAAAGCCAATGCTGCAAGAGAAATCTGGCGAGCGCGAGCTTAATCGCATGGACATCAGGTGGCGCGAAGCGCTGTCAGACGCAGGGCCTGATGATCGCGCGGCTGCGACGATGCGCCGAACGCGCGGATGGAATTATCATCGCCGATCAGGTGGCCGAAGGGGAACTTGGCTGCATAACCGGGAAAGTGCGCGCTGAAGTTGGTCGGATTGGCGCGGAAACGCCCAATATGCCGATTTTTATCGACTCTCGAGGGAATATCGGCGGATACGAAAATGCAATTATTAAGCCGAACGCTTTTGAAGGCGCGGCCGCTGTATCTATAGAGATGACAGATGCACCGGGACCGGATGAGGCCGAAGAAGTCACATTCGCGCTCGCTGCAAAGACAGGACGGCCGGTATTCATGACGCTGGGCGACCATGGCATCGGCGTACGCGACGGCGAGGAATTTACGCACGTACCGGGCTATCACATCGAAGGGCCAGTTGATATATGCGGGGCAGGCGACAGCACGACAGCAAGTATCGTGCCGGCACTGTGCGCGGGGGCAACTCCTGTGGAAGCCGCGGTCTTCGGCATCGTCACCTCGTCCATCACAATTGAGCAGATCGGCGTTACAGGCGTCGCCAGCCCGGAACAACTGCGGCGGCGATTCGCCGGGTATCGCACACAGAAAGCAAAGCGAGGGGAATAGACAGTGTTCGGACCGACAATGACAGTTATCTATGATCGTGGCAGCAAAAGCGGAGGACCAATCACGCTTGAGCTTGGTGGGCCACGTGATGAAGCACACTGTGCGCGTATGTTCACGGAATGGCTGAATGACAACCGCACAGGCTTATATCTCTCTTACACGGGAAGCCTGACTGAGAGTGCCGAGATTGACTGGCTTCAAAATACCAACGGTAGTCAGAATGAGATTGTATGGATGATCTATGCGGGCGACACACTTGTCGGCAACATCGGCCTGCGCGACATTGACCCCAGCCACTCGCGTGCAGAACTCGGCATTCTTCTGGGTGACAAAGCCTACTGGGGGCGCGGCCTGGGGCAAGTCGTTGAGACCACGATCGTCGCGTACGCATTTGAAAACATCGTGGCTGGCGGGCTGCACAAGATATGGGCATGCGGACTGACAGGCAACGAAGCCAGTAAATATGCGCTGATTAAGGCGGGGTTCACAGAGATTGGCCTGCGTCGACACCATCACTTTTTTCAAGGCCGCTGGTTCGACAACTGGCAAGTCGAAGCTCTGCGGGATGAATGGCTACCGAAAAGGGACGAAATCCTCACGAACGTCGGGATTACAGAGCTGAA
>CAYSRY010000164.1:0-8012 GCA_964433395.1 uncultured Armatimonadia bacterium | reverse complement strand
ATGGAAATCCAGTACATGACCACCGGTTTTCTCAAGTGCGTGACGAACATGTGCCTCACGGTCTGCAGCTGACAGGAAAAGAAGGCAGCCACCGCCGCCAGCCCCACAGACTTTTGCACCAATAGCGCCTGCGCCCAGCGCGATGTCCTTCAGCGCGCGCATTTCATCGGTTACCACGCCTGGAGCCAGTTTCTCTCTCGCGGCCCACTCTTCCAGAAGGAGTTCGCCGAACCAGGCGACATCTCCGGCCAGAAAAGCACGGTAGACGTCGCCGGCAACGCGTTTTACTGTTCGCAGTGCGTCCACCACAACTGGATCGCCGGCCTCATACGCGCTGATCATACGATCATTTGTGTCGCCAGACAGCCGCGAACGCCCTGTATAAAACAATATCAGATGCTTCTCGAGGTCATAGCGCAACCGCTCCGGAATTGCCACCGGTTGGATCGCCACTTTGCCTTCTGCATAGAATTCCATGTAGTTGAACCCGCCGAGAGCTGCTGCGAACTGGTCCTGTTTTCCGCCGACGATTTGCAGCTCCTGCAGTTCAAGCTCGCAGGCCATGTCTGCAATCTCAAAGCGGCTCAGTTTTGTCCGTTCCTGATCATGCTTGAATGCTCGCAGATAATCAAGCAGTCCCAGTAGAGCAACGCCAACTGACGCCGACGAGCCTGTACCAGACCCCGGAGGTGCGTCACAGCGCACTGATATCTCCATACCTTCGTCAAAGTCCATCTGGCGGATAGCTGCTTTCAGCAGGTCCAGATTCCCGTCATATTCCAGATCGCGAATATTGCGGGCTTCCACAAAATTGCCCAGGTCCTGCGACACGATACGGACGCCGGGTTTTGTTGTGGGCTGGAATGAACAGTAGGCATGGCGGTTGATCGCGGCATTAATCACTGCGCCACCCTCACGCGATGCAAAAGCAGCGAGGTCTGTGGTGCCGCCTGCAAAGTCGATCCTCGTTGGTGTCCGGCTGCGAATTACCATGCCTGCACTCCTCACTCCGAAGGGTTTGAGCTCTCCTGGTGTATTCTCTGTTTTGCCAAATTCCACCCATGCTGCAATGTTCCGCGACTGTCGCCAGTGTGCGTTAGTGCGTGAAGCGAATGACTATGATGTCGCCGTCCTGCACCGGGTAATCTGCGCCCTGAAGTCCCCAAACGCCTTGCTTGCGGCATTCTGCTTCCGAACCGCATTTCTCCATATCTGCGAAATGAATGACTTCTGCGCGGACAAAATTGTCGGCCAGGTCAGTATGGATTTTTCCGGCCGCGCCTTGGGCATTTGTACCCTGGCGAATGGTCCAGCCGCGGCATTCGTCCGGTCCGGACGTAAAGAACGTGATTACTGCCAGCGAATCATAGGCTGCTTTAATCAGGCGGTCGCGCGCCGATTCTGTCAATCCGTAGTCGGCCAGGAATTCCCTCTGCTCTTCTGGCGGAAGTTGGGCGATTTCCTCCTCGACGGTCGCGCAGAAGGTTACATGATTCAGGCCCATGCTTTCGGCATACTCAACTGCGGCTTGGACTTTTGCGCCTTCCAGATCGTCTTCATCAATGTTAAAGACTACCACCATCGGGAGATTGGTCAGAAAAGCGAAGCCACGCAGTGATTTGGCTTCTTCTGTTGTCAGTTCCATGTCTCGCATCAGCCGCCCTGCCTCAAGATGATTATGGCAGCGATGGAGCAGCTCGAGTTCCTTCTGCGTGTCATCCTTTTTCGAGCGCGAACCGCTGTCCGTAATACGCGCGATCCGCCTATCAATCAGGTCCAGATCTGTAAAGGTCAGCTCCAGAAGTAGTACCTCAAGATCCGATTTGGGGTCCAGCTCCCCGCCCGAGCAGTCCATCTCACCAAAGCCCTGCACCACCAGCGTGAATGCATCAGCGTCGCCTGCAACTTGCTTCAGGCGGTTAGAGCGGCTTGACATGTCTTCGCCCTGACTCAGTGCCGTCAGGTCAACAAACGTGATTTCGGGGGGAGTTTTCTTTTTCGGATTGTACATATCTGCGAGGAAATCCAGACGGGGATCGGGTACCCGCACGACTGCGATGTCTTCCCCGTGATGGCTCTGCTGTTCTTTGCCTGTCACCGCGCGGAAAACTGTGCTCTTACCGCTGCCTGGCAGCCCCAATAGTCCAATTTTCATGTCCTGTCCGCTTCCTGTATCTCTATATTTGCACTCCGGGCCGCGATATGCTATCCACGCTGCCCCTCAGTGTTCACCACGTCTTATGTTGTTAGTCAAATACAATATGCGTCAGTATCATCCGGGGGTGAGCATGGAGACTGTCGTCTCTGTGCTTTGTGTAGCCCCTGCGTGCCAAAACTACGTCATGAGTTTGTCCAGCGCCCAGATTGAAGCGGCCACACACTGTTCCCCGGCTCCCGGGGCGAGTGCTGCGCCGCGCTTCAGCGTAAGTTCGTATCCGCCTTCTGCGTAGTGCTCGCGCTTGCCAACATAGCCGACGTTTCCATTGGCGAGCGATACAATCATTGTCGGATTTTCCTGACTGGCTTTGATCTCCAGGCCCATCTGGCAGAATGGCTGAGCCGGGGTAGCGGCTATTCGCAGGTCACCAATTTTCAAAGCCTGTATCTCAGCCTGTGTTGTGGGGCCCTCGGTCGCGATTCGTTCGTCCAGAAGCGCAAGCTCCCGTGCGTAGATCCGATCAGTGTCCCACTCTGCGTCGTCATTCTCGTATAGCGCACGAGCCTCGGCCAGTTGTTTCTTTTCAGGGCTGCGCAGTTCCAGCTCAATTATCTCACTGTAGGCATCAATCAGAGACGATGTATACCGTGGCGCCTTCCCAAGAGCTTCATGGACACCGTCAGCCAGTTCAGAGCCAAATGCTTTGACAGCATCTGTACCAAAGAATTGACTTGTCTCATCGGGGTCCGAAAAATCTATCTGGTTGATGTCGCCCATAGCTCCGTTCAGATAGACAATGGGTACGCCCAATTGCCGTCTCAGCTCGCCCGGGTAATCGGCCGAGTAGCGTTGGCCTGACATCAGAGTGGTATGGCAGGTGAAATTCACCAAAGCCCCCAGCAACTGCCCATCCTCATCCCAGGCTCCAAAGGCGATTACCTGCTCATCCACTGGTCCGGCCGGCCGAAGTCTGTCTTCAAAAGGGATACGCCCCGGGTTTGTGACGACGTCCTCCCGCCCCCGAACAAACCAGCGACGGTTGAACCCCAAGCCGCTCACATCGGCTGTCTCCCAGCCAACTTTGGCTTCAGTTGCTCGCTGCATGGCACCGACGGCGGCGCTGCCTGCCTGCTCGGCCGCCCATTTGCAGTACACAGCGTTTTTTTCGCTCATCAGCACGTCTGCAGTCGGGCCAGCGGAATGGTCATGGGTAGCGGCTACCAGAACATTGCGTGCTGGAACGCGTGCGTATTCCTGAACCACACCACGCACGATGGCTGCGAATTCCCCGTCGAACGATACGCAGTCAACCGAGATCAGTACTGCGGCGGTACCAAAATTCTCAATATAGATGGCATTGGCGCGGAGGTCGTCTCTGACGCCGGTTGCATAGCGTTTGTTGAAGCCGCCGGGCATTTCGTAGCCAAGTGGTGGAGTGATGACTCGGTCAAAGAATCCGACACGCATGCTTGCACCTCAGAGTATTGTTCGCCTGCATCCAATGTGGCCGCGTCTGGCTGGCTTGTTGGGTTTGCCAGCGCGGCCGAGAGTCATCAGCCCCTCGCCACCACCATTATAGACCTATAGGACCTCACTCCGCAAAATGCGAAAAAGCTCTTCAGAGCTGATCGGGCCACTCCTCAGAATGCACGGTGCCTCACCGCTCAGGTCAAGCACTGTGGAAGCCTCCTGAATAGGGCATTCTCCGCTGTCCAGGACCATTTCGACGCATTCAAGAATACTTGCGTCAATGCCGTCAATTGATGTTGCCGCAGCTTCTCCCGACATATTTGCACTTGTCGCGACAATCGGTTTCCCGTAAACGCGCAGCAGTTCCAAGGCTACAGGGTGATTGGGTACGCGCACACCGACTGTGTCGTGCCCGCCGGTGATTTCCTCTGGTAAAGAGGGCGTCTTCTTCACGATCACAGTCAGTGGACCTGGCCAGTATGCCCGGTTCAGGTCAATCAGTTTCTCGGGGATCTCGCGAGCCACCACGGCGAGCTGTTCCAGCCCGTTGATCAGCACAGGAAGGGGCTTTCCACGGTCCCTCGCCTTCACGGTAAAGATTTTCCCCGCAGCTTCTGCGGTGGCGGCGCATGCCAGGCCATATACAGTATCTGTCGGCATGACAATCAGGCCGCTGGCTGCCAGAACGGCAGCAGCCTCAGCCACCACCCGTCCCACATTGCTGGTATCTACATGGACTATGGGACTCATTGTCGAATTCCAATTACCATGCGCTGGTTGCCGCCGTAATCGTCCTTCAGGTTCCAGGCCATGTCTGGCCGTGCTGCGATCATAATGCCGGAAACTGCTGCCTGATCATAGCCAACCTCAAATACTGCGACTTCAAGCTGCGTCATCTCGCTCAGACGGGCGGCCATTTCCCGATATGCTCCAAGACCATCGACAGTGGGCGCCACAAGAGCCACCTTCGGCTCATACTCGACGATCTCACGTTGCAGAGTGGGATAGATCGCCTCGCGGACATATGGCGGATTACTAACCAGATACCGCACTTTACCGGCTGCTTCACTGCTCAACCAGTCCAGAAAGCTGCTCTGCACTGCCTGGACACGCGCTGAGATGTCCAGAAGTGCCGCATTTTCGCTGAAGAGCTCAAGCGCGGCTGCAGATATATCGCAGCCCGTCACTTTAACGTCCGGCAGATAGTATCCTGCTGAAAGACCGAGAACCCCGCTGCCACACCCAACGTCAACAAGCCAGCCCTGGCCACCGTGGGCCTTGGCCTGCTCAATAAGAATTTCCGCTGCCAGTTCACTCTCGTGGCGGGGCGAAAGGGCGCGGGAGTCACAACGAAATGTCAGCCCCATGAATTCACAGGTGCCAACGACGTAGTTCAGGGGCATTCCCCGGCGGCGGAGTTCTAACAGGTTGTAGAAAATGTGCGTTTGCTCAAGGGTGGGACGAGGGGGAAGTGGCGATGCGATGATGCCAGGTTTGGTGTCCAGAATGTGCGCCAACAGGACCTCAGCATCAAAACGGGGGCTGTCTGCGCCACTTGTGGTCAGAATTTCAGACGCTGCATCCAACATTTCACGCACGGTATCGCCATCCGGGCCGATTGGCATGGCAGAACGGTCTGAAGCTTGTTTCATGGGGACCCCCGGATTAGTCGTTCCCCGCTTCGGCTTGAGCTGCGAGCCGCTCCTGATAGTAGGCTTCGGCGAGCCCGTCGATGATCTCATCGATCTCGCCGGCAAGGATGGCTGGTAGGTTGTGTACAGTAAGTCCAATACGGTGGTCCGTAAGTCGGTCTTGAGGAAAATTGTATGTGCGGATTTTCTCGCTCCGATCACCGCTCTTGATCTGCGACTTTCGAGAAGCTGCCTGCTCTTCCTGAGCTTTCTGGACTTCCATCTCATACAGTTTCGAACGTACGATTTGTAGTGCCTTCTCACGATTCTGGCGCTGGGAGCGCTCCTTCGTACATGATACCGAGACCCCGGTGGGTTTATGCGTAATACGCACTGCCGTGTCATTCTTCTGCATGTGCTGGCCGCCAGGGCCGCCAGCGCGGAATGTCACGATCTCAAGCTCGTTCATATCAAGGTCGAAGTCAATCTCTTCGGCTTCCGGCAAAACTGCTACTGTGGCAGCCGACGTGTGGATCCGCCCCTGCGATTCCGTCTCCGGAACCCGCTGAACACGGTGAACGCCCATTTCATGTTGCAGTGCGCCATAAGCACCGCGACCCTCGACAGAAAATACGATCTCCTTGTACCCGCCGAGGTCTGATTCAGTCATATCCATAATCGACACGGCCCAGCCCTTGAGCTCAGCGAAGCGCGAGTACATCAAATATAGATCTCCGGCGAAAAGCCCTGCCTCATCGCCACCGGTTCCCGCACGGATCTCAACGACCGCATTCTTGTCATCCATCGGGTCCTTTGGAACAAGCATTCGCGTCAACGTGCCCTCAAGCTTTTCGAGCATCGCTTCAGCAGAGTCGCGCTCGCCCTCAAGATACTCACGCATCTCACCATCATCTTCGGCGAGCATCTCATTGGCCTCATCACGCTGTTGTTCGGCTGCCAGATATTCATTGTATGCCGTAACCACGGGTTGAAGTTCAGAGTGTCGCCTTGAAAGCTCTCGAAAACGGTTCTGATTACTGATTACACTCGGGTCGCTGAGATCCTTCTCCAGCTCGCCAAGCTCATCACTGAGTTTATTTAGTGCGGCTTTCAGTTCCATGTGAGCACAACCTTGTCTCTAGTCACCAGCCGGAGTCTCTGGTGCCGTCTCCGGCGTCTCTATCATTGTACCCGTTTCCTGGTGATGATCACCCGGAGAGATTGCTATTTTTCCGTCTATTCCGGCGTAGCAGGGTTCTGGCCAGCCTTCCGGAAGGTCCACTTCGTCTGCAACGGCTGCCAGTGCGTATACAGCCATTTCTATCTGCTCTTCATCTGGCGTCCGTGTCGTCAGACGTTGCAGGTATTTTCCCGGAAATGACAGCATCCGCCCGAACCAGCTGTCCTGATGCCGTCCGCCATAGCGGAGTATCTCATACGACACAGCCGCCGCCGGTATCACCATTACAAGCCGCAGAACAAGCCGCAGCGCAAGATCTGGCCAA
Source organism: uncultured Armatimonadia bacterium (assembly GCA_964433395.1). Classification (GTDB taxonomy): domain Bacteria; phylum Armatimonadota; class Zipacnadia; order Zipacnadales; family UBA11051; genus UBA11051. The sequence continues at coordinate 1,248 of CAYSRY010000164.1, read as the reverse complement.
CCCAGCGGAATGTTGAGAAGCAGTTTCACAACCACAAAAAGCAGCAGAAAACTTGTTCCGCAGCGAGGGTGTAACGGGCCATACTTCAGTATGTTTTTCGGCAGAAGCGCCTCTCCGGCCTCATATGCATTGATAGTCGCGTGTTCTGCGCCGTGGAATTCAAACACTCGCCGGATGTCTGGCATAAGCGAAATCGCCGCGATATACCCGACGATGGCGATAATTCGAACTATCGCCTCGATGCCATTCTTACCAATAGCCCCGAGTTTATCGGCATGCAGCCAGTCCGGCACTGCCGCTGGCAGAAGCACGAAAAGACCGATCGCAAGCGCAAAAGCTGGAATCATGCTCAGCCAGATCATCCAGCCGTTGTCACTTTGTTTCTGCATTGGCTTCGCGTTTGCCTTTTCAGCAACATCTTTTGGAACAGGTTGCCCCGCAGCCTCGTCCGCTGCCTTCTCGGCTTTCGCCGCTGCCTGAAGTTGCATTTCTTCATCAGCCAGCACGTTGAATGAGTAGATCAGAGAACGTGTGCCAAGAACGAACGAATCCACCAAAGCAAAATTGCCTCGAATCAGTGGCCAGCGTGCCCAGGCATGTTTCTCAGCGAAACTGCTGACAGGTTGCTTGGTTACCACCACTCGGCCATCTTGCCGATGAACAGCAGCAGCCCATCTATCCTTGCCACGCATCATCACGCCTTCGATGAGGGCTTGGCCACCGTAGAAGTGTTTTTCTTCTTTCTCGCTCATGGAACCAGCTTCTTAGTGCGGGAGTGCATTACGAAAATGCCTGTGCTGACCTGAAACACGCCGGCCATTCGCCAACTACCCAGGCCGGGTGGGCCTGGGTAGGGGTAAGCTCGAATGCTGACGAATGTGCTACTTGGATTTGTCTTCGCCGGCATATTCCTTGTAGTCATTCTGCAGACCGTAGCGCTTGATGAACCGCTCGACGCGGCCCTCAGTGTCTACGATTTTCTGCTGACCGGTGAAGAACGGGTGGCACTTGGAACATACCTCGACCTTCAACTGCGGCTTGGTCGCGCGTGTCTCAAAGGTCTCGCCGCATGCGCAGGTGACCGTGCAGTCCACATATTCCGGATGAATATCGGTTTTCATTCTTTCCACTCCTGTGAAAGCGCTGTGCCTAAAGAGTATCTATGCCGGCTGCCGTGGCATGCCTGCATTTGTCATTCATGGAGGAACACAGTATAACATGACTTTGCTGCACTAGCAAGACACACGC
>CAYSRY010000163.1:5432-8014 GCA_964433395.1 uncultured Armatimonadia bacterium | reverse complement strand
ATCCGTGGAGGTTGTCGCCCTGAATTGGAGGTTCGGCGCCGTATTCTTCGGCGAGTTTGAGCAGATCCTTTTCTACCCAATCGGGATCCGCAGCGAGGATGTCACGTCCGAGGCCAGCGACATTTCCATGACTTGCCCAGACGGCCATTTTACCGACTTCCGGGTCTTTGAGATAGCGGTAGCCTTTGGCTATGAAATCGGGATCTGCGGCGATGAATGGGCGACCGCCGCATGAGCTTGTGTCGCCGATATTGGGAGTGGTCGCAGCAAGCACAGCGGCCCGCCACCCGACAGTGAGGGTCTTTTTGAACATCGGGAAATCCCGGTAGATGTCGTGGGTGGCGTAGTCCTCGTAGTCGGCGAGAAGATCGGCCGCAGCGCCGAGCGCGACGCCCCATGAAAATGAATATCCGGGCGAGCCCTCGGCTCCTGCACCGTCGCGGTCGATGGTTGCGACGATGAGGCCGGGAATGTGGTCACCCTCGCCGGGTTTCAGGCGGCCCTGACCGATGGAGCCCTCTTTGAATGTCCAGTCAATCCATTCAGCGGAAAGCGGCATGCGGTTAAGCGCAACTGCAGAGCGGATGACGCAATGTTGAGGATCGCCTTCGTTGCCATAAATGGCGCGGCCACTTTTGACGGCTTTGACAAATTCGCCGAGAAGATTGGTGTCGATGTTGGAGACGAGATCGGAATAGCTGTCTTTAGGCGTCGGGAGCGTGTATTGTTTTGCTTTGTCTGCGAGGAACCGGTAGAGTTCAGGTTGATTGTAGAGGCCGGGTTTGATCTGTTCGTAGGCATTGGCAAGAGTGATGACCGTGCCGACTTCCCAGATACTCCCCTCGATTTTGCCGCCATCAGTGGAGCCAGAGTGGAACCAGCCCTGCTTTCCATAAACGGACCAGTCCATGTCGGGGTAGACGTCGGCGATGCGATCAAGCATGATGCCAGCCTTGCGCGCATAGACGGGATCGCCTGTGTAGAGATAGGCATTGGCAAGCGCTGCGACGCCTGATTTGATGACGAGCCAGTAGCGATAGGCGTAGTAGCCGATGAAGCGGTTGACTGCGCCATCGTCGGTTTTGAAGCCCCAGCCATCGTCGACAAATGCTTTATGGAGAGGATCGGCGGGGTCGGGATGGTCAATATTGAAGAGAATATTTTTGTCTGCTTTCTCGGGATTGAAGCAGCCGGTCTCGTCGATGCCTGATTTGTAGTAAGCGCCGAAATCATTGCTCGGGATCATTGCGCCACAGTCAGGGCAAATGACTTTCCATGGGTGATTCCAGACATCGACTTTCCACGGGTATTTGTTGCTGTCACGGTACGGGTCACTGCCGCATACCGGGCAGCCGCCAGTGCGGACGCCATGGTCAATCTGTGGATCGATGTTGCGGGGTAGATTCTGGCAGGGGATCATGGCCCAGAGGTCGTCGTCGGAGATATTAAGCCAGTGGGCGGCGGAGTTGACCGCTGATGTACGCTGATTTTGCGCCCAGTCGAATTTCTCGACATTGGCCCTGAGATTGGCGATGCGCTGTTTTGTATAACGGCCGCCATATTCGGGTCCATCGGCGGCGCTGGCTGGGATAATGCATATGAACAGTAAAGTAACTGTGAATATGGCAAGGTCTGAACTCATGGATGCCTCCGCAGACGATGGTGTATGCAAAGATCAACGAGACAGTTCCATGAGAAAGAAGGGATTGCCTGCTAAAACGAAAGATTTTGGGCGGGCATATGAAAAAAGCCCGGCCAGTAGAGGCCGGGCTTCTGAAATGCAGATGGATGAGAGGGGTTACATGAAGCGTTTGACAAAGCCGAGTATGCCCTGCTTCCATGCAACGCGGTGAGTGATTCCCTCACGTCCGGCGATTTCTTCTTTGTTGTCGAGATACCACTGATAAGAGCGGATGAGAGCCTGGGCATTACTGTATTTCGGTTCCCAGCCGAGTATCTCTTGAATTTTGTCGATAGAGACAAAAGAGTCCTTGTCGGCAGTACCGTAGACCCATTTGTAGAGTGGCGAGATGCGCAATGCCCATGCGATGCTCAGCAGAGCTTTCACAAGCCATGCCTGAGTTTTCATGACTCGTGCGCCAGTTCCGGCGTAGGCGCACATGTCGCCTACGTCCTCATTGACCGTATGGAATATCCTGGCGCCAACGTTGAACGTATCGTTGACTTTGTCGTCGGGGCCAGTCAGTGCGAGATAGATAGCATCGACAAGGTCTTCGACTTCGAGAAGCTGGTACCGGTTAGTGCCATTTCCGATGATGGGGATTTTTTTGCCGGATTCCACCCAATCATAGAGAATCTGGAAGACGCCGAGGCGAGCCGTCCCGATGAATGTTTTGGGGCGGATAATCGGGACGCAGAGGCCTTTTTTGCGGTACTCTTCGCAGATTTTTTCGCCTTCGATTTTGGCAATACCATATGGACCAACGCCAACGAGAGGGTCCGTTTCGACAATCGGGTGTTTGATGGGTACGCCGTATACGGCAGTGGAGGAAATCTGAACAACGCGTTTTACGCCATTATCCATTGCGGCCTGGAGGACATTTCTCGTTCCATCGACATCG
>CAYSRY010000163.1:0-5422 GCA_964433395.1 uncultured Armatimonadia bacterium | reverse complement strand
TGTCCATGATGTCTTTGGCAGACCACAGTGGCAGAGCCGCAGCAGCGTGTACGACAAGGTCCGCGCCTTTGAAAGCGGCCTGGAGCTGGTCGATTTTGCGAATGTCAGCGTTTACATACGATACGTTGTCTGGGTATTCGGATGGGTCGAGCGGGTCAATGTCGACGACGAGAATCTCGTCGAATCTGGTGGCCATTTCGGTGCAGCAATGAAGGCCGAGGAACCCCGACCCACCGGTGACTACAAGCTTCATCATTATTCCCCCACAGAGTGTCAACAGGCAAGAAGCCGTTCATGCCGGAATGGTATTATAGCGTATTGTCGTGGCGGTTGCTAATGCGGCTGCAAATTGTGGTTTGCAGCCGCATTGCTAATCGGAATAACGGGTCGGAGAGGCGGATAGTTCCTCTTGGGGCAGGTTATGACACAGAGACTATAACGGTTCAGTAGATGCCGTATTCCATAACGGTTTCGTGCAGGGCGAGGATATTTGCGGCCGGAACCTTTGGAGCGACCGAGCATGCAGAACTGAGAATGTATCCTCCGCCTGCCATCGCGGCATCAAGTTTTTCGCGAGCATTTGCGCGCACTTGGTCCACGGTTCCGTTGAGGAGGATATTGACGGAGTCAACGTTGCCTTTGAGGAACATGGAGTCGCCAATCTGCTTTTTCGCCTCTGCGAGTTCTGTGTTGCCCAGCGGTGGCGGATCCATGGTGTCGACGCCGTCAATGCCTGAGGCCTGCATGAGGTCGAGGCGGTCGCCGATAGCGCCACATGTGTGAGTGTATGCTTTGACTCCAGCGGCTTTGATTGCCGAGGCAACCTGTTTTTCATAGGGCAGTACAAACTCTTCGTACATTGCGCGTGATATGAAGCCGCCGCCTGCAAATGCACTTGAGATGAGGACAGCGTCAACGCCGCGGGCGGCCTGAAGCCGGGCAAGTGCGGAGGCGCCTTCGGCATAGCGCTGCAGCAATGCGTGGCATTTGTCTTTGTTCATGAGGAGAGCCATAAGACCGTTTTCGTAGCCGAGACGCTCCATGAGCTGGGTGAATGGTGAGAATACCTCGGCGTGAACACTGAGGCGGTCGCCGACTGCGGCGATGACGCTTTCGATGATTATGAACTGGTGATCGGGGAACAAATCGTTGCCGGACCACTGGTATGGTTCGAGATCATAGTAGAATGGCGGGTTTTTGAGGCCGCCGAGAGTATGCGGATCTTCGTAGAAGACAAGCTCGGGGCCCAGATCGTCAATGTCGACACGGATTTCATCGAGTTGATTGGCGAGATCGTCGTTGGGGCAACTGCAGGCGGTGCCATTTTTATAGTGGACAATCTTGCCGGAAGAAGTGTCTTCGATGTTGGCGATATATCGGCGGGCCTCGGGATCCCGGCCGGGAAGATTGATGAGAATGCCGTCGAAATGGTAACGGTCGGCAAGCTGGAGATAGGCGTCGGTAATCACTTCGTTTGAGATGAGATATTCGGCGGGATCGAGACCGAGATTGACGAGGTAATGGCCCATTGAGAGCTGGCACATTACAGGCACTCGATCAGGTTGTTCGAGATTCATTGCGGCGAGAATTCGTTCGCGTCCTGTCATAGTTGCGGCTCCGTTCGGCTATTTTGGTATTGAGGATTAAGCATGCGTTGTCAGATCAGAAATTCGAGTGAAGGCCCGCGTGGAAATTGGCGACCGCTTCGGATGTCGTGAGTGGACGGTTGTAGATGCGCAGGAGCTTGACGCAGCCTTCGCCGCCGGAATCGATCCATGCAACCGGGGAGCCGTTGCAGTGGCGTAGATGCGGACTGAATCGCCCCCAGCCATACTGGCGAGTGTCTCCACCGTCACAAAGCTTGCTGTCGACGATGAACATTATAATTCCCGGCCCGGTGTCGAGGGTAATGCAAAAATGGTGAAGCATGTCAGGTTGCAGCAGCCCGGGATCGGATTGCCAATAGTGACTGGTCTGGCCATCGGACAAGATAATTTCGACGGTCTGGCTAACGGAACGGATGAGAATACCGCTGTTGTCCTCGGCCTGAGAGGTGAAAAGAACATGGGGGCAGGTGGAAACTTCGTTGGGCAAGCGCATCCACATTTCGATGGAAAAACCAGTAGAATCGGCGGCTGATGGTGCAAATGCAGGCAAAAGAGGCATGTTTGTCTCGGTGGAGACACACATTCTGCATTCGCGGATCATCTTGACTGGTTCACGGGCCAGAGAAGCGCTGGAGAACTGATTCCAGAGGCCTGAAATGAGCTCGCGGTCGATCTCGTGAACGCGTGCGATGGTTTTTTGCGTTTCGGTGATGAAAAATCGCCCGTCCTGCTCGATGAGGTCGGGATAGCTGATGCCTTCGGTGGGATTTTCGGCGTAGAGAACGATTTCGGGTTGGGACCATTTGATGATGAGCCCATCGGGAGATGATTCCTCAATGCCTCCACAAAGCCATGCAGGATTGCGGCCCGGATAGTCGCGGCCTCCGTGATTGTGGAACCAGTAAAGGTAGCGACCATTTTCGCATTTCCAGACGAAATTGGCGGCACGGGGATGCTTTATGAGAGTGCCATCGGCGAAGCGCATATAGCGCGGCTCTGTCCATGTGCGGCCAGCGTCGCGGCTGTATGCTTCGGCAGGGTGTCCGTCTATGGTGCGGTAGACGCAGTAGAATGAACCATCGCTGAGAATGACGATATTCTGCTCCTCGGCAATCGGGCCGCCTCCCGGTGGTGTGCGCAAGCCGCTTTCGCCCTCGGGGAGAGTTTGCCATGCAGCTTGTGAGGGATCAGCGAGGTTAAGGAGGTCAGGGGAGCAGAGCAGAACGCCTTCGGAACGTGCAAAACCGCCAACGCCAAAACGGCCGATTTTGTGCAATGGACAATATGCGGTGCCATCGCAGGAAAATGCGCGGCCGACATTCCAGAAAAATTTGATTTCGCCGCCATAGGGATTTTCGCGGTCGATTTGGGTGGTGCGGATGGGGATTTCGTAGCGCTGCGGGGACCATGTGCGGCCACCATCGTCAGAGTGGCGGAAGACGAAATGCCCCTGCGAATCGACGCGATTCCAGACGCCGCCGGGAAATGGCGGATCATCGGCAATGACCTGGCGGAGATTGTCGGTATTGTAGTTGTAAAAGCAGAAAATGCGGCCAGATGGAGCCTTGAGGAGGACGGCATAGGATGCCTCAGGGCCGTCGGAAGGTTCGATTGGAACGGGAGACGACCACGTCTGGCCGAAGTCATCGCTGCGGACTGCGATGACATGCTGACCGGGCTGGCCTTCGTTGCCCGGGCCTGTGGTCATGACACACAACCATGCGCCATCGCCGGTGCGGACTACATATGGCTGATCGCAATAGTTTTCGGATGGGATCTCGAAGCCAGCGGCGATATTTCGGGCGTCCACGTTGAACTCTCCGATAGGGCAGAATGAGTAAAAGCAGTGCAAGGAATTTCTGTGCATGTATGTGGGAAACCTGCAATCTATGGCGAATGATGGAAACGTGAAAGAATCCGGATAGTGCATGGCGAAAGGAAAATGTAGCGACAACTGGGGATGCGTGTCGGGGCGGATATGAGAATGAGACTTCTGGGGAGACATGAGTTTTCGGTCGGAAGATACGATTTGAAGGAGGAGCAGGAGAATGGAACAGGAGAGAATAGGGTCGATCGGGGAGCTTGAGCAGGTTGTGCATGATGTGGTCGCTTCGACACCGATAACCGATTTGCATACGCATATATATGACGCACGGTTCGGGGAGCTGCTTTTGTGGGGTGTGGATGAACTGGTGACCTATCACTATCTGATTGCGGAAGTGATGCGGGCGGAGTTTGGAAAGACCACCCCGGAAGAGTATTACGCAATGAGCAAAACCGAACAGGCGGATCTCATCTGGCAGCGGCTTTTTCTGGATAACAGCCCGATTTCGGAAGCCTGCCGAGGGCCAATTACCGTTCTGGGGGCGCTGGGACTTGATGTGGCGAGCCGGGATCTGAACGAAATGCGCAAGTATTTCGCGGATAAGACGCCGCAAGCGTATATTGATGAAGTCCTTGAGCTGGCGAACGTGAAGGAAGTCATCATGACGAACAATCCATTTGACCCGCTGGAAGCACCAGTGTGGGAGAGTGGAGAAGCTGGTGATCCGCGGTTTAAAGCGGCGCTGCGGCTGGATGACATAATCGTGCGCTGGGAGGAAACTGCGCCGAAACTGCGTGAACAGGGATATGATGTGGCGGAAGATCTGAGTGGGCAGACATATTCGGAGATCATGCGATTTCTGGGCGTGTGGCGCGATAAAATGGCCCCAGTCTATATGGCGGTCTCGCTGGAGGATACTTTCAGCTTCCCGGGCGAAGATTCTCAGGCGAAAGTGATAGAAAATGCGATCTTGCCATTTGCGGCGAAAGAGAATTTGCCCTTCGCGCTGATGATCGGAGTGAAACGGCTGATTAATCCGGCGCTGGCATTGGCCGGGGATGGCGTGGGCAAGGGCGACATCAAAGCAGTGGAGTATCTCTGTGCGAACTATCCAGACGTGAAATTTCTGGTGACAATGCTCTCGCGCGAGAATCAGCATGAGCTTTGCGTGGCAGCGCGAAAATTCCCGAATATGATGCCATTCGGCTGCTGGTGGTTCCTGAATGATCCGAGTTTGATCAATGAGATGACGCGGATGCGGATTGAGCTTCTGGGGCTGAGCTTCGTGCCGCAGCATTCGGACGCACGGATATTGGATCAGTTGCTATATAAGTGGAGCCATTTCCGCGCCATTCTGGCGGATATTCTGGTGGAGAAGTATGGGGATGTCATGCGGTCGGGCTGGACATTGACGCGGGAAGAAATCCAGCGCGATGTGGATGGGCTTCTGAGCGATAATTTCTGGGGATTTGTGAACGGTTAGCGCAGTCGGGGTAGAGAAGATTACAGATATATGGAGCACGATGGATGGAGAAACACGAAGCTGAGAAGCGCGCTGGTGAGCTGAGAAAACAGCTGACCTATCATAATTACAGATATTACGTGCTCGACGATCCGGAGATCACGGACGCCGAGTATGACCGGCTGCTTGTCGAATTGCAGGAGATAGAGGCAGCCTATCCGGAGCTTATGACGGCAGATTCGCCGACGCAACGGATTGGCGCCGCGCCGAAAAGCGAACTGGGAACAGTAACGCACCGGACGCCGATGATGAGCCTGCAGAGCGTATTCGATGAGGGGGCAGTGCGGAATTTCGTTCGTACTTGTCTGGCTGGAGTGGGTGTAGATGTGGCTGAATATGAGCACATTGAGCCCAGCAGCGCGCAGCTCACGCTCGATGGAGGGGCTGCTGGTGAGCCTGAAGTCGAGATTGACTTCGTGGGTGAGCCGAAATTTGACGGGCTGGCAGTCGAGCTTGTGTATGAGGATG
>CAYSRY010000162.1:4911-8114 GCA_964433395.1 uncultured Armatimonadia bacterium | reverse complement strand
GAGGCGAAAGAGCTCCGCGACGCTGCAGACAAATACGGCATCGAGATTGCCACACTCTGGGCTATGCCAAATGGCCGCATGGTATGGAATTTCGTCGAAGGTCCTACAACCATCGGCATCGTGCCCCCGGCAAGTCGCAGTGAGCGTGTCCTGCAGCTCCAGAATGCCGCCCGTATTGCCGCAGAAATCGGAGTCCCGTCCATCACAACGCACCTTGGTTTCATCCCCGAATTTCCCGGCGACGAAGACTATTTCGGTACCGTACAGGCAATCAAATCCATCGCAAACGTCTGCCTTGATGGCGGTATCGAATTCTGGTTCGAAACTGGGCAGGAGACGCCGGTCACCATGCTTCGCACCATCGAAGACGTGGGCACCGGCAACCTCGGCGTCAACCTCGACCCGGCCAACCTGCTCATGTATGGCAAAGCAAATCCTGTTGACGCTCTCGACGTCTTTGGCAAGTATGTCAAAGGCTGCCATGCAAAAGACGGCGAATACCCCGTCAACGGAACCAACCTTGGCTGTGAAAAGCCGATGGGTGAGGGCCGTGTCAATTTCCCGCTGCTTGTTCCCAAACTCAAAGAGGTCGGCTTCACTGGGGTCCTCGCCATTGAACGCGAAATCAGCGGGCCGAGGCAGATTGATGACATCAACCGCGCAATCGCCATTCTCAAACCCCTCTGCTGAAAAGCCGTTTGCGCTCCATAAAAATCAGAAAGGGCCGGCGGAAGCGCCGGCCCTTTTCCATATCACCAGATTTCCATTCTCCATTACTCCGCCGTGGCCACCGGTCCCGTCGAACGCCAGCTCGCCGTCTCATCCTCAAAAAGCGACTGCTGCCCCTGACGCTCCATCTCATCACGGTGAGCTAACGCGGTTTGGCTTTCCACTGTGCCATCGCCCCGGATATGCAGCACCGTGACGCCTCGCTCACCAAGCACCAGCCCGATCAAATGCCGCCGATGACAGCGTGTCGGGTCCTCCTCGCCACACATCAGCGCAACTCGCCACATCGACGCCGCTTCCAGCAGCCGGCCGATGCCACGCTGAAACTGTCGGGACGCCGCGAGTTCCCCGTAAAGCACATATCCGTCCGCGTCATAATATGTCCGATCCTTCGGCATGCCCCCAAGCTCATTCCCCAGGAAAATATATCGAAACCCACCCGCCGGCAGTGAATCCTCAAGTTCGTCCTTGCAGAAATGTGTGGCATACTTCGAATATGGTTTCGACCGCACATCGACCACAATGTGAATGCTGTGCTGGCGAAGTAGCTCAAGAAAAACATCGGGCGCATGGTTGGAATGCCCGATGGTGAATATCTTCAGCCCTATTGGTTTACTCATGTGTTCCATCTTCGGACGCCGCCTTCAGCGCACCAGCGCAGGCACTCCACGCACACTCAGGAACTTCTGCATCCCACCGGACCCGATGGCGCTCTCGACGTTTACCAGCCATTCACCGCCGTACAATTCCAGCGCATAGTTAACGCGCACTTTCGACACGCCGCCCCCTGGTTTGCGATAGAAAAGGTCCATGGCCAGCGTTTCATTCTGGCTGCCGCCTTTACCCATCGCCCATCTCAAACGCTTCAGTGTCGAATCGGCGGCGCGAAAACCTATCAGGTCACACTTATCCGAGGCTGTGATGTATTGCCGGCGCAACTCTGTCGGACCGCTCATCACGTAGTCAACATAGCCCCATGTTCCCGCCTGGTGCCCGACGAGGAAACGACGTACCGCCTGTTCGGGAGGCCCGGGCAGAAAATTCGGGTACGCATAGGCCAGTAACCCGCCAAGAAAGAACACAAGGCCAATCGTAGCCACTACGCTGGTGATCGCCGCGCCTCTCTCAACATCCGCTTGGCGCTGTACCTGTTCACTCAACTGAAAATCAGCTCCCAGTCAGGGGTTCCCTGAAGCAATTGCTCATGCAGCAATGCGTCGGCCCTCATAATATGCGCTCTGGCAGCCGCCTCGACGTCGCCGCCACCTGTGAGCCCGCATGTGTTGTCCAGAATTGCCTCGATGCCCAGTGGCCAGATATTCTGTGCAAAATCCGCGTCCGGGCCATGCATTTTCCCATTCTCATCTGTCGCCCGGAAGCGCATCCCGGCTGCCGCGCACAGGCTCGTCATTTTCGGATCGATGCCATTCTCGATGTCGCAGGTCACTGCACCTATGACGCGATCCTGACGCGAAAGTTTCCTCGGAAGATCCCGGCCAACCCTGAAATTTGTGTCACCAAGCGCCTTATTCGCAAATCGCGAAAGCAGATCATCAACATGCGCTGTCTGATTTCCCTCATCAAACTCATCCGGATATTTCACGATAAGCGCGCGAGCCGATTCCATCATCCCCGCACGCACGGCCGGAGCAAGTACCTCATGCTCAACTGTCTCCCACGTGTACTTCAAAGTCGGGTCATACAGATAGCTGAAATATGCGCACAGAGCGTGCCCGAGATTATGTATAAATGATTTTCGATCCACATACGCTGTCATATTTTTTTTCGGCGAAAGCCCCGGCACATCGGGAATAGGATTCTTGAAGCCATTCGCATCACAGATCAACGTATTATACGCTTCTGCGAAAACCAGCAGCGGGTCGCGCGCCCGATCTTTTGCGCTCATGATCGGCACCATTTTACCAATGCTCGTCTCCACCAGGCCGATGTTCTCCGCAAGCGGGAAGCCTTCCGGCAGCAGTTGCGCGAGATTGCGCATGAATGCCTCGGCTGCCCCCCGCATGTTTTCACAAATAATTATATCCAGCGGCGGCGCGCCGGCCGTAACCCGCAGTTCAAGCGCGCGCGCGATTGTCGGGTAAATGAATCGCAATGCGTTCGGCCCGACTGCGGTCCCGCAAAGCCGTGCCGTAGCAATCTCCGCGGCGGCCGCGTCGACATCCCGTCCATTTACGCCTCGCACGCCTTCGACCCAGATGCTCCGCGGCTCACGGTCCTTAAATTCAACCAGATACCGCCCCTGCTCATTCAGCGCATTCACAACTTCGGGGACAACATCAACAAAAACGACTTCATATCCTGCCACACCAAAGAGCTGCCCGATAAATGAGCGGCCGATATTCCCGCCGCCTATCTGGACGAATTTCATCTCTTGCATATCCATCTCACTTCCATCCTCATCTTTGCTGAGACACACGCATACATCGCGGAAGTTTACTCCGCGAATTGGTGCA
>CAYSRY010000162.1:1257-4901 GCA_964433395.1 uncultured Armatimonadia bacterium | reverse complement strand
TCCGAAAATCGTCACACGGCCTCGTACACTCTACTCCGTGGCGGCAGGCGGCGTCAATGTGAGCAAAATCTCCCTCTCAGGAGGTTTGACAAGCGCTGTATAGAATAGTATAAGGTTGATGGTAGTAAACTATCTCTGGCTGCACATATCTGCCCAGCCAGCAAAAAGAGAGGACCAAGCATGCGCACGTCTAACGTTTTCCTGTGCATTTGTGCCGCTCTGGTGCTCTCCATCCCCCAAATCGGCGCGGATGAGAGCGCCGGGTTCGACGATACCCCCATATTGTTTGCCGTCCCGCGGCTCAACATTCATGACGATGGAGGTTCCACCGATTTCCTCGGCGGTCTCGAAGCTGCCGTTGCGTGGCCGATTTCACTGCGCACAAATCTCACTGCATCACATTATTTTAATATTGGCGGCAGCGGCTCCACGACTGCCACATACAACTACGACACCTACCTCGACAGAGCCACACTCTTGCGCGGTTCCTTCGGAATCTTCGATGACGAGGTCGGCTTTGGTGTGCTTGCTCATCGCCCACTGCTCAAATATGGCATGGGCGCCTACATGAATCATGCCCACGACGAGTGGCAGTTCGGCGTGATGCTTTCTGCGCCAATCCAGTTCGGCGTGACGGCCAATGGCGTCAACTCGGCCGTCAAACTCTGCACGGATCCTGACAGGCAGGATGAGGCTGGCATCCGACACATTGTCACGTGGCATGAAAATGTCTCCGGCACTGGCTGGGGCCTCCACACGTCAGCCGCCTATCTCCCGACACGCCCGCCCACTTCGCGTGTCTCACGGGTCGAGAATACTCCCGGGTCGATGCCTGCCGACGAAGACACCACCGCCGTTCCGCAGGCCGCATCTGACACGCTCGAAACCGCTGCAGTATCTTCCGATGAGAATGTAGCGCCGGTGACTGTCAATACGCCCAAAACAGTGACCAAAACCGAAGCGGCCGCAAGCACTGGCCCGGCGCCGCAGAATCATGTGTCTGATACGCCGATTGAGCAGACACAAGCTGTTTCATCGCAGACCGTCGATGCGTCATTGCCTGCTTATGCCAGCTGGAGTTCAGAAACTCCAGTGCAAAATACAGCCGCTGATGCAACTGCATCAACGGAATCAGAACATGACGATTTTCCATCTCCGACAGCGGGCAAAAATGTTTCGCCGGGCGCGGCCGCTCCTGCAAATGATGGCCAAGCGGCCACAGCAGTGAACGCCGCATCTCTGAACGCGCCGAATGCTGCAGCAGAGACCGCACACGTTGCCGATACGCCTGTGGAAAAACCTGCCGTACCTGCAGCCGATACGAACGCAACAACTTTGACGCCACCTTTAACACCTAATGCCTCGCCCGGCAAGCCCGTTGAAATCCAGCCGCGCAATGATCCGCTCCACCTGGCTCTGCTTATCGAACCAGACGATGGAGATGCGCCGCTCTTGCTCACAAATAGATCCTACGCTTACGTGGCCGGGACCATTCGCGAGCCACACACGGTGCAGAGTTTGCGCGTCAATGCAAAGCCCGTCGAAATCGACTTTGACGGGGAGTTTGTGCATCTCGAGAAGTTTGAAGGGCCGGGGCAGTACAATATTGTCATCACAGCCACCAGCACACTCGGCCTCACTTCACAGCGCGTCCGCAAAGTCCGTGCACTGCACGCTGACGAGGTCGAGGGGCCCGACAAAATTCGCATCATCACTGAGCCTCAGCAAGACAGGTCGCTTGTCACTTTCACGCTGGGGCAGGGGGGCGAAATCCCCGGCCAGCGCATTGTCGCCCAGCTGCAGACGGCCGATGGCGCGATTGTCCAGCACTGGGCGCAGAGTGGCGGTGGCCCGATGACCGTCGAATGGGATGGCTTCGACATCACGCATCGCAAGGCCCCGTGCGGCGAATATACCGCGGTTTTCGCTGTCATGGTTGGCGACCATGTGTTTGCCAGTTTGAGGCAACCATTTGTGCTTGATTACTGACACGTTTAAGAGAAAGCGCAGTAACGGGGGATTTGGGGAAATGTGGCGGGCATTATTGCCCGCCATTTTCATTGCGTGATGAAGGCCTTCCTTTATCATATGGCTAAGTGTACAGACCGTATTGCAATATTACATGCCGGGAGGACGTCATGTCCGCAATACTCGACCTTGAATATGATCACTATTATCTCTACGATGAGCTTACCGATTTCATCCGTGCATGCAGCCATGCTGCTGGCGACATGATGGCTGTCGATTCCCTCTGCACCACCGTCGAAGGCCGCGAAGTCTGGCTCGCCACGCTCACTGATCCCTCCACCGGTCCCGCCGAAGCCAAGCCAGCATTTTATGTCCAGGGCCACATCCACGCCCACGAGCCGGGCGGCAGCGTCGCTGCTCTCAGCTGGTTGCGCGCGCTGATCGCCGATCCTCGCGGCCGCGAGCTCCTCACAAATACCACCTGCTATGTCGTGCCTCGGGTCAATCCTGATGGTGCCGAGTACGCAATCTCCACTGGTGGCGTTGTTCGTAGTCGTCTCGTCCCCAATGCCACGCCCGGCGGTCTGATTCCCCGCGATCTCAACGGGGATGGCGTCATCGCTAAGATGCGCTGGGAAGATCCCAATGGGCCGTGGGTCGAAGATGCCGAAGATCCCAGAATAATGGTTTATCGCCAGCCCGACAGTCAGGGCCCCTTCTACATGGTGTACGAAGAGGGCATTGTCCCGGGCTATGATGGTGGCGAGATCGGCCGTGGCGTGACTGATTACGATTTCGAGCGAAATTGGCCGGTACAGTGGGATTGCAAAGTTGATCGTGCCGACTATCCGCTTCAGCAGCCCGAAGTCCGCGCAGTTGCCGATTTCCTGTTGGCTCACCACAACATATTCGCTGGAATGGATTTCCACTGCGGCAATAACACTTTCATGGTCCTCAGCCGCCGGGCGCATCCCGACATGGCCAAAGTCGACGCAGATCTCCTCATGGACGTCGCGAAAGTTGGCACCCAATGCACTGGATTCCCAGCATACACCATCGACAACTACACAGACGCGGGAGCCCCTCCGATTGTCCTCCCGGGGTGTTCAGACCTGTTCGCCTACTACGAATTGGGCATCCTCTGGCTGTGTTGTGAGCTCGGCAATGCATTCAATTCTGCGGGCATTTCCATCGACGAGTATTTCGCTGCAAGTCAGCCCACTCGCGACACAGAGTTCATGCGCCGCATTCTCCAATTCGCCGATCGGCACACGGAGTGGAAAATTTTCGCCCCGTGGGAGCAGGTTGATCATCCCCAGCTTGGCAAAGTAGAAGTCGGCGGGCTGCTTCGGGCTGCTACGCACCATATCTACCCGCCTCATCTGGAGCGCATATCTGCTGGCACCACGGACTTCCTTTTCCACGAGGCCTCGCTTGCACCGCGGCTTGAGTTCACTACGGTTTCAGCGACGCAGATTGCCGGTGGTGTATGGCGCATTGCCGCAGCGCTGCGCAACTCTGGAAGGCTCGCAACTAATATCATGGCTTCTGGTATAGGCAGCAGGACCAACGAATCGGTGCGCGTGAAGCTTGAGGGCGCGCAGATCGCATCTGGCCGCGCACGCCTTGAGTATCAGGCGCTGGCCAGAGGACAGGTCGAAAGCATGGAATGGGTT
>CAYSRY010000162.1:0-1247 GCA_964433395.1 uncultured Armatimonadia bacterium | reverse complement strand
TGGCGCGGCAGTCACCATCTCTGCCAGCAACCCCCGCACTGGTACTATTATGCAGACGCTCATACTCGCGTGATTCACGCCACAACACAAGGTGATTTTTATGGTGCCCGACATCAAATATGATTCGTTCTATCTCTACGACGAGCTCACTGGATTCATCAAAGCCTGCGCTGACGCCGAACCAGAGCTTGTCTCCGTGCGCTCCCTCTGCACCACCGTCGAAGGCCGCGACGTCTGGCTCGCCACCATCACCGATCCATCCACTGGGCCCGCTGAATCCAAGCCCGCCTACTATGTGCAGGCTTGCGTGCATTCGCACGAAAAATATGGCACGACCGCGGCTTTGCATTTCCTCCGCACGCTCCTTACCGTTCCCGAAGCGCGCGCAAAACTCGCAGACATGACGTTCTACATTGTCCCGCGTGTCAATCCCGACGGTGCCGAATATGCCATCACCACAGGCGGCGAGAATCGCAGCCGCAACGTGACACTCGACGTGCGCAATGGCCTTGTCCCGCAGGATCTCAACGGCGATGGCCTCATCTCAAATATCCGCATCGAGGATTCGGCCGGCCCGCTCACCGAAGACCCTGAGGACCCGCGTATCCTTGTCCCTCGCCGGCCCGGCGACACTGGCCCATTCTATCGCCAGATTACCGAGGGCCTCATCAACGATTACGATGGTGGCGACATCCGCTCCGGGGTCAAATTCTACGATTTCAACCGCAATTATCCCGCTAACTGGAGTTTCTCCACCGACCAGAGCGACTACGCATTCGCCCAGCCTGAGATGCGCGCGATTGGCGATTTTCTCCTCGCCCACCACAACATCTTCGCAGGCATCGATTTCCACGGTGGCACTCCGGCGATTCTGCGCCCGTGCACGAAGCCTGACGCGCAGATGAATCAATCCGATCTTGGCCTTGTGCTCGAAATCGCAAACATGGGCTCTGCCATTACAGGTTTCAACGTCATGAATGCTCGTGACTATCGCGCATCATGGCGGCAGCCGTCGATCCTCAGCGGCAATTCCAATGACTTCGCCTACTTCATGCTTGGTATTTCATGGTATGTCATTGAGGTTGGCTGGGGCTACTCGACCGCTGGTCTTGGCCCCGATGTCACATTCGACGCGTGGCCCGAGCAGCGCGAGCGTGAATTCATGCGCCAGATTATGAAATACCACGACGAGCAGGGCGACAAGGACTCCCGCGTCCTTTTCGTCCCGTGGCAGGACTACGATCATC
>CAYSRY010000161.1:4930-8131 GCA_964433395.1 uncultured Armatimonadia bacterium | reverse complement strand
GATCGGCTGGCATCTGCTTTCTCCAGGCCACCGCATTTCTTTGCGGTGGCCTGCTTTTTTGAAGGATTTGGCCAGTGAGTTGTGAGATGCCGGAAGGGATAGCCCTGCAACAGGCAAAATAATATGAGGGGTATCTCGTAACGCGGGACGCATAGACGCACTATTATTGTTTATAGGCTTTGAGATTTGCAGCACATGCGATGTCATAGGACGGGAGTAAGCGGATGGGCAGCGTAGAGTTCTTATGTGGTCCGGCAGGAAGTGGCAAGACGCCAGAGATGCTGCGGCTCTATGCGGAGCAGGCAGCGCGGGGCGGTCAGGAATCTGTGATGATGATCGTCGCGAGTGCGCGTGCCCGCGAAGAAGCCATGCATTCACTTGTAGTCGGTGGTGGAATGCCGCAGGAAGGTCTGCTTGACCCGCTGATTTTCACATTTCAGGCACTGGCGGAAGCTGCGACCGAGGCGAATCACGTGCCCGTTCGGCAGATGAGCGATATGCAGCAACGGATGATGCTTGCTGATGTGATTCACGAAGTCAGCGAGCAGGGTGACATGCCAAATCTGGATGAGCTGCTCAATTTTAACGGTTTTGCAAACGCCATTGCGCAGCTCATTACGGAGTTGAAAAACCAACGCATTGATGCGGAGACATTTGCCAGAATAGCTGGAGCGGCATTGCCGGGGTATGCATTGAATGCAGATATTTCGGCAGTGTACGCGCGTTATCAGGAAAGATTGAAAGAACGCAATCTGCATGATAAGTCGGGCGCATTGTGGGAGCTTTGCGAATTGCTTGCGCAGGGGAAGACGCGGCCTGTGCACGATGTTGAGTTGGTCTTGGTAGATGGCTTTCACGAGATAAACGGTGGGCAGATGGAAGTGTTGAAATTGCTTGCCGCAGGAGCCAAGAGGACCGTTATCAGTCTGTGTCTATGCGAAGGGGCTGAGGATGGTGGACGAGCCGAGATTGGGGCGACTGTCGATGAAACGCGCAGGCGTATTGAGAATGCGCTTGAGGCTGGCAGTGAATATAAATGGACCCCATGCTGTGCAGATGAGGCGCTTGCACAGACGCGTGCGCGGGTCTTCAGCGACAGTGCGGAATTGATGGATGGAACCGAAGCACCACTAGAACTCGTGAGTGCGCCCGGACCGCGTGCGGAAATTCGGCAGATTGCGCGCAGAATCAAGCAGTTGCTGGTTTCCGGAGTGGCGCAGGCTGGAGAGATCGGGCTTCTGGTGCGCTCGCTGGACTCGTATGAAATGCATATCCGGCACGCATTTGATGAGTATGGCGTGCCGTTTGAAATCGGACGCGGCACCCCATTGCATCAGGTCCCGGTCGTCCAGGCGGCGCTTGATGTGCTGAATGTGGTGACCAATGGCTACCGTCGCGAGGATGTCGTGCAGCTGCTGAAATCGAGCTATGTGGATATTGCGAAGTTACAGGCTGATGGAGGCGAGCCATTAAGCGGAGACCGGTTTGAGCAGGTGGCTCTGGACGCGCAGATTATCGGCGGGCAAGAGCACTGGAAGCGCCAGTTTGAGATATTGGGAAAACGCCTGCAGGATGAATATGAACGCGTAGTGCAGGGCGAGGAAGAGGATGAAGAGGGCGAGCGGCTGCGGACTGCAGCAGTTATCGAGGAGGAGCAGAGCGCTCTGGAGCGGTGCGCCAATATTTTTGAGCACCTGACGAACTTGCTGGAAAAAATCGAGAATGCGAAGACCCGCGAGCAAGCTGTCGGCGCGCTCAGTAATGTCATCAATGAATTGGGAATCGTGGCGAGATGTTGCGATGAGCCAGATGCCAGCATGGAGGCGTCGCATATCCGGGATATAAAGGGGATGACGTTATTCTCTGAGCTTTTGCGCGAATACGCGGAAGCACCGAAAGTGCTTGGCGTATCGGCCGACCTGGCGCCGGGGGAATTCGGTCGTGACCTGCGGGAGATATGCAATGAGAGGCTTGATGGCGACGCACATACTTGCACTGCGGTGCAGGTGATGGAAGTGAATGCAGCGATTGGGTTGAGATTTGGGCATGTTTTTCTGGCGGGGCTGGTTGAGGGAGGGTTTCCTCGGGCCGGTCGTGATGATCCGTTCTATAACGATGAGCAGCGGGAAAAACTGAATGAATACGCTGGGAAAGAACTCCATCGTGGGGCGATATTGCCGCAGATGAAAGATCAGCATGCGATGGAAGCGTTCATGTTCTATCGCGTGCTCGGTATGGCTCAACGAAGTTTGACATTGACGTGGCCGGCCTCCGATGCCGGCGGCTCAGTGTTGCTGCGTAGTCATTTCGTTGATGAAGTGCAGGCGCTGTTTGTCGAGGAAACTGTTGCATACAGCGAAGTGAAACGCGGTGATGTGATCCCGGCTATTGAGGATATATCAAGTGGCAAGGAATTGTTGGAATCGACTTTGTACTGGCTATGGCAGGCAGTACGGCCAGTGGAAGTTACAGGGGCGCGAGTTTCAGCGGGTGCGGAGGCTTTGAGAGCTGGTGAGGGCGAGGCGTCGGGGTTGCTGCTGCGGTCAGTGATTATGGCGGATATGGAACGCGAACGTCATAGCGACCGCTGGAGTGACTATGACGGTGAAATGCAGAAGCCGGAGACACAGGAGAAGCTGGCGGCGCAGTTTGACGCACAGCATGAATACTCAGCCAGCGCCCTGGGCGCTTACGGAAAATGTCCGATGCGATTTTTCCTGGAGCGCGTTCTGGACCTGAACGAACTGGAAGAGCCTGATGAAGACCTGCAGGCGAAAGATATAGGTTCCATCATGCACAGTGTCCTGGCACGGTTTTTCCGGGAACGCCAAGAAGGACGGGATAACTGCCATCCGCTTGAAGAGGGCGAACTGGCGCGTGAAAAAGAGCGCATAGCGAGGCTGCTTGCAGAAGAGTTGAGGCGCGCCGCAGGTAAAGGCATGTTGCCACACGATGCATTGCGGGAAGTGCTGCGTGGCAATATGGAGGCAGATCTGCACGCAGTACTCGAGCATGAAATCGATATGGACAGGAACACGAAACTCAATATCGATCGGCGGACAATCTATCGGACTGAAGAAGACTTCAGCCACGTCGAAATACCATGTGGCGATGAGACAATTATGGTGCGCGGACGGATTGACCGGATCGACCAGATAGACGTTGCAGGCGTTATGCAATACTGGCTGATTGACTATAAGC
>CAYSRY010000161.1:0-4920 GCA_964433395.1 uncultured Armatimonadia bacterium | reverse complement strand
CTTAGTGGAGCCCCGTCGAATGCCAATATCGTTCGGAAGATGGAATTCCAGATGCCGATTTACGTCTGGGCGATGATTGGCAGCGAGGATGTCGGCGTCGGACTGGCGGATGTTGGGGCATGGTTCTTCTATCGAGTGCGCAGGCCGGTGCAAGAGAAGTACCGGGCAGCGCAGGAGAAATCACGGTATGCGCCGCCGATTGCGGAACTGCTGGAGATTGCAAAAGCTGGTATTGCGCAGCATGTGCAGTCAATTCGCATGGGGAAATTCAATACTGCACCCCGGCAGGCCGACTGTACGCGATATTGTCCGCTCAAAGAGGTATGCAGATACTCGGAATACAGAATCGCTCGGAAAACTGCAGCGAGTGAGCCAGCCATCGCTGGAGGTGAGGGCGAATGAGGAAGCCCGAAGATCAGAATCTGCGAGACAGGGTGGTCGCGAATACGACAGCGCCACAGTTCCTGAAATGTGGCGCAGGCGGCGGTAAGACGCGTCTGATGGTCGATCATTATGTCAACCTGCTTGATAGCGGAGTGGCGGCGCAGGCGATTGTAGCGGTTACTTTCACGCGGAAAGCTGCCGAGGAATTGCGGCAAAGGATCCGCAGCGAATGCAGGAAAAAAGCGCGTGAAGCTGCATCCAGTATGGGGATTGATGAAGCGCGACGGTGGAAGCGGTTGGCATGGGATGTCGAAAGCGCAACCATCACGACGATTCACGGGCTTTGCTCGCGAATACTGAAAGAGAATGCTATCGCCGCGAAGATAGACCCCAGTTTTCAACTGGCCGAAGAAGCAGCATCGGCACTTCTGCAGGATGACACAATCCGGCAGACTGTACTGAAACGGCTAGAGGCTGGGGAAAGCAGCGCGGCAATTACGGTCAGCGAACTGGGACTTGCGGGCACCTGCGAAACTGTCGGTAATCTGCTTGCACAGCGCAGCAGCCTGGGAGCCGTGCTGGATGATGCTGATGGGCCATTCAGTGATGCGGCGCACTTGCTGGAATGGTGGCAGGGAATAGTTCTGGCGCAGGCTGAGAAGCGTCTTGGGGAAGTACTGGAAACGCAGGAGTGGCATGCTGCAGTCGCGACGATGCGGGCTTATAGTGCAAGCGATCCAGAGGATAAACTGGAAGTGCCGCGTCGCCTTGCGCTTGAGCAGGTACGGATTATTGAGGCCGATGACTGGGATGAGGAAGAAGCGTTGCAGACGAAAATCGCGGCAGTGCGTGCATTGCGTTCGGTACCGTTTCGATCCAATTCAGGCAAAGCTGGTGACTGGGGGGGAGCAGAGACCAAGAGTATTGTAAACGCGGCTGTGAAGATGCTTGTGCATAAGGATTCGGAATTGGGCAAGCGTCTTGATGGCATCGCAAAATGCGGACCCGGGCCGACTGACGAACGCTCAGCCAAGCTGACATGCGCGCTGGTGGCAGAAACGAGGGCTGCAATCGCTGCATACGATGATGTCAAACAGAGCCAGTCGCTTTTGGATTTTGACGATCTGCAGTCGCGCGTGGGGGATCTATGGGTGCAGCGGCCTGATGTGCTTACGAGGTATCGCAGGAGTATCAAGCATCTGCTTGTGGACGAGTTTCAGGATACCAGCCGAATGCAATGGGATATTTTCCGGCCAATTGTGGAGGATGGTGGCCCGGTCCTCATTGTGGTGGGAGACGATAAGCAGAGCATTTACGGCTTCCGAAATGCCGATCTGACGCTATGGCGGGAAGTCGAGGCATATGTGGATGCACTGGCGCCAGAGGCAGTGACAGCGCTCACCACGTGCTTCCGGTCGACACCGGGGTTACTGCGATTCTTCAACGCGTTTTTCATCAGTGAGCAGGTGATGGGACAGAGCCCGGTCGATGCGTGCGACAGCAAAGCGTTCGCCGCGTACTATGATGAACAGCTTGCGGCATTTCGCGAGAGCGCATGCGATCCTCCTGTGGAAATATATATCGTGGGCCCTTCTGCGAATGGCGATGACAGCGAAGAGGAAACTGGCGAAGAGGGGGACGATGAGAGTACTGGCACGCTGCGCCAGAAAGAAGCGGCGTTGCTTGCAAAACGGGTCTATGAGCTTGTTGAAATTGAGGGCCTGCAAATTGAGGATAAAGAGACGCACGAGATGCGCAAAGTGCACTATGGAGATTTTGCGGTGCTGCTGCGCGCGTTTACTGATGTGAGCCTCTATGAGGGTGCATTTCGGCGACAGGGCGTGCCATTTTATGTCTATGCGGGGCGAGGATTCTACGCGCTGCAGGAAGTGCGCGATGTCGTGAGCTGCTTGCGCGTACTGGAGAACACAGGCGATGAGATGGCGTTGGCCGGAGCACTGCGCAGTCCATTGTTTGGCATTTCGGATGAGACGCTGTTCTGGATGCGACAATTACAGGGTGAAACGACCTGGTGGGGGAGGTTGCAGGCCTTTGCTGCCGGGGAGAGTGCGCTGGTCGAGAGCGTTGATGGGGCTTTGCGGCCAGTGGAAGAGATCATCGGCAGCGCGGAATTCGCAAAAGTGGAGTTTGCTGCGGAGTTGTTTGCCCAGCTGCGGGAGCGAAAAAATCGCCTGACGCCATCTGAGCTCATCAGCGAGATTGTCCATCGAACGGGCTTCACGGCAACACTTGCGGCTCAGTTTGTGGGCACGCAAGCGGTCGCAAACGTCGAAAAGCTTATTGACACAGCGGCTGCATTTGAGAATTCCGGCAATTTCAGTCTGAGGGAGTTTGTGGATTACCTGAAAGCCCTGCAAGCACGCGAAGAGCGTGAGGGGCAGGCTGCGGTTGAGGATGAGCACAGCGAATCCGTGAAGATATTGACGCAACACGCATCAAAAGGGCTTGAATGGCCAGTGGTCATAGTGCCTGACCTTAACCGCCAGCCGAGAAACGATACTGACAATGTGCGGTCGCATCGTGATTTTGGGCTGGTGGCTCACAAAAAGTGGGATGAAGGTGATGAATGGCCGGCTGTTGGTATATTCATCAAAGAGCAGCGTGATGAGGAAGAGCTTGCCGAAGCGCGGCGCCTTTTCTATGTAGCATGCACGCGTGCGCGGGATAGACTGATTCTGTCCGGAAGTGTGAAGTATAAGAAGAAGGAACAATTTGATTTTTCAGATAAGCGGCCACTGGGCTGGGTCTGTGGTGGCCTGCATATTGGAGCTGAAGCGCTGGAAGAATTGTATAAAGATGATGGTGTAATGCTGGTAGGAGATGCAGAAGTGCATGTCATTCATGCAGATTCCGTGCCAGAGTCGGCACCGCAGTCGCGTGGTGAACAGTGGCTGGTAGAGGACAGGCGAGCGGCGCTTTTGACCGGAGGTGCACTGGTTGATGCGGACCAGGCATTGATGGCCCAGCTGTTGAGACAATCGGCCGCTGTGCCCCAGACATTTGGAGCCATGCGAAGATTCACTGTGACGGATCTCTCAAAATACGTCAAAAGCCCAGGTGAGTACAGAATACAGTCTCTCGGGCGAGTGCCTGAAGCATTGCCGGAGTTGCCGCTGGATCCGGGCAATATAGAATTGAGCGGTGCCGAATATGGTGATGTAGTGCACCATCTGTTGAGATTGGTGGGACGTGGCGGTATCAGCGCACTTGAGGAGATAATTGCGCAGGATGCCGGATTGCCCGTACATCTGGAAGCGCGCGCACGCACCCAGCTTTGCACAATACAGCGGGATGTCAGAACTTTCCTCAATACTGCGTTGTATCAGCGCGTCGTGGAACAGGCAGATATATTGCGGACAGAGATGCGCGTGGTTTTCGCCTGGGATGGCGCGATGATCGAGGGCATCGTGGACGCACTCGTCGAGAAAGATGGAGAGTTCTATTTGATTGATTACAAGACTGGTCGCCCTGACGAAGGCAAATCGCGGATGTATGAATTTCAGCTTGGTGCCTACTGTCTGGCCATAGAGGCGGCGACGGGGAAACCTGTCAGAAGCGCGCATCTGGTGTATTTGCCATGGCAGCAGGAGAAAGAGCAGTCCTATGAGGGGCAGAGCCTGGAACAGCTCCGTACGAATGCGCGAGCCGGTCTGGATGTGAGCGTGAACGGTATCAGGTCAGGCCTGTTTGATGATTCTGAGTAGGTGTGTGTGAACTGAAAGGACATGAACTCGAGTATAGCGAAAACTTAAGTTCAGTGACGAATGTGCCCGACAGAGAGCGGGCACTGGTGCGTTTTCTGTAATTCAGCATGGAGTTGGGGTTATGATCAGCCGCACGACGATTGAAAATGCGATGTACGAGGCGATGAAGCAGGCGGCCGTGCAGATGCCGCCAGATGTGCAGAAGGCGCTGGAGAATGCTTTGGGCGAAGAAGTGAATCCACTTGCCGTACAGCATCTGGAAGTCTGCATGGAGAATGCCCGGCTGGCCCGTGAGGGTGAAGGGCTGGTATGCGGTGACACTGGCTTTCCGCTGTATTTTGTGAAAGCGGGGGCGAGAACGCAGATAGATGGCGGCTTTGGCGTTCTGCAAGAGGCAGCGGAAGCGGCGGCAGCTCGCTGCACGCACGAGGCCTTTCTGCGCCCGACAATGGTTGATCCTCTGAGCCGCAGCAATCCCGGCGACAACGTCGGCCCGGGAATGCCGAAGCTGGAGCTGAAATTCGAAGGTGATGGTGACGGTCTGGAAATAGTCGCTGCGCCAAAAGGCGGAGGTTCGGAGATATTTGGCACGTTCTACCGTATGCTTTTCCCGTCTGATGGTGAGCCCGGGATTAAGAAATTTGTGCTGGATTCGATAGTCAACGGCTGCTATGCGGGGAAGATCTGTCCACCTGCAATCGTTGGTGTCGGCATCGGTGGCACGGCTGATTTGTGCATGAAATTGGCCAAAGAAGCTGCGGTTCTTCGCCCTGTGGGACAGAGCAATCCCGATGAGCGTATCGCCGAGCTC
>CAYSRY010000160.1:0-8237 GCA_964433395.1 uncultured Armatimonadia bacterium | reverse complement strand
TCCACGCAAGTGCTCAGCCCCCAGAGCTTCAAGCAATAGCTCAGAGATGACGTGTGCCATTTCCCGCGCCTCGTCACGCAGAAGCGCCGGATCTGGATATTGTGCATTCCATGTGGGAATGGGCATTGGTATCGCTCTCTCAACTGGAATTGAAACGGCCCGACATTGTCGGGCCGTTTCCTACAGGTAAATGTGGAGGAAAACTTTACTCGGCGATGACTGTATTTGTCAATGTGCCGATGCCATCAATAGAGATTGAGATGGTGTCGCCAGCACGGAGAAAAACCGGCGGCGTACGTTTGAAGCCGACGCCTGAAGGCGTACCTGTCATTATTACCGTTCCGGGGCGTAACGTCGCGATCTGTGAGCAGTAGCTGATAAGCTCGGAACAAGAGAAAATGAGATCGCTGGTTGTAGAATCCTGCATAACCTGACCATTGAGGGTGCTGCTGATGCGACAATTGTCTGGGTCAATTTCAGTTTCAATCCACGGGCCAAGCGGGCAGAACGTGTCGAAACTTTTGCCGCGCGCCCACTGCTTATCGAGACGGATCTGGCAGTCGCGGGCGCTGACGTCATTGCCACACGTGTAGCCGATGACATAGGAGAGGGCGTCTTCAGGCGCTACGTTGTGGCATGGCTTTCCGATAACGATGACAAGCTCGGCCTCATAGTCGACTTCGTCGGGTGCCATCGCAGGGAGGATAATTTCATCGTCAGGGCCTGCAAGTGCGCTGGTGGCTTTGAGGAAAATGACCGGCGCCTTGGGGTATTCATCGCCAAATTCGTCAGCGTGCGCGCGGTAGTTGAGGCCGATGGCGATTATGTCAGGAGGGGCGACAGGCGCCAGAAGTCTGACATCGGCACGCTCAAATTCGCGGCCGTCCGGTTCGAGCGTCTCCCATGGAAGGCCAAGAAGCGCCCGAATGAGGTCACCCTCGATGATGCCATAGAGTGTCGAACCATTCGCCAAAAAACGCGCAATTTTCATGTGTGTAATACACCTCGGGGTGAAATATGCAGCTTCGCCTGCGCATTCAGTTTACCCTGACAGGCGTTGTACTTCCAGACTATCGCGGAAGACATTTTCAATATGTGCAGTCCACGTGGCTCTAGGGGCTGTAATAGTTGTAGGTCATGCGACTGCGCCGATAATGCTGGGAATCCCATAAGCGAGCGTGGTCTGGCGCTGGATTGGGGGCAGGGTTCTCATAGACATGCAGCTCACTCCCATTCCAGACAATAATCTCCTCGCGCCAGTCGCCAAGCACGTCGGCAACAAGCAGGCGGCCGGCGGATTCATCAATGCGGAGAATGAACTCTCCAGAAATCGGATCGAATATGCAGACATCGCCGCGGGTGTGGCGTTCGCGGGCGCACGCAAGCTGACGTGCATCGCCAGTCCAGTCAATCGTATGGATGACCTCTACCCCACTGGCAGTCCACCCCTCGGGGGCGACATTATCCATCGCGTAGTGGGAAATGAGGGCACCACGAGCGTCGAAGACGAACGGCTTCTGATGTTCATTGTAGCGCGAACGGCACCAGACCTGCAGACCATCACGCGTCAGGTCGAAGCGTCCCAGCGCAGCGTTCTGCGGTTCTTGATGCTCATAATCCGTTTCAAAAATCAGGCCACCTTTGCCAGCGCAGAAGATGCGATTACCGCCCCCCTCTTCCAGTACGACAACTTCGAGGCCGGGGAGATCTGGGCGGACATCATCAACGAAGACCGAGTCGATATGCCCTTTGACGGGAAAATGAAATAAGACCTCACCGTCGGGGCCGAGTATGTGCGCGCTTAGAATCTCGTCGCGGCCATCACCATCGAGGTCGGCCACGCGAATACCATTGTGGGCGCATGCGTGGAAACTGTCAGTCTGCCAGAGCGAGGTAAGCTTGCCAACATGCAGGTCAGCCAGAGAGAAGGCCGCGAGATAGTGTCCCATGCGATAGCCTTTCTGGTTGGTCGCCTGCAAAATGATGTCGGTATCCCCCTCACCGCGCAGACAGCAGATGACGGCATGCTCCCAACGCTGTGCACCTGAAGGAGACGGGATTGTGACGGCCCATTTTTCGTTGGCAGTAGCACCGTCGAGCACATGAAGCGTGTTGTCCTGTGTAAGGAAAACGACTTCAGCGCGGCCGTCGGAGTCGATATCGGCGACCTGCAGACCAGGGCCTTCATGGCCGGGGAGACCTTGAGATTCTGCCTGTCCGCCGACGCGAACATCGACATTAAGATGCCAGAGGCGAGCGCCTGCGGTAGTGTATGCGCCGATATGCCCCGGGGCAGTGGCTAGGAGCTCCATGGCGCCGTCGTTGTTGATGTCAGCGGTGATGACACCGCCAGACGAATCTTCAGCGAGCGGAAAATCGAGAGGGACGACATGTTTGGTGGGCTGGGGCAGCTGTGCAGACATACCAAGGCAACTCGTCGCGATGAGTAATACCATCGTCCAGATGCAAACCATGCGGGTATTCATGCGCACTCCCAATTGTGTTGTGAAGTTTTTTTTTGGGGGGGAATGGCCAAAGCCCCTTCCCCCCCATTTTTATATTACATTTCCGTATTATGCGAGGTCGATGACAATAATGTCGTAAATGTCGACCTGTGAAACAGTCAGCTTTACGCCAGTCGCGGTCTTCTCGAGGGCTACATCGGTACCGCGAGCGGACTTGGCAGCAACTGCGTCGTAATCAAGTTCGACCTGAATATCATGCACCGGGACAATCGCAGTCATGGGGCGCTGCATGTCCGCAGTGTTATTGACGATATGCAGGACAAGGCGGTTCTCGTCTGGCTGCGTCCAAAGCTCGGTCTCGACAGTCGGAGGCGCGGATACCCGCATCTGCAAGGGGCTTCCATGCGCCCATTTGACGGCGGTTGCGAGCAATTTAGCGTAGTCTTCCATTTTGTAAACAGCGTAGAACTGTGAGAACAGACCGGCCAGATAGACAACACGGCCAGCGCCATTTTTGCCCTCTTTACAGAGCATTGCAGGCCACTCTGAGAGACCTTTTGGTTTGGTATAGACGAGGCCGATGGGATTCATATAATAGCCAACAGCCTCGGTGTCATCGGTAGCTTTGACTTTGAGAACATTGACAGGGCGGGCCAACCAGCGGCCTGTGTGAAAATCTGCAACCACTCCGTGAGCAGCGTCGCCGAGATCAATGTACTCTTCTCCAGCAGCGGGTTTGAACGCGCCATTAAGGCTGTCGATACCAAGCAGAGCATTGAGGTCATTGTCAGCCTGTCCACCGCGTTCGTCGTATGCGCCAGCTTCGAATTCGGCGACGAGATTTCCGCCACGCGCCACAAAGTCAACGATAGCCTGCTTCTGTTCATCGGTGAGACATGCAGCATTGCCGATGACGAGCGTTTCGTATTTGTCGAGTGAGCCATCGAGCAAGCCAGCTTCGAGGATGACGTCGAAGGTGACATGGGCGCGCGTGAGAGCGTTGAACCAGCCGCGGTACGTGTCGCCCTGCCATGCGTCGCACGTGACTTTGCGGGCTTTCCAGTCGCGTACCACTTCACCAGTACCACGCTCGAATGTGAGGTCGCGCTCGCTGCTGTCGCCGATGTCGGTGAACAACTCGTCAATGTACGAGATGTAGAACTTTGCGCTCTGGCCGGAGTAGAGGTAAGCGATTTTGGCCGGAGATTTGGGATCGGTGCAATATTCCTCATTGGCTTTGAGGAAGCCGTTGATGCGACGCATCGGCTCGATGGTTTCTTCGGTCGCGTTCTCGAGCGCATACTGGAATGCGGCAAGCCATGTTCCAGCGCCACATGCGACAGTCTGAGCTCCAGCGATTTGTGTTTCAAGATCTGGGAGCGGGAGATAATGCCACGTGCCAAGACAGTGGTGGACGAAAACGATAGCCGGCTTGTTGCCTCCGCGCAGATGCTTGGCTGCCATCGACCAGAAATATGGCTCTGTTTCGTGGCCGAGATGGTAGAATGCTTCAGCGCCATTGAACTCCTGATACGGCCCGACGGCAGCGACGTCGCGAGCGACGCGCCATGCCCCACCATGCCAGCTTCCGGCATTCAGGAAGATGACGCCATCAGGATTGACTTCACGCATGGCATCGCCGACATGGTGGAGGAAGTCAGCCATGGACTGCTCACGAAAATCGATGAATTCTTTGTACAGCGGATTGGACCAGTCTTCCTCGCGCGGCGGCTCAGCACCATAGATGGCTTTGAATTTCGCGACACACGTGTCGCAATAACAACAGTCGGGGAATACAACCGGGCCATCAAGGAAAAGCCCATCAAGCCCGGTCTTCATGGCTTCACGAATGAGTTCTGCAGCCCAATCGCGCCAGGGAGTGTTGACGCAGAGGGTGGTGCCAGAAGCATAAAGCGGGTTGACGCGGCCATACTCGCGGCCGTCGGACATGAGCTGGAGCCAGTCCGGGTGCTTTTCGCCAAAGTCGTAGGAATACCAGTGCATGTTGAGATAGGCAAGCGGGTTAATTCCGTGAGCCCGGCAATAGGGGATATACTCCCGCAGCAGGTCAAAGTCGCCGAGTTCGGGCCATTTTTCGAATTTGTCGGAGTTGAAAGTCGTGAGCCATGCAGTGCCGGGGGCTATGCCAGGAGTACCAATAATCCATTCACAGTTGATATTCCAGTCCTCGGCATGTTCGCGCGCGATTTCGTCAAGATCGAGGTCTTTGATCCGGTGCAGCTCGGCCATCCATTCGTGGCGGGCCATCCGGATAGGTTTTTGCCACCATTTGAGCTCAGACATGAAGAGACATCTCCCTCGTGGAGTAAAGTACTGCACCGATTATGCATTTCTCTGTCCCAGCGTGCAATACCTGTGAGAAAATCATGCGCAAACTGAACACGATGGAGCAATGCAAAGAGCCGCCGCCCACTGTTTTGCGCTACAGCTCGTCCCAGAGCAGCACAAGCAGATTTTTTGGTGCGTCCAGTCTCCATCCGATTTCCACTCCCGATGCAGGCACTGGAAGGTCAAATTACAGTTACGAAAACGGGGCGCCCGCTGATGGGCGCCCCCGATGTTCATGTATCATGTATATTGCTGTCGCACCCAGTCTAGTAGTTAACGTCCGGGTTGGCGCAGTTTGGCAGTGTCTCGCCTTTGAGGCCAGCGATGAGGTTTTCAGCAGCCATGATGGCCATTCGGCCGCGGGTCTGGCGACTGCCACTGGCCGTGTGCGGGTTGATAATCACATTGTTGAGCTGCAGTATTGGGTGGTCAGCGGGAATGGGTTCTGGCTCGGTGACGTCAAGTGCCGCGCCATGGATTTTCTTGCTGGCCAATGCCTCGTAGAGCGCGTCGGGATCAACAACACCACCGCGGGAATTGTTGATGAGGTATGAATCCGGGCCCATAAGCTCAAACTCTCGCGCCCCAATCAGATGGCGCGTATCTTCATTCAGCAGGCAGTGGAGAGTAACGAAGTCAGCCTCTCTGAGGAGGTCATCAAGCTCTCTGTATTCGGCACCCAACTCTGCAGCAGCTGCATCGTTGCGATATGGATCGTAGTAGAGAATCCGCATGTCAAATCCGTGTGCGCGTCGTGCCATTGCTTGACCAATACGGCCAAAACCAATAATACCTATGGTTGCATGGTGAACATCACATCCGAGCAGCAGTTGTGGTTCCCACGTTTTCCATTGTCCAGCCCGGACGTACTTGTCACCTTCGACCACACGGCGTGCAATGGCCATCAGCAGTGCCCAAGCGTCATCCGCAGTCGTGTCAGTAAGTACTCCGGGAGTATTGCCGACAGGGATTTTGCGGGCAGTGGCAACGTCAATGTCAATGTTGTTGAAACCGACTGCGTAATTGCTGATGACTTTGAGGTTCTTCCCTGCTTCAATGACTTCAGCGTCGACAGTATCAGTCAGGAGGCAGAGGAGGCCTTCGCAATCTTTGACTTTGTCGAGGATGATAGACTTCTCGGGGGGAAGCTGTTCTGGCCAAACTTCGGCGTCAGCGAAGTCTTTGACCATGTTCAGACCGGCAGACGGGATCTCACGAGTTACAAACACTTTTGGTTTAGAGCCAGAAGACATACGGTAATCAACCCTTTTGATGGATGGTGTAACAAAACAATTATCGGTATATAGCATCCGTGCGAAACGATGCAACCAAGGGAGCAACGCACAGTGACGTCCCTTGCGCACCGCCCAACGCGATCTCAAAATACGGCGGCCACATGGCTCTTCGCCTGCAGCGGATATCTTTTCGCCGCTTGTTCAGATCAGACCTCCACAGCAGGCAATAAATCGATTTTAATTCACGAAGGCAGGAAAAAGCAACAGTGGTGCGACATTGTCACGAGAACAGGAGAAGCGGAGAGATGCTATCGGGGCGCACAGCGAGGTTATTGGAAAGGGAACAGGGATCTGCGGTAGTCGCGTGCCGATGTGAGTAATCGCTCGAGCTGCTCCCAGTCTTCGCTTTCGATTGCGCTGATAAATTCATCAACCGCTTTGCGCAATTGACGAGCCGCAGGGAGCACATTGTCCGCATTGTCGCGGAAAATATGCCGCCACATTTCGACATCAGCTGCGGCTATGCGTGATGTATCGCGCAGTCCGCCTGCGCTGAAAGGCTGGATATCCTCAATTCCGCTGCGCTCCAAGGCGAGCGTGAAAGCACCGGCAGCAATGTGCGCGAGGTGGCTTGAATAGGCAAGGATTTCATCGTGCCGGTGCGGCTCAACCTCGATCGGCACCGCGCCGATTGCGACAAGGAGCTCACTGAATGCGTCGACCAGAGATGCAGGCGAGGCTGCTGTGCAAAGCAGGTAGGTCCGCTCGCGGAAGAGGGTGGGATCGGCACTTTGCGGCCCGTGACGTTCGGTTCCAGCCATGGGATGGCCACCAATGAACGCGACGTCAGGCCCGAGCAATTCAGCAGCCCACTCGCATATGTGCGTTTTGGTGCTTCCTGCGTCAGTGACGAGCGTTCCCGGCGCGAGATGTGGTCGGATATCAGTCATGACCTGGCGCATAGTGCGCACGGGAACCGCGAGGTAGACGATGTCGGCGTTTCTGACGCCCTCAGCCGCACTCGTTGTGCATTCGTCGGCCGCGCCAACCCGAATAGCGATGCGATGCGTTTCCTCTGATCTGGCGACTCCGACGACCGTCTCCACTTCACCAGCATTTTTGCAGGCAAGGGCAAAACTG
Source organism: uncultured Armatimonadia bacterium (assembly GCA_964433395.1). Lineage (GTDB taxonomy): Bacteria > Armatimonadota > Zipacnadia > Zipacnadales > UBA11051 > UBA11051. Next base: position 1,048 of record CAYSRY010000160.1, on the reverse strand, counting down.
GCGCCTATCTGCCCGATTCCTATGACGGCCATCCGCCTGAACAGCATCGTGTCACTTCCCGTCTATGATGCAGACGGCGGGACACATGGTCCCGCCGTCGAGAATTGCCTACTCAGGTGCTGCCACTGCATCAATACTTACGTCGAAGGTGACAGCGAGTTCGCGCACCCTGTCCATGAGCTTGGAGAAGTTTCGCGGCGTGAGTTGCTGGATACTGTCGCACAAGGCCCGGTCTGGATGCGGATGCACCTCGATCATAACGCCATCGGCCCCAGCCGCCAGCCCGGCAAATGTCATCGGCGCGACCAGTGAGTGATGGCCTGTAGCATGGCTCGGATCGATGATTATCGGGAGGTGCGTCTCGCTTTTTGCAGCGACCATTCCGCCGAGATCGAGCGTGAAGCGAGTGATTGTCTCAAAGGTCCGGATACCGCGCTCGCAGAGGATGATATTGAGATTTCCGCCGGCGGCAATATACTCAGCAGCTTTGAGCCACTCTTCGACCGTCGCGGACAGTCCACGTTTGAGAACAACCGGCAGCCCACACTGTCCCACAATGTGGAGCAGGTCATAATTTTGCATGTTGCGGGCGCCAATCTGGATAGCGTCAGCATATTTAGTCACAAGGTCAACATGCTGACATCACGCGCTTCCGTGATTATGGGGAGACCAGTTTCCTCACGTGCCGTCACAAGAATTTTGAGGGCGTCTTCGCCTAGTCCCTGGAAATCATATGGCGAGGTCCGGGGCTTGAATGCTCCACCCCGGAGACACGTTGCCCCCGCCTCTTTGACCGCGCGTGCAGCCTCAATCGTCTGCTTTTCACTCTCTACAGTGCAGGGGCCGGCAATAACGCCAAAATGTCCGCGACCAAACGCAGCGCTTCCAATATATACAACGCTCGTCTCTTCCTGATGCTCACGGCTGACGAGTTTGTAGGGGCGCAATATAGGGACGACTTTATCTACGGAAGGGAACGTCATCAGCTGCTCGGCAACGGCGGCTTTTTCTCGGTCGGGTGCCCCAATAGCGCCGATGAGCGTCGCTT
>CAYSRY010000159.1:0-8274 GCA_964433395.1 uncultured Armatimonadia bacterium | reverse complement strand
TTGACGATTATGCTGGATAACCAAGTGTATCAGGTTATCAGCAGTGAGCACCACAAGCCCGGCAAAGGTCAGGCAGTCGTAAGGACCCGCATCCGGGATGTCAAGACTGGCAAAGTATTCAGCAAGACCTTTACCGCTCAGGTCAAGGTTCCGAGGGCTCGTGTGGAACGTCGGCAGGTGCAGTACACATATTCACAGGGTGATATTCATCACTTTATGGACATGGATACCTACGAGGACCTTGAGTACCCAGCGGAGACCATTGCTTCAGTTATCCCGTGGCTGAAGGAAGGCGAATCAGTTCTGATTGCTTCTTATGAGGGCGAGTTGCTCTTCATGGAGCCGCAACAGACGGTTGAGCGGAGAGTCATCAAGACAGATCCCGGTCTCCGTGGTGACACCGCACAGGGTGGAACGAAGCCGGCACAGATTGAGGGTGGAGTGACCATCACGGTGCCACTATTCATCAACGAGGGTGACCTTCTGAAGGTTGAGACTGCTACAGGCGCATATATGGAACGCGTCACCAGCTAGGCAGGTGCACTTCTGCTCATGGACAGAGATCGCGTAATGCAACTGGTAGATATGCTGAAGCAGTCGTCCGCCGGCGAGTTGGAAGTTCGCGAGGGGGGAAGACGCTTCAAGTTATCAAAACGTGCTAGTGTAATGGCCGCTCCGGTCGTTCCAGACGTTGCTGAGGCCGAGAGCAGCGCTGATGCGGCAGTGCCCAGTGACGTCAGCGGTGTGCCAGCAAACGCTACCATCGTTAAGGCACATATGGTCGGGCTTTTCCACCGTGGCAATGGTCCCGGCGGTACCCCGATTGTATCTGAAGGCGATAGTGTGAGCGCTGGTGATGTGATTGGCACAATTGAAGCGCTTCGCAACTTTACTGAAGTTGTCTGTCCCGTTGACGGCACGATTGCGACGATCATCTCCGAAGACGGAAGCCCTGTGCAATTCGGCGACCCGTTGATAGCGATTCGACCGGTTTAGACGAGCTATGGTGGCTTTACAGTCTGCTGATGTCGTGGAGGATACAGATGGGCAGCAAGAATGGGTTCACTCTCATTAGTTTGTTGGTTGTCCTGGCATTGATCGGGCTGTTGGCTGTCAGCCTCTATGGGCTCGGCGGTAAGAAGGATGCTGGTACGTCTAACGGGGCAAACGGTGAAAGTCAATCAATCCCGGCGCGAGCGATCGACAAGGCTGAAGATGTGACATGCCAGAGTAACCTGAGGCAATTACGCCAGGGTGTCAGCATGTACACAATGTCGGGAGACCCAGCTCCGAGTTCTCTTGCCGATCTGAAAATGGATTCCATCACCCGTTGTCCAATCAGTGGTAAACCTTATCGCTACGATCCTCAGACGGGGAAAGTGTGGTGTGAGACCCATCCGCAGTACTGAACCGCTTTTCGTTGATTTCACGTAAACAACACAGCGGGTCTGCGGCTGCCGCGTAATATGAGCTGGCCGCGCCGATAGGAGAAGTTGATGTTTCACAAGTTAGTGATCGCGAACCGCGGTGAGATAGCCTGCCGCATCATGCAGGCATGTCGGGAACTCGGCGTAAGGACTGTGGCAGTGTATTCTGAGGTTGACGCGCATTCGCTGCACGTACAGATGGCTGATGAAGCAATCTGCATCGGTCCAGCGGCGAATGCGGATAGCTACCTCAATATTGCCAACATTATAAGTGCAGCGGTCGTGACAGGTGCGGAAGCGATCCATCCCGGCTATGGAAATCTGTCGGAAGTATCGCGATTTGCTGAGATTTGTGAAGCCTGCAAGATCGCCTTTGTAGGTCCACCATCGCATATTATCTCAAAGATGGGCGACAAGGCGGCGGCCCGCACAACGATGCTGGAAGCTGGAGTGCCGGTTGTTCCCGGGAGTGATGGGCCGGTTGCGAACACCCGTGAAGCGCGATTGATTGGGGACGAGATCGGCTATCCTGTGATGATCAAGGCTGTCGGCGGTGGGGGCGGACGCGGTATTCGGGTTGCTCACAATGGCGAGCAGCTTGAGCAACTGGCGGATTCAGCGCGTGCAGAGGCGAAAGCTGCTTTTGGTGATGATCGGCTGTATATGGAGAAGTTCATCGCTGACGCGCGTCACATAGAGGTGCAGATTCTTGCAGACACGCATGGGAATGTTGTTCACCTTGGAGAACGTGACTGTTCGATTCAGCATCGCCACCAGAAACTGGTCGAGGAAGCACCCGCGTCAGGGGTTTCGAATTCATTGCGGCGCCGACTTGGTGAAGCGGCACTTACAGCAGCCAAATCGGTCAATTATGTCAATGCGGGTACGGTCGAATTCATCCTTGATAAACGCGGGAAATTTTACTTCATCGAGATGAATACCCGCGTTCAGGTAGAGCATCCAGTTACTGAAATGCTCACGGGGATCGACATAGTGCGCGAGCAGATACGTATCGCTGCTGGAGAAAAGCTCTGCTGTGAGCAAGGGAAGATATGGTTCAATGGGCACGCCATAGAGTGTCGCATCCTTGCAGCTGACGCCGAGCGTGGTTTCATGCCATCACCCGGAAGAATCAGTGGCTGGTGGGTGCCTACTGGTCCCGGCATACGTATTGACAGTGGAGTGGGGTGTGGCAGCGAGATATCGACGTACTATGATCCTATGATCGCGAAGGTCGTAGCTTGGGATGCAGATCGTGATGCGGCCATCAGACGTATGCAGGGGGCCTTGCGCGGTATGAAGGTGGAAGGGTTGCGGACGACTATCCCTTATCATCTGAAAATTCTGGGCAATGCGTTCTATCGTCGTGGTGAAATTGATGTGAACTTCATCAAACGACATATGTCTACAGGATAGGAGACCACACATGGGCGCGAACAGCAATGACCCGCAGGCAATCAGCGAAGTGTCGCCGTTTTGGCGAGCCGTGGTAGGCGGCGTGTTCGGCGCGATTATAGGTGGGGTTTGGTTGTTCAAAGGTTTTCTGGGGGCTCTACTGATGCTTGGTTTTATCATTATAGGGGTTATTGTCGGTACTATGACCGCTGACCCCAATGAATAGAAGCTAAAGTTAGCCGTGACAGATCGGTTGTTGCGCAACTTGGCAATGTTTGGAGGACAGCAGTGAAGACAGGAGCACGACGCAAGGGGCGTGAGCTGGCCCTAAGCATACTGTTCGCTGCCGATGTGGGGCAGTTAGGTCCTGGCAGGGCTATCAGTGGTGCGGATGAAACACTGCGCGCATTGATGGGTGAGTGGAAGATGGACGCAGAGGAAAGCCTGAAGTTAGGCTCCGAAATCGAGGAGTTTGGCGTCATGCTGGCGGAAGCCTACTTTGGCGACCTGCAGACGATTAACGCGTGCATTGAAGAGTTTTCGCATGATTGGACGATCGACAGGATGCCAGGTATTGATCGCAATATTCTGCGCATGGCCATAGCTGAGTTGTTGCATTGTCCAGACGTTCCTGTGAGTGCGACGATAAACGAGGCCGTTGAGCTTGCAAAGATATATGGTACCGAAGATTCCGGGAAATTTGTGAATGGTATCCTCGGTGCTTTTGTTCGTCGTGAAGAAGCCGCCGCGCAGACATCGTAGCAGTTGCGCGTGCAGGATGTGCAACCGATCGTAGCGGATGTGCCGCCGCGCTTTTTGTTGTGTGCGCAATTTCAGCGCCGGGTGGTCATAGATTTGGCAGACCTTCAGGCATTAATCGTCAGCGTTGGCGAGTTGACAGCTTACCTTAAGCAGTTGCTGGAGCGAGACGAGATATTGTCCGACGTGATGGTCCGCGGCGAGATATCCAATCTGCGGCGTCCATCATCAGGGCATATATATTTTTCGCTGAAGGATGAGCATGCAGTCCTGAATGCGGTGTGTTTTCGCGGGATAGTGTCTACGCTGGGGTTTCGTCCCGAAGACGGGATGAAGATTGTAGCGACGGGCAATGTCACGGTGTATGAACCGCAAGGGCGCTACCAGATTATCGCACGACATATGCAACCAGATGGCCAGGGCGACTTGGCGATTGCCTACGAAGAGCTCAAATCGAGGTTGGAGGCCGAAGGACTTTTTGCCGAAGACCGTAAACGCCCGTTGCCGCGGTTTCCGCGTCGTATTGCTTTGGTGACGTCCTCAACTGGGGCAGCGGTGCGGGACATGATTTCTGTTTTGAGCACGCGATGGCCGCTTTCGCAGTTGGTCATGATACCCACTATTGTTCAGGGCGAGGATGCGCCCGATGCAATAGTGAGAGCCCTGCGCGCCGCGAATGGTGCGCAGTTGGATCTGGTTATATTGGGGCGCGGTGGTGGTTCGTTGGAAGACCTATGGGCTTTCAATGACGAGCGGGTTGCGCGCGCGGTGTTTGCGAGCCGTATCCCAATCATCAGCGCTGTGGGGCACGAGACTGATTATGTCCTGACCGACTTTGTGGCAGACGCTCGAGCCGCAACCCCATCGCATGCGGCGGAGATGGCAGTGCCAGACGCCGAAGAATTTTCCGAGTACCTGGCGTCACTCGGGCATCGTTTACGTGGACATACGGAGATGCAGGTGCAGCATCTCTCTGCGAGGCTCGCAGGATTGGTGTCACATCCGCTCATACAGCGGCCACAACTTCTTGTCGACGATGCATTTCAGCGCCTCGATGATGCAGAGGTCCATCTTGTGCGGGGCGGCAGGCGCGTCACCGAGGCTGCGCGTATGCGCCTGCATCGGGCGACAGCCCAACTCGCTGGCGTTGATCTGGAGCGAGCTGCGGGACGCAGTTTTGCACTGCGAAACGTTTTTATTGCGAGCTTGGGAAACCGATTACGCAAAGCCAGTGCCCATCCTGCTTTGATGCGTCCGGAATTGGTTTTGAACCGGAAAAGATGGAGTATGGAGCAAGCTGCGAATGCTTTGGAGCGTGGTAGCCGAAAGCGTCTCCAGAGTAGTAGAGTGCGCTTCGAAAGGGCGCAATCTCGTTTGGCGGGGCTTGCCCCAGAAAGCGCTCTGCGTCGTGGCTATAGTATTGTCGTTCGCGAGAGTGACGGCTGTCTGGTGTCCCACGTAAATGATGTCACCAGCGGTGACAGGCTTGCAATTACAGTGTTGGATGGCCGTGTCAAGGCTGACGTGCACTCGATTGAGCCAAGTGTATAGCGGCGTGTTGCCATCTGCGTACGCAAGCGAGGGACCGTAATGGAACAAATTGATGTCAGCGCACTTTCGTTTGAGGACGCGCTTGAAAGACTCGAGAAACTCGTCGAAACGATTGATTCGGGGAATTTGCCTCTGGCCGAAGCTATCGACGCCTTCAGATTGGCTACGGCGTTACGCGAGCGTTGCGCTGCCTTACTTCAGGAAGCGGAGATAGCCATAGAGGAACTGGTGGCCGAGGATACGGCGCCGATTTCTGTGGCCAGCGATGATGAACCTGATGAAGGTGCGGAATCTTCTCCCTTTGCCGCATTTGATGATGACGAGTCGGAAGAACCGTTCGGTAATCCGTTCGGTGATTGAGTTTTGAATGTGTCGCGCATTGCGGATATAGAATTCTGGGGCTGAAATAGATGGCTTCGTTGCTGGGCAGGATTGGGTCACCAGATGATCTTAGCGAGCTGACCGTTGACGAGCTCAGACAGCTCGCGGATGAACTGCGCCAGCTTATAATCACGACTGTCGCCACCACCGGTGGTCATCTTGCACCGAGTTTAGGAACAGTTGAGCTGACCATCGCGCTTCACCGGGTATTTACCTCGCCAGTTGACAAACTCATCTGGGATGTCGGGCACCAGTGCTATGCCCACAAGCTCCTGACTGGCCGTCACGACACATTTGACACATTGCGCCAATATGGAGGGATCTCCGGATTCCCTCGGCGCGACGAAAGCGAGCACGACATTTTTGGTGCTGGCCACGGTTCGACATCTATCTCAGCCGCTCTGGGTTTTGCGCACGCGAGAGATCTTCGGGGCGGTGATGAGAAAGTTGTTGCCGTCATCGGGGATGGAGCGCTGACCGGAGGCATGGCCTTCGAGGCACTCAACCATGCGGGGCACAAGCAGACGGATCTGATCGTTGTCCTCAACGACAACGAGATGAGCATCAGCCGCAATGTCGGCGCCATGGCCACGTATCTCGCGCGGATGCGCGCTTCACTTGAGCCGCGAATCAAAAGTGCGCGCGCTGACGTGGCGCGAATTCTCGAACGATGGCGCCTGGGCGACTCCATGCTCATGGCCATGGACCGAATGCGCGACAGCATGAAACATCTCGTTGTTCCCGGCATGCTCTTTGAGGAGATGGGTTTCACATACCTCGGGCCCGTCGACGGACACAATATTGAGCAACTGATTGGTATGTTAAGACATGCCAGCAGACTTGATGGCCCTGTTCTTGTGCATGTTCATACGATAAAGGGCAAGGGGTATGCGCCAGCAGAGGCAGATCCATCGCGGTTTCATGGCACGAGGCCATTTGTTGTGGAGACGGGGAAAGCGCTTTCGCCGTCGAAGAGCCCGAGCTACAGCAAGGTTTGCGTGGACTCGCTGATTGAGCAGGCCGAATCTGATGACCGCATTTGTGCGATCTCGGCCGCAATGTTAGTGGGGACCAGACTTGTTGACTTTGCGGAGCGATTCCCCGAGCGATGCTTTGACGTAGGCATGGCCGAGGGGCATGCGGTGACTTTCGCCGCTGGTCTTGCTGCGGCCGGGTTGCGACCAGTGGTGGCGATATACTCAACGTTCATGCAGCGTGCGTACGATCAGATTATCCATGACGTCGCATTACAGCGATTGCCGGTTGTGCTGTGTCTCGACCGGGCTGGCATCGGTGGCGATGACGGACCGACCCATCATGGCGTATTTGATCTTTCTTTTCTTAGAACGATTCCGGGATTAGTCGTGATGGCTCCGAAGGATGAAAAAGAGCTCAAAAACATGATCGCGACAGGGCTCTCCCATGACGGCCCGAGTGCGATCCGCTACCCAAGCGGGGGCGGCCCCGGAACCGACTACTCCGGTGAACCGGAGATCCTGGAGATTGGGCAGAGCGAGGTATTGCGGCCTGGTAATGACGTCGCCATCCTGGCGATTGGAAGAATGGTGCACAACGCGAGGATTGCGGTTGAGATGCTGGCGGAATCTGGCATCGATGCGCGACTCATAAATGCACGCTATGTCCAACCTATCGATGAACAGTGTATTCGCGCTGCGGCCTGCGAGTGCGGCGCGATTGTGACCGTTGAGGAGAACGTCGCTGCAGGTGGCTTTGGCTCTGCTGTCAGTGAGTTATTGACCCGCGAAGGTTTCGCCGCGAGTTTGGCCTGTGTTGCGCTGCCAGATGAGTTTATTGAGCATGGCAGTGTGCAGATTCTCTGGCAGAAATATGGGCTCTTGCCTGAACAGATTGCGAAGACAGCTTCAGATTTGCTGCATTCGAAGGCTGCAATGACCGTCGTGCAATAGATCTTTCGTCGCGCTCTGAGTACAGGAGGGTAACTTTTCATGAATATCGGGAAATATCCGGTGGCTGCCTTGATGGTGCTATGTCTTTGCATCAGTTTCGCGTATGCGGCTGAGGACAACGCATTCGATCAAGGTGTCGCTGCATATGAGCAGGGGGATTACACCGCCGCCAGAGACTTTTTTCTGCAAGCACTTCAGGAGCGTCCCGATCATCCGGTGATCATGACCTGGGTGGGTTCAGCCTCACTGCAGAGTGGCGATCTTGCTGCCGCGGAGAAGTATCTGAAGATGGCTGTCGAGAAACAGGCAGATTATCCTCAGGCTCACAACAACCTAGGTAATGTATACCTCGCGCAGGGGAAACAGGATCTCGCAGAAGCAGCATATCGAAAGGCTCTGGAGCAGGATGGCGAGTATTTCGATGCCCGCTACAATCTGGCGAATCTTTTTGCCCAGCAGAAGCAGTGGGATAAAGCGTTCAACGAGTTCAACCGGGCAATTGCTCTGAAACCGCAGGATGCAGATGTCCACGTGAATTTTGGTCACGCATTGTGGCAGGCAGACCAACTGAGCAAAGCAGTGCGCGAGTATGAGCTTGCGAACAACATGCGGCCTGGTGACCCAGCAGTATTGTCGGCTTTGGGTGCTCTCTACCTGAAAGCTGGGGATAACGTAGGTGCTGAAAACGCGTACAAAGCTGCTGTCGCAGTAGAGAGTGGAAATGCCGATACGCAACTGGGGCTTGGTATCGCGCTTTACAACCAAGGCAAATTCGCCGATGCGGTGGCCGCATTGGAAATGGCGTGCTCCCTGGATAACGCCAATTTTCCAGC
>CAYSRY010000158.1:0-8294 GCA_964433395.1 uncultured Armatimonadia bacterium | reverse complement strand
ATCTCATGTTGAATACCTGAAATAGTCGAAAGAGAGTTGAACCGCAATGTCCGGTTGCAATTGCAATATTCATGACGGTATCACTATGCGTCCGCATCACCTGTTGTGTCTGTATTGCCTCAAAGGCGGAGGGAATCCGCCGGATTGTGAGGCAGCAGAACTGGACGAAGCGCTGCAGACAGTTGCGGAAGATAGAAATGTGTTGATCACGCTGGAAACCGCGTTTGACTGCATGGGCGGCCCGGATACATTTCCTGGGAAATATGACCCGGCAACCCGGCGGAAGGACCTGCAGGTCCTGCGGGCTCTGAATCTTGCCCCCGGCGATACCCGTAGTGCGCGTGAACTGCTGCTGAAGCGTCTGCCGGCGCTGCTGCCGAGTCTTGAAGGCATCTGTCAACTTGGCGGAGAGACCGGTCCGGCATGGAAAGAATGCCCAGTTGCATATTCCGGCGCGTATGAGAAAGGTATTGAAGCAGGCGTTGTTACCTTGCGCGAGGCCGACGAGAAAGCGCAGACCAAGGAAGATTCCTGCGCTGAAATAGCTATAGCGGAGCGGCTGCAGATTCACCCGCACCTTCTGCTGTGCCTCCTCTGCAACTATGGTGGTGACATGCGCGCGCCGTTGGTTGAGGATAATCTGTGGGAGGTGCTTGTACGCTGTCGCGAGAATCCGGATATTGAGATTGAGCTGGTGGAAGGCTCCAGCGCCTGCATGGTTTGTCCGCCATGCACCGGCTATGATCCATGCCATGCGGTATGTGATGCCGGATGCGGCCTGCGCAATAGGTTGAAAGACCTGACTACATTCTGGAAACTCGGTCTGCAGGCAGGGGATGTTTTGCCTGCCCGTGAGCTTTGGGCATTGCTGTTTGAGAAGATAGATAACCTTGCGGAGGTTTGCGATAACCCGGATGGCGTAGTAGCCGAGTGGACGACATGTGGCGGCACGTACAGTGGAAAATATGAGCGGGTTCGCGCGGAAGGTGTCGAGAAACTGCTGAATCCGGACGCCGAATAAGCGCGAATGGGGGGCTATCGAATGGCCTGCAGCGGGAAGCAAATGGCACAGATTACCATGCGCCCGCATCATCTCATGTGCCTTCACTGTCTGAAAGGCGGCGGTGCTCCGCCTGATTGTGCATGCGCGGGACTTGAGCAGAAACTGGAGCAGATCGAGGCCGATCGCAACACGCTCATCACTCTGGAGACCGCGTTTGACTGCATGGGCGGCCCAGATACATTTCCGGGGAAGTATGACCCGGCGACCCGACGGAAGGACCTCCAGGTCCTGCGAGCTCTGAATCTGGTGCCGGGCGCGACACGGTCGGCGTATTGGCTGATTGGTTTGTGGCTGCCGAAATTACTGCCGACGCTGGAGGGTATCTGCAGGTTGGGTGGCACATCAGGGCCAGGCTGGGAAGAGTGTCCCGTGGCGGGCTCAGATGCGTATGAGAAGGGAATGGAAGCAGGGATTATCGCCAGCCGAAGCATGAAGGAGATGCAGCAGGCGAAAGCGGAATCGTGCGCTGAGATCGAGACGACCGACCGCCTGCGAATTCGCGCTCACCATCTGCTGTGCATCATGTGTTTCTATGGGCGCGAGCTCGAAGAGCCGCTGGCGGAAGATAATCTCTGGGAGGCGCTTGTCAAAATCCGTGAAAATCCGGACGTAGAGATTGAGCTTATCGAGGGCGCCTGCATGATTTGCCCGCCATGCACGATATATGACCCGCAGCGTGGCATCTGCGATGGTCTATGCTCTCTGCGTGATCGACTGAAGGACCTGAACACCTTCTGGAAACTTGGCCTGCAGCCGGGGGATGTGCTTACAGCGCGCGAGGTGTACGACCTGATTTTTGAGCGTATCGGCGACATCCGGGAAATCTGCGGGAACCCGGGGAATCTCATCCCCGAATGGGCGGATTGTGGCGGTTGTACCGACGAGCGATACGAAAAGGCGCTGGCGCGCGGGAAATTCTACGAGTAGTCTGCTTACGCTTCGCATAATGCAAAGGAGCCCCGATATTCCGGGGCTCCTGATGTTTGCGGGTATACGTGCGGACTACTTCTGGGGCTTGAGCAGCGTCTTCTGCAGGAATGCTTCCACATAGGGGAGAGCGTCTTTCTGGGACTGCGAGGTAACACCATAGAATGCGCCATGCGACGTGTTGGCGATGATCTCGATCTGGCACGAGCCGCCCTTTGCTTCGAAGACGGATTTGAAGGTCTCTTGCTCAGAGATTGGCGACGTAGTGTCTTCTGCCCCAACCACAATCAGGAATGGCGCCTCCTTGCCATTTACTCGGCCCTCCGGTGAAGCCAGCGGAATGCGGGCCTCATCGGCTGCCCATTCTTCGCCGATGATATCAGGAAGAATTTCCGGGTGATAGCGCTCAAGCGCCAAAACCGGGCACATGCAGACAACAGCCTGCGGGCGAGTGTCGCGAACATTGACTTCGGGTGTCATGCCGAGATCATCATCCGGGGCAATGGTCGCAAGCATGCCGGCAAGATGGCCGCCAGCCGAAGAGCCGTAGACAGCCATGCGCTTCGGATCAAATCCCCATTCATCGGCATGTTCTTTGACCCATGACATGCCCAGCCGCACGTCCTGCAGCATCTCGGGCAAGCGGTACTCTGGGCGCAGGCGGTAATTCACCGTTGTGCAGACATACCCGAGATCGCAGAAATGCTTCATGACCGGGTGCCAGTCTTTCTTGTCGCCGGCTTTCCAGCCTCCACCATGAATAAAATAGATGCAGGCACCGTTGCCCTTGCCCTCTTCGGGCAGGAAAATGTCTATTTTCTGGAGTTCATGGGCTTGTGCGCTGAACGTAATGTCCTTCATGAAACGACTTCTCCCCTGTTGCGCTATCGCGGAGGCCGCAAGCGTCAAGCAAAGCGCGGTCAATCCGTAAAACATTGCGGAGCGTCGGAACATAGGCGATTCTCCCGTCGGTCGGATGCTATACCGATACAGCCTCGCCAGTTGCGGCCGATTTGTACACCGCATCAGTGATGCGCTGCACCATGATGGCTTTTTCGAGCGGGCTGTTTGGCTGGCGTCCTTCGCGAATTGCCGCGCAGAAATCGAGCGTTGGCCCGTCATGGATGAGGGAAATGTCGCCCTCGTCATCGCTCTCCCAGAGCACCTTCGTCGTTGCGCCGGCATCTTCAGTGGCCTCGGTGAAAATAATCTGCTTGGGCTTCTTTGCCACCATGGTGAGACGCAGCGAGCCTTTTTCGCCGATGATATGCCAGGCATTTTCGGTGTCGGTGGGCATGTATTCGCCGCGCTCGATGCTGAGTATAGTGCCACCCTCGCAGCGAATCAGCGCGGTGTAGTGCGTCTCTGCGTCGGAACCCTCTGGAATGTGCGAACGCAGTTGCGATGGGATCTGCCATGTCTGGCCAAAACATTTCTCCGGCTTGAGCTGCCAACCGCAGATGCCGAGCAGGTAGTCAAGGTCATAGCAGCCCCAGTTCATCAGGAAGCCGCCACCATTGAGGTGGCGTTTGAGCCGCCACTGCGGCCGCTCTGAAGCCGGCGGCGGGGGCGCTGGGAAAAATGAGCGGTGATAGACTTCGCGCAACTGGCCAAGCGCACCACTTGCGACACATTCGGTGGCCACGCGAGCGCCCTCCGGGAAGCGGTAGCGTGCGCTGCAACATGCAGCGACGAGATCGCCCCGAGCTGCAATTAATTCCGCGATGTCGTCGGCGCACATGCCGACGGGCTTTTCGGTGAGAACGTGTTTGCCAGCCGCGAAAGCCTTCAGAGCGAGGTCTTTGCGGGCGTATGCGGGCATGGCGAGTACGACCGCTTCGATTTCGGGGTCGGCTATGAGATCGCTGCCCTCAATGTATATCTTCTTTGCGCCGAATTTTTCGGCTGCGGTGTTTGCGCGTTCTTCGATGAGGTCGGCGACTGCGACAAGTTCAATGTCCGGCGATTCCATGGCCGGCTTCATGTGCGTCGGGCCGATGACACCGCATCCGATAACGCCAAGTCTAACGGGTTCCATCTGACGATCCTTTCCGCATGTCCTTGTAATCTGACGACCCAATGGTCTTCGGGTGCCCGATAATTTCTCCACACCTGCCAGATGTCCTTCGTGCGGAGGACTGGTAAGACAAAGCCGCACGGCCATTGGCCGTGCGGCTTTCGTAGCGTACATATGGTCAGCGGTGGTTACTCAACCGTAACCGTTTTTGCCAGGTTGCGTGGCTGGTCAACATCGAGTTCGCGCATGTCGGAAATGTGGTAGGCCAGCAACTGCAGCGGCACTGCCACGGTGATGACCGAAACGAGCTCATGGGTTGCCGGGACATAGATCATGTCGTTCGGCTGGCCGGAAACGTCATCGGCGCCAGCGTCTGGGTCGACGCCGGTCTGTGCGAGCTGCTCGTCGCCATCGGTCGTCACAACGATGACCCAGCCGGAGCGGGCCTTGACTTCCATGATGTTGCCGACCATTTTTTCGTAGACTTCGCCCTCAACGGCAATGCAGAGCGCGAAGAGGGATGGGTCTACCAGAGCGATTGGGCCGTGCTTCATTTCACCGGCGCTGTAGCCCTCGGCGTGGATGTAGCTGATCTCCTTGAGCTTGAGTGCGCCCTCCATGGCGGACGGGACGTTGACGCCGCGGCCCAGGTAGAGAGCGTCGTTCTTCTCGTAGAATTTCTTGGCGATGGGAATGATGGCATCTTCGCGGCTGAGAACCTCGGTGAGGAGTTCCGGGCAGCGGAGCATGTCAGCTTTGATCTCTTTGAGCGTAGCTGGATCGCCAGCGCCGCGAATCTCGGCGAAGTACATTGCCAGCATCATCATCGTGAAGCACTGGAGCGTGTATGCTTTTGTGGAGGCGACGCCGATTTCCGGGCCAGCCTGGATGTAGATGACGCCATCGCTTTCGCGAGCGATGGAGCTGTCGACTACGTTCAGGATGGAGAGAATTTTGGCGCCTTTGGCCTTCATGTCGCGCAGGGCTACGAGGGTGTCTGCGGTTTCACCGGACTGGCTGATGATGACGCAGAGTGTGTTCTCGAGGACCTGTGGGTCGCGGGCGTGAAGCTCGGCAGCCAGATCGGCATCTGCCGGGACTTTGGCGAGCTTTTCCATCATGAATCGGCCGACCATGCCGGCGTGATACGCGGTACCACAGGCGGTGAAGACGACGCGCTTGAGGTTTTTGATTTCGTCGGCGCTGATGCCGAGGTCATCGAATTTGACCGGTGCGTCAGCGGAGGTCAGACGACCCGCCATGCATGCGCGGATGGCGTCTGGCTGCTCGTGAATCTCTTTGTGCATGAAGTATTTGTGGCCGCCCTTCTGGGCTGCGTCGGCTGGCCACGGAATAACGAATACTTCGCGCTCAATCGGGTTGAGTTCGAGGTCGGTGAGCTCGATGCCCTCGGGGGTCAGGAGCGCGACTTCGTTATCGTTGATGACGTAGACCTTATCGGTCTCCTGTCGGATGGCGCCCATGTCAGAGGCGATGTAGGCTTCGCCCTCGCCAATGCCGATGACCAGCGGGCTGAAGCGGCGGACCGCTACAAGCTGGCCGGGAGCGTCAGCGCTGATGATGCCGAATGCGAATGCGCCTTCGAGGTCGTTGACGGCTTTGATGACTGCGTTGCGCAGGTCGCCGTCGAAATACTTCTGGACGAGATGAGCCATGACTTCCGTGTCAGTCTGAGACTTGAACACGTAGCCTTCAGCTGTGAGCTGTGCGCGCAGCTCCTGATAATTTTCGATGATGCCGTTGTGCACCACGGCAATACGGCCGTTGGTGGACAAGTGAGGGTGGGAATTCTCGACAGATGGCTCTCCGTGGGTGGCCCAGCGGGTGTGGCCGATGCCGACTGTGCCCGTCAGCGGATTGGCTGCGAGCTCTGCCTCCATGTTGGACAGCTTACCGATGACTTTGCGGACTTCGAGTGTGCCGTCGCCGACAACTGCGATGCCAGCGGAATCATAGCCGCGATACTCCATGCGGCGCAGACCTCCGAGGCAGATTTCGGGAGCCTGCCGGGTTCCTACGTAACCAACTATTCCACACATGTGCAATCCTACTCTCTGTATCTGGGATTCTTTGCTCAATATGTGCAAGCGGGGTCTCGCTGGTGATGCCAGGAGACCCCGGTGCTTCTTAGTCGCTCGTCAGAGTTATTGCCCCGTCTTCGGCGTCCACTACTATTGTGTCGCCTTCGGCAAAGTCCCCGCGCAAAATTGCGCTTGCGGCGGGGTTCTCCACGGTCTTCTGTATAAGCCGGCGCAGGGGGCGTGCTCCGTATGCGGGATCATACCCTTGTGCAGCCAGGATTGTCTTAGCTTCACTGGTTATCCGAAAATCTATCTTACGCTCTCGCAATGCTTTTTGCAAGCGCTCAAGCATCAGATCGACAATTTCTAATATCTCATTCTGCGTCAGGGCATGGAAGACCGTTATTTCATCGATTCTGTTGAGAAATTCGGGCCGGAATTGGGCCCGTAGATGCTCCATGACTTCTTCGCGCATTTTCTCATAGTGTTCCTCGCGTTGTGCGCTGTCCCAGTCTGGTTGCGGGGCCATTATGAACTGGCTGCCGACGTTTGAGGTCATGATGATCACGGTGTTTTTGAAGTCCACCGTGCGACCGGTGTTGTCGGTCAGGCGCCCGTCCTCGAATATCTGCAACAGAATGTTGAAGACATCCGGATGCGCTTTCTCGATTTCATCCAAAAGCACTACGCGATAGGGCCGGCGTCGCACGGCTTCTGTGAGCTGCCCGCCCTCTTCATAGCCGACATAGCCTGGGGGCGCGCCAATCAATCGCGAGACGGAGAATTTCTCCATGTACTCGCTCATGTCGATGCGCACCATGGCCTCTTCATCATCAAAGAGGAACTGTGCGAGAGCCTTTGCCAGCTCGGTTTTGCCCACACCAGTGGGGCCGAGGAACAGAAATGAGCCAATCGGCCTGTTCGGATCCTTGAGGCCAGCGCGCGCCCGGCGAATGGCCTCTGAGACTGCGACAACGGCTTCATCCTGCCCCTTGACGCGCTCATGCAGCCGCGCTTCCATATGAAGGAGCTTGTCCGCCTCTTCCTCGAACATTTTCAGCACTGGAATGCCGGTCCAGTCGGCGACGATCTGCGCGATGTCTTCGCCATCGACCACATCATCAATCTCCGTCTGGTCAGCCCATTTTCGTTCTGCAGCGGGCAATTTAGCCTGAAGCTCGTCAATCTGCGCTTTGATGGTATTGGCTTTCGCATAATCACCGTCAATGGCGGCTTTCGAGCCTTGCTCCTCAAGCTCGTGAATCTGTTTGCGGATGCTCTCAGGGCGCGGCGGCATGTCATATGTGTCGATGCGCAATTTGCTGGCGGCCTCGTCGACCAGATCGATTGCCTTATCAGGCAGAAATCGGTCCTGTATATAGCGATCCGAGAGCTCCGCCGCCGCTTTCAGCGCTTCGTCCGAGATTTTAACACCGTGGTGCTCTTCATAATCTCCGCGCAGACCTTGCAGAATTTTGATAGTATCCTCGACTGACGGTTCCTCAACCACAATCGGCTGGAAACGCCTCTCGAGCGCCGCGTCTTTCTCAATATGCTTGCGATATTCATCAAGCGTTGTCGCGCCGATCGTCTGCATTTCACCGCGCGCGAGAGCTGGCTTGAGCATGTTCGACGCGTCCATCGCGCCTTCGGCGGCACCAGCTCCAATGACCGTATGCAGCTCGTCAATGAAGATGATAATCTCGCCCTCTGATTTGATAATCTCATCCATGACGGCTTTCAGTCGCTCTTCGAATTCGCCGCGGTATTTGCTGCCCGCGACCATGCCTGAAAGGTCCAGTTGCAGCAAACGTTTGCCGAAAAGCATCTCCGGCACCTCTTCGTTGACAATTTGCTGCGCCAGCCCTTCGACCACTGCGGTCTTGCCGACGCCAGGCTCTCCAATGAGAACCGGGTTATTCTTCGTCCGCCGCGACAGAACCTGAATAACGCGCCGGATTTCCTCATCGCGCCCGATGACTGGATCAAGTTTGCCCTCGCGCGCAAGTTCAGTCAGGTCTCGCGAGAATCGCTCGAGAGCCTGATAGCCTTCTTCGGCGCTTTCGTCGGTGACCTGATGCGAACCGCGAATGCTCTGCAGCGCCATCAATACCGCTTCCGCAGTCAACCCCTCACCTTTGAGGAGGCGCGCTGCTTCAGTCTGGCCATCTTCGATAATCGCCAGCAGGATATGCTCGTTGGCGACAAATGTATCACCAAAGCGTTTGCTCACATCCCATGCAAG
>CAYSRY010000157.1:2423-8360 GCA_964433395.1 uncultured Armatimonadia bacterium | reverse complement strand
AGGACGCGTATGAGAATTTGCTTCTGGATGTCGTGCGCGGGGACGCGACGCTGTTTGTACGCGCCGATGAAGCGGAGCAGGCCTGGCGGCTTTATACGCCACTTCAGGGGCAGGAACGGATCGTCCACCCATACGCGGCAGGGACCTGGGGCCCGGAAGCGGCGAACAGGATATTGCGGCCGAAAGGTTTGGAATGGCTGACGAAATAATCGCGCATGTTCACGTGTTTGAGGACAAACTGAACGTGTGCCATGCTCTGGCCGCCCGTATAGCCGACGCTGCAAATGCCGCAGTGGCAGCCCGCGGGCGGTTTTCGTTTGTGCTGTCGGGGGGAAATACACCGCGGACGCTGTATGAGGTGCTGGCGAGCGACTATGCGCAGAGTGTACCCTGGGGGGCAGTGGATTTTTTCTGGGGCGATGAGCGATATGTCGATGCGGACGATGAGGATAGCAATTATCGAATGGCGCGCGAGGCATTGCTGGAGCATGTCGGGGCACGGGCGGAACATATCTTTCCCATGCCGACGGAGTATGTGAACCCATGGGATGCGGCGCGAGCGTATGAGGCGGAGATACGGGAGTATTTTGACGATGATGATGTGGCATTTGATTTCGTGCTGCTGGGAATAGGCGACGATGGACACACCGCGTCGATATTTCCAGATACGCCCGCAAGTGCGCTGCAGGGGCGTCTGGTTGCCGCGACGGAGGCACCGTTTGATCCGCAGCAGCGCCTGACACTCAGCTATACTGTGATCAATGCAGCGAGAGAAGTGCATTTTCTGGCAAGTGGCGCGTCAAAGCATGAGCCGCTGCTCGATGCGCTTGAGAGCACGAGTGAGCGCGCACTGTGTCCCGCGGGAATGGTGCGCCCCACGAGCGGGCAACTGCACTGGTGGATTGACCGCGATGCCGCTGGAGACAATCTGCGAGCCAGCAAAATGTAGTGCCGGAGGTATACGCATGGATCTGGGCATCACAGGACGGGTGGCTATCGTCGGAGCATCGAGCAAAGGGCTGGGGCGAGCGTGTGCGGAGGCACTTGCTGCGGAGGGTGCCCGGCTCGTCATCTGTGCACGAGGCGTAGAAGACCTCAGGAAGACAGCCGATGAGATACGAGCCTATACGGGCTCAGAAGTGCATTCGGTGCAAGCAGATCTGACAATCGCTGCAGACATCAAACGGCTGGTTGCAGAGACTGAAGAGGTCTTCGGCCCACCAGATATAGTGGTTACGAATACGAGCGGCCCAGCTCCCGGCGGCTTTTTTGCCCATGATGAAGATGATTTCACAGCTGCCTATGAGCGGCTGTTGCTGTATCCCCTGCGAATTATGAAACTTGTCGTGCCGGGCATGCGTGAACGCAAATGGGGCCGCATTGTGCATATCACGTCACTGGTCGTGCGGGAACCGACAGCTGAGCTGCTGCTATCAGGTATATTCAGGACAGGCCTGCTCAGCATGAGCAAGACCCTCGCGCAGGAGGTAGCCGCAGACAACGTGCTGGTGAATGCAGTCGCACCGGGATATTTCATGACAGACCGGAGCCGGGCACTCCTGCAAGGCAGGGCAGATGCCCGCGGGGTGGATGTAGAGACTGTGATAGCCGAGATGGCCTCAAGTATGCCAATGGGCAGACTCCTCGAACCGCGAGAGCTTGGCAGCGCAGTCGCGTTTCTGTGCTCGGAGCAAGCCTCAGGCATATCCGGCGCCACCCTTGGAGTCGATGGCGCGTCAACACATACGTTGATGTGAGCGTCAGCCGAGGGCAACGTCAAGAATCATCATGATAGCAAAGCCGACCATGACGCCAATAGTTGGCAAATCGCTTTGTCCCCCCCGCTGCGCCTCGGGAATGAGCTCCTCGGCCACAACGTATATCATTGCGCCGGCCGCGAATGCTAAAGCATATGGGAGAATTGGTAAGGCGACGAGCACTACGGCCGCGCCAATCACTCCTGCAGCAGGCTCGACAAGACCGGATGCCTGGCCATACATGAATGCTTTAAAGCGGGACAGTCCCTCGCGCCGCAATGGCATGGAAACAGCCATTCCCTCCGGGAAATTCTGGAGCCCAATGCCGATAGCAAGCGCAATGGCTGTGGCGACCGTGGCCGAAGGAAGCCCAGCAGCAGCAGCCCCAAATGCGACACCTACCGCGAGTCCCTCGGGGATATTATGAAGCGTGATGGCAAGTACAAGAAGAGTTGTGCGCTGCCACGCAGTTTTGATGCCCTCTTTGTGGTCAGAGCCAATACCAGGGTGCATGTGCGGCAGGATTTTATCGATCAGCCAGAGAAACGCTCCGCCTGCAAGAAAACCAACAGCAGCGGGGATCCATGATGGAAGCGGTCCATCTTTGGCCATCTCAATTGCTGGCGCAAGCAGCGACCAGAAACTGGCGGCAATCATGACGCCACATGCAAATCCGAGGATACCATCAAGGATTTTGCGATCAATGCGTTTTCCGAACAGAGCAGTGGCGGCGCCGGCGGCCGTGACAGCCCATGTAAAAAGCGTTGCGAGAAGGGCCTGTAGAACCGGATGGAGCCCAATAAACCATTCCATCACGTAACGTTCACCTCGCAATCACGGATACAGATATGGCAGTGTGTGGGCACGCCCGCCCGAGTGGCGGGCGTGCCGATACGAACATCGATGCACCTTGTACTATTCGACACTAATGTCGATAGAATTCTCCCACACACCGTGCACATTGCAGTATTCAAGCGCGATGAGCTGCGCGCTCTCCTGCAACATGACCGGGACAGTGACCGTGGGAGCGGCAAGCGTTGGTGCCAACTCGAACGAGCCAATGTGCATGACAGGCTTGGCGCCAGCAACCTTGGCATAGAGCTGGATCCACTTGATGTGGTGCTCCAACGTGTTGGGGTGAGGCACCTCTTCGCCGACTACAACCGTCACGTGGAACGGCTCTCCCGCCTTAACCGCTGCAGGAGCCTTAATCTGCGGCACGTGTTTTTCTTTCCCCTCTTTTTCCGGCTGAGCAATCAGGTCTCCGAATGTACTCATCTCTGAACACCACCTTTGCGCGTATGCCCTCTGAAATGCAGAGGTCTATTCTGAACGATCAGTATTACCCAAACAGCTTTGAGGCGATCTGTGCAACGCGTCTCCCCTGGGAACGGGCGATTGTGAGCTCATTTTCGGACGGCATGCGGCTGCCATCATGGTCGCAGATTGTAGTGGCGCCATAGGGAGTGCCGCCAGAAATTTCGGCCATATTGAGGAGCCCCGGTTCGGTAAATGGCACCCCAACTATGATCATACCATGGTGCATGAGGGTAAAAATGGAGCTTATGACAGTGGTCTCCTGTCCCCCATGCTGTGAGGCAGTGGAGGTGAAGACGGAGCCGACTTTGCCGGCAAGTGCCCCCTCCATCCAGAGCGCACCAGTGCCGTCGAAGAACGCCCGCATCTGGCCGCACATGTTGCCAAAACGGGTTGGAGTACCGATGATGAGGGCATCGACATCAGCGAGATCCGCCAGTGTAGCAACAGGGATGTGCGCGAACCGCTTGCGGGTCTCGGTCCCCCCGGCTTTTTCGACGATTTCGGGAGTGAGTGTTTCCGGGACCTGCAGCAGTTTCACCTCGGCACCAGCGACCTCGGCAGCTCCTGCGGCCTCAGCTTCGGCGAGACGCCATGTGTGCCCATGCATACTGTAGAACAGAACTGTCACATTCATCTTTGCACCTCTCATCATGTTGGCGGACAGTCTAAAGGCCGAGATTTTCGAACCAGAAAAGCAGGCAGATGATGATCGCACACACAGGAATGACAACGAGCCACACATTGACGCGCAAAGCCTCATATAGAGTAGTCGGGGCAATGGCCCCTTTCTGCAGCACAGGTTTGACGCGAGAATACACAGCGGCGAACAATGCCGAGCCGATGATCATGCCAACCACGCCGCCGAGAAGCGCATCGAGACGACCTTCGCCGACGGCCGCAACAATGGTACCGGGGCAGTAGCCAAGGAGCGCCATGCCGACGCCGAAAATCAGACCGCCAATGACGTTAGAGCCGAGAGCCGCAGGCCTGATATGGAGAGAGACATGGCCAGTGCGATTGAGCAGATGAATGCCAAGCGCACCGGTGGCAACGGCTGAAAGCATGACTTTGACGACAGTGAGATCGCGCAGAAGAAGCGTGTTGAGCAATACGTCATAGTTGGAGACGCCAGATCTCTGGAGCAGAAAGCCGAAGAGAAGGCCGAATCCGAGGCCGAGCATGAGTTCGGAGGATGGGCTGTGTGGAGTTTTCACTGTGCCCCACCCCCGGCAAATGCGTAGAGGGCCATGGCAGCGGCTATGCCAGCGGCAAAGAAGCAAATGGAGGCGATCCAGCCGGCGAGTGACATCTGGAGTGTCTGGGAGATGCCGTGGCCACTGGTGCATCCGCCAGCCCAGCGCGCTCCGAACGCCATGAGAACGCCGCCCAGAAGGGCGACAGCGAGACGGGCAGGGATATTCGCGCCGAACGCGTTCTTCCACATTTCAGGAAGCCAGCGGAACTGGAATGTTCCAGACGTGAATGCGGAAATAAAGCCGCCAATGAGGATGCCAGCGACGAGCAGCATCTGCCACTCGATTTTGACGCCCTCCTGCTGGTAGTATTCGTTGGTGTCAACGCTTTTTCGATTGAAAAGGCGCTGGATGAAACCGGCAAAACGAACGGGCGTCGATGAAGTGCCGAGCGGCTTGTCGGAGATGAGGAACGTCAGCCAGCTGAGCACGCCAATACCAATGCCAGCGACGTATGGCGACCACGTGGCCGGCGTGAAAATCCCCAGCAGCACGACACTGCAGAGGCATGTCAGAAGAAACAGGAATGGGCCGTATTTTTCCATGATGACAGCGCTTCTCCAATGCTAATCAAAAACGAGCGGGCATAATGTCGCACGACATGCAGCCATCGAGCCGAGACAGCACTCAACCTGAGTAAATCCGTGTCTGCGCAATATGGAAGCGGCAGTGATGGCGCGATGCCCACTGCCGCAGAACGTGGTAATCGGGCGTGCAGGCGGGATGTTGGCGAGGAGTTCGGGTAATTTGCCAAGGTAGATATTGACTGCACCCTGCAGATGGCCGTGCTCAAAGCCGCGCTCAGGGCGTACATCAAGGAGCGTGAAATCCTCTTTTGCGTCAAGGCGGCGCTTGATCTCATCAATGTAGATGAGCGGGATACCCTCAAACTCGCGACCGCCGGTCTCCCATTCATGCATCCCCTCATCAAGGTATGCGATGACGGTGTTGAAGCCAATTCGCGCAAGGTGAGTCACCGCTTCGTTAACCTGTGCGGCATGCTCGACAACAATGCCAATGCGGGAATCAGGTGGGATGAACCAGCCTGCGTACACCGGCACCATGTCGAGACCGATGTTGAGGCTGCCGGGGATATGGGCGCCACCGAACGCCTCAGGGCTGCGGACATCAAGAACGACCATGCCGGCATCCATTTCACCAGCAAACTCATAGGCGCTGAGAGGGCCTGGGCGGGAAATAGTAGTCATGGGCGGCGGGCCGCTGAGGTTGTAAACCTCCATGCGTTTGAAATACGGGGCGCGATGGTGGCGTTCGGCGGATTTGAAGGCGATGAATTCGTCGCGATCGACGAACTGAAGAACGGGATTATGGAGACGTTCGTAGCCGAGGGTGGAGAATTCGCGAGATGAGAGATTGCCGCCACAGACAGAGCCGGCACCATGCGCCGGATAGAGGATGACGTGGTCGCCAAGAGGCAAAATCTGGCCGAAGATGGAATCGTAGAGCATGCCTGCAACCTCCTCTTCGCGCCCCGGGAAGAAATCGGTGCGGCCAACGTCGCCTATGAAGAGCGCGTCGCCAGTAAAAACGGCAACAGCACTCGGGCCGGAAGCTGTATCAGTGAGGGCAATGGAAATGCTTTCCAT
>CAYSRY010000157.1:0-2394 GCA_964433395.1 uncultured Armatimonadia bacterium | reverse complement strand
ACCCCAGCTCTGAGACCGCCAAAGCTGAATGAATCACCATTGGAGACAGGCTCACCATAGGTGAATGGGAGCTCGCCACCGTGGCAGATGGTGGCTCCAGTCATTGCGGCAAGCTCGACGGAGCCGATGACGTAGTCTTCGTTGCGGTGCGTCTCGAAAATATGGGTGATGCGGCAGCCATTGTCGCGCGCAATCTGAAAATAAATTTCGCAGTCGCGCCGCGGATCGACGACAGCAGCTTTGCCATTGTCTCCGAATATGTAGGAGATATGGGCGATGCCTGGTGACTTGACAGGCTGAAGAAACATGCTCGCGCCTCCCGTGAATATTTTATCGCGTGTGGCACACCCCACCGACGCACGACACGGAAAAGCTGTTCAATCACCTCAAAAAGAAATCACCAAAATTTCATGGATGGCGACCTGAGGAACCGTAGCAGCGACCCAACCATTCTCGTAACGCCACGCCACGTCGCGTCCCCCGGGCTGCAAGGTGACACCAACAGGCTGCGCATCGCATCTGAAGCGCAGGGAGACAGGACCTTCGGCAGGCACCTGCTCGATGATATGAGCCCGTGGTGAGAGCGGCGGATTCGTAGCCCGGTTGACAAGATGAACAGCGACGAAATTGTCGCGGCGCCGCAACGTTATTTCTATATTCGGCGACGCATCGGCAATTACCCGCCTCGGAACCGCGCAATCTTCGAGCAAACGGCTGATGAACCGGCGAATCCGCGGATGGTGCGTGTTGTAGTAGGCATTCATGATGTCGCCATGAATGGCAATGACTTGTCCCGCGCCCAGATGACGAACAGTGACGGCGGGGTAAGAGGTTTCATCTTTGTCCGGCTGCTGGTCGGACATTATCGGCGCGTAGATTTCGGCATTGCGGGCCCGGACAGGTTGCCATGGTCCCTGCATGGTCGCGACTTCGCCATCAGTGGACAGATGCCATACCTCGTCGCGTGCTTCGCCGTCGGCTTCGACGCCGGCGAGTTCGGCATATGCGTCGGCGACAACGGCACCGGTAATGAGGAGACTGCCGCCGGAGCAGACGTATACTTCGAGGGCGGCGAGCATTTCGGCGGACAGAGAAGTCTGTTCGGGGACCACGACAAGCTGGAAATCGTCGATGGAAGCGAGCAGATGCGATTCGCCGACGACATCAGTGTGCCACTGATTTTCGACAAGCGCGTGAAGTGCGCCTTCGGCGGAATGGATGCTCGTACCAATGCAGAATGGGGCGGTGTTCTTCTGCCAGACATGGTAGTCGTCGAGGAGTACGGCTGCCTCGGGCAGAGATGCGGTGTGTTCGGAGTATGCCCGGCGATCGCGGCAAAACTGTGCGACTTCAGCGAAAATATCCTGATGCCAGCCAGTGAGCCAGCCGGATCGCTGCGGCTGGTTGTAGAGGAAGACAGCGCCGCCGCATGACATGACTTCGGCAGCCTCCTGGCAGAGATGGGGCACTGTTTTCATCTGCCATGGCGAGGCTTCGTCGGTACGGCAAAAAGTCCATGCCATGAGATTCCACGGCATGCGATGGCTGGAGATGTAGCGCCCCTCCATTTCGGCACGTTCAGCACCGAATGACGGCGTGAAATCGCCAGAAAGGTAATCGAGGGGGAGCTCGACGGCCCCCGGCATGCGGACGGAGTACGCCCAGTTGCTGCACACCGCGCAGTCAGGCTTGCGAGCGTGTACGGCGTCGGCGTATTTGCGGACGTATTCGACGAATACGTCGCGCTGAAATGCACGCCAAAGCAGCCAGTTGGGGTCGGATGAATCGGCAGGGGGCTGAGCAATGCCAGTGCGGCGCCTGAACTCCTCGCGGCAGCGCGGGCAATAGCAATCGAAAACAGCCCAGTTGTCGCCATCAACCCAGAAACCGTCGATGTCGTACTCGTCGATGATCTCAAGCATCTGGGGGATCATGAGTTCGTCGGCATAAGGGCTCAGGCGGCATGTGAAATCGCCATTCGGGTTGTCGGCCTGGCCCTGGGGCTCAGTTTGCCGCTGGTATCGCTGCGCCTGGACGGCTGGGGTTACGGTCCGTTCGCCATCGGCGTGATGGCGGCCATGCCGGCCATCGGCGTGCTGCTCGGCGCGCGGTTGACCGGTTGGCTGGCGGGCCTGTGCGGCACGCCGCGCAGCCTGCAGCTGAGCCTGCTGCTCAGCGCGCTGTCGGTTGCCGCCCTGGCGCTGTGGCAGGACTACGGCCTGTGGCTGCTGCTGCGCCTGCTGCTCGGCGTCTCGCTGACCGTGGTGTTCGTGCTCGGCGAGAGCTGGATCAACCAGCTGGCCAGCGAGGCCTGGCGCGGCCGCCTGGTGGCGTTGTACGGCACCGGCTTCGCCCTCAGCCAGCTGTGCGGGCCGCTGCTGCTCAGCGTGCTGG
>CAYSRY010000156.1:5174-8388 GCA_964433395.1 uncultured Armatimonadia bacterium | reverse complement strand
TTGAGGTTGACGACGGGATAGCCCGCCAGCACACCCTTGTTGACAGCCTCACGCAGTCCTTTTTCGACGGCGGGGAAGAAGTTGCGCGGTACCGAACCGCCGAACACCTTCTCTTCAAAAGTCATCTCCTCGGTGTCACCCGGCTCAAACTCGATCCACACGTCGCCGAACTGGCCGTGTCCGCCCGACTGCTTCTTATGGCGTCCCTGAACCCGCACAGAACCCTGTACCGTCTCTCGATATGGTATCTTCGGCTCATTTAACGTGACAACAGTCTCAAACTTGCGCCCCAATTTCTCAACTATGACATCCAGATGGAGAGCCCCCATGCCATGCATCAGCATTTCACCAGTACGTGCCTCTCGCCCAAACGTGAAACCAATGTCCTCCTCGCTCAGCCGCGACAACCCCTGAGCAAGTTTGTCCTCGTCAGCATGAGATGCTGCGACAACAGCTGCGGAATGCATTGTCTTCGGCAACTCTGGAGCTGCGTGTATAATACCTGTTTTCCCTTCAGACAGGGTGTCCCCTGTAAGGGCATTCTCAAGTTTTGTGACGCATCCGAGGTCGCCGGCGAATAGCTCGTTGACGCCTGTGAATTCAGCACCCATAACTGTAGCCAGTCCGCTTAGCCGCTCCCGATTCCCCGATTTGCTATGAGTAACTATACCATCAGCGACGGCTTTACCGGAAACTATGCGGAGTAAGCTGATGCGACCAACATATGGATCACTCATCGTTTTGAAAACTACAGCTGAAAAAGGTGCGGTTTCATTGCACTCGGTCAATACCTCTATATTTGCATCTGCAGCCTGATGACCAACCCATGCGGGGCGCGCGTTAGGGGCGGGACACACATTGGCAATAAAATCCAGAGCTGCACCGATACCAACGCCTGCTACTGCGTCTGTGAACAGCAGGGGTACGATCTCCCCAGATATCACACCTTTTGCGAGACCACACGATAAGTCGGTAGAAGATAGAGTTCCATTTTCGAAATACTTCTCCATCAAACCCTCATCGTTCGCCGCTACTGCATCAATCAGGGCCTCATACGCCTCTTCAACCTCATCCGCTATGTCGCCAGGAATGTCCCCCCAATGGCCATCCCTGCCAGCTCCGGTAAAGGCTCTCTTGCTGATCAGATCAACAACGCCCTCAAATCCACCATTGCGACCGATCGGCACCTGAACCGGCACGACCTCGGCTCCAGTCACCATACCGGATACACTCATAATAGCATCTGCATATTCAGCATGCTCGCCGCGCATCTTGTTGACAACGACCATTATCGGCAGGCCAACGTGCTTTGCGCTCTCATAGACCTTATGAGTGTGCACCTCAACACCAGAGGCTGCATCAACGACTACCATTGCCGTGTCCGCTACCCATAGACAGTGCATAACCTCACCGAAAAACTCGGCAAAACCAGGGGTATCAATAAGGTTAACTTTGGTCTTCTGCTGCGTATACGTGCACAAGGCGGGGCTGATGGTAAGCTTTCTGGCTCGCTCTTCAGGTTCAAAGTCCAATATAGAATTTCCAGCGTCAACCGAACCTTGACGAGTGGTGGCACCCGCAGCATAAAGAAAAGCTTCAAGCAAACTAGTTTTACCACAGCCGCGGTGGCCAATCGCAACCAAATTGCGAATTTCGGAAGTGCCCGTGCTCATTGCATCTCCTCCAGCAGACCGTGCCATGCGTCGTTCAACGCACTGCACGCAACACAGTCGGTTTGCTTACTCAGCTCGAACAAGGACCTCAACCACACGCCACGATTTCATCTTGCTCAGGGGCCGACACTCAACAATCTTTACCTGGTCGCCCTCTCGACAATTATTGCTCTCATCATGCGCATGGTATCGCGTTGTGCGGCGAATGACCCTATCATATCTAGGGTGCCGAGTAAGCCGCTTCACCTCGACCACAACCGACTTATCCATCTTAGCGCTTACAACGACGCCTTCCAGCGTCTTCGCGCGCTTCACCACGTTTTCGCTCATCTCAGTGGCCCTTCCCGCAGGTTCGATATTTCCGAATTGCCTACGTACTGTGCAGCCCCGCACCTCGAGCTGCAGCATACCAGTTATGAACCCTCTATGGAGCTATTCGAACAACTCTCGCTCACGCTGAATTGTTTTGATCCGGGCAATGGCCTTCCGGTACTTGCGCACACGCTTTGGATCCTCAATCTGCCCGGACGCTAACCGAAAACGAAGATTAAATAGACTCTCATGTATATGAGCCACACGCTCCTCAAGTTCAGCGTCAGTGGCGGTACGCAACTGGTCCAAAAAATCTCTAGTACTCTTGGCGCTATCAGGCATAACCCCTATCCTCCCGGGTCACAAATTTCGTTGCCATAGGCAGCTTGTGCGCTGCCAAGCGCATGGCTTCCACAGCAACCTCGTGCGGAACGCCAGCCATCTCGAAAAGCATTCGCCCTGGCTTGATAACGGCAACCCAATAGGCTGGGGCGCCCTTACCCTTGCCCATACGAGTCTCAGCGGCCGTCTCTGTAACGGGCTTGTCGGGGAAGATGCGGATCCATACTTTGCCCCCACGGCGAGCATAACGTGTCATCGCCACACGGGCGGCTTCGATTTGGCGGCCATCCAAGGCCCCGCACTCAATGGCTTGAAGACCAAATTCGCCCTGATCAAGCTTGCAACCGCGAGTTGCTTTGCCACGCATTCGCCCGCGGTGATGCTTGCGATGTTTTTGCCTCTTAGGAATCAGCATTTCTCGACTCCTCACCAGCTTCTTCTGTCTGTACCTGCGCACTATTCGATAGGCCCTCGGCGAGTGCATCAATACCGTCGGTACCTTCAGCCTCAGGATGCCCTTCGTTTTCATCTTCCGAAGCTACATCAGCGGCTTGCGGCCTGCGCTTCGGAGGCGGCAAAATCTCACCTTTATATATCCATACCTTGCAGCCGATGTTGCCATAAGCGGTGCGCGCTTCGCCGAAACCATACTCAACATCAGCCCGCAGAGTCTGCAAAGGTACACGGCCTTCAGGTGTCGTTGACTCGGTCCGAGCAATCTCAGCACCGTTTAACCTGCCTGACACCATTGTGCGGATTCCAAGCGCACCCATACGCATTGCCCGGTCCACTGCCTGCCGCATTGCCCGACGATATGATACGCGGCGCTCAATCTGCCGTGCAATCCCTTCGGCAACCAACTGCGCGTTAGTATCAGGATCGGGTGT
>CAYSRY010000156.1:0-5164 GCA_964433395.1 uncultured Armatimonadia bacterium | reverse complement strand
CGAACGCCCAATCACTATTCCGGGCTTCGCGGTCCGAATCGTCACCGTCACCTGTCCTGCAGCACGCTCAATTATCATGTCGGACACGGATGCCTCGCGGAGTTTGTCCATCACGAACCGTCGCATCTTCATGTCCTCGATCAGATGATCGCGATACTCTTTCCCCTCGGCGAACCAGCGACTTTTTGTGTCACGGATTACGCCTAACCTGAAGCCATAGGGATGGACTTTCTGTCCCATTACGGGTTCACTCCCGCTCGAGGCGCCCAATACGCAACGACCACTGCCACGTGTATCGAGATTTCGCCTCTACTCTTCGATTTCATCACTAACAACAACCGTAATATGGCACGTGGGTTTATAGTACCGATCTGCACGACCACGAGCACGCGGTCGAATTCTCGGCATCCGGAATCCCTCGTCCACGCAAACCGTCTTCACGTACAATTCTTCAGGATCCATACCATGGTTATTATCGGCATTCGCCGCCGCGGACGCGATGCACTTGTACAGTGCCTCAGTCGACGTACTCCCATGTGTGGACAAATTGCCTAGAGCGACATTTACAGCACGTCCCTTGACGAGATCAAGGTATCGACGCACTTTTCTCGGGCCGACACGGACCCATTTCGCTACCGCTCGTGCTTCCATATGTATAACTCCCCCGGACCGCCAAAGCAGCGATCGTGGTGCTGACTTTTACTAACGTACCCTACTCGTCGCCTCGCGCTTGCCTGGCCGCATACCACGATAAGTGCGTGTCGGCGAGAACTCGCCAAGCTTATGCCCAACCATATTCTCGGTAATCAACACAGGTACGTGTTTGCGACCGTCGTACACAGCAATCGTGTGCCCGACCATATCAGGGAAGATCGTTGAACGCCGAGACCACGTCTTCAGCATCCGCTTGCCGCCCTCCTGGTTGATCTTCCGGACTTTAGCCAGGAGTTTACTGTCTACAAACGGGCCTTTTTTGATAGAACGAGCCATGACTGGCTTCCTCCCAAACCTTACTTACCATGCCGTCGGCGGACAATGTACTTATTGGACGGGTTGTTCCGTTTACGTGTCTTCTTGCCAAGCGTTTTTTTGCCCCAAGGCGACTTCGGACTGGCCATCCCGATACCGACTTTACCCTCGCCACCACCATGTGGATGATCAACTGGGTTCATCGCAGTACCGCGCACTGTCGGCCGTACACCCCGGTGCCGCATGCGGCCAGCTTTGCCGTCCTGCGTATTCTGATGGTCAACATTCCCCACGCGGCCAACAGTCGCTCGGCATAAACCCGCCACCATACGCATCTCGCCAGAAGGAAGACGCAATGTCACCATACGTCCCTCTTTGGCCACAAGCTGTGCCGAGCAGCCGGCGCTGCGGGCCAATTGTGCACCTCGGCCCGGAGTAAGTTCGATTGCGTGAACCACGGTACCTACCGGGATAAGCTCCATGGGCAGACTGTTACCGACGCGAGGAGCCGCGACGGGGCCCGAAATTACGGCTGCATCCTTCTGAAGCCCTAACGGCGCGAGAATGTAGGCTTTAGAACCATCTGCGTAATGCAGAAGCGCGATATGTGCGGACCGGTCAGGCGCGTATTCGATAGCAGCAACTCGTGCCGGAATTCCATCCTTATTGCGCTTGAAGTCTATAATACGGCCTTTCTGACGTGCTCCACCACCCTGATGCCGCACAGTAACTTTGCCACTGAAATTGCGACCAGCATGCTTCTTGAGTGTTCTGGTGAGTGCTTTTTCAGGTTTTTTCTTGCGATCAATATCGCTGCGGTCAAGCTTGATATAGAAGCGCCGTCCCGCGGATGTTGGCCTGTGATCTTTTGTTGGCATAATTCGATCTCCTGCTACGCGTCACTGACTGGCATTAAACATATGAAAGCGGTATTCAGCTTCGACTATACAACGTCAATGCTGCTTCCAGCAGCCAGCGTAACGATGGCTTTTTTCCAGCTTGCGGTCTTCCCTGCGCGGTGTCGATAGCTTCGTCGCCGCTCTTTACCGCCCACGGTCATCGTATTCACTGAGATGACGCGCACATTGAACAGTTTCTCAATCGCCCGCTTTATATCTATTTTTGTTGCATCTTTTGCAACCTTGAACGTGTATTTATTCGCCTCTTCGGAGCCCCGCATGCTTTTTTCGGTCACAACGGGAGCAATAACCAATTTACGATATCGTTCTATCTCGCCGTTTCCAGTGTTGAGCATTCTACTCCGCACCTCCGCTGAGCTCGTCCAGCGCTGCTAAGGCACCTTGTGTGAAGACAATATCGCTGACTACAAGCACATCTCGAGCATTCAGGTGTGGGGCCTGACGAATCTGAAGCGTCGGTACGTTCCGGCAGCTTTTTACAAGATTCGCATTGCCCATCTCAGCTGCCGACACCATTAGCATTACCCGCTGTGATGACAATCCCATACCATCAAGAAGCCTGACAATAGTCTTAGTCCGCGGTTTCTCCAGTTCTATTGTCTCCACGATGTGCACGTGGCCGCGACGCCTGGCTTCTGACAGCGCGCAAAACAAAGCCCGGCGTCGCATCTTCTTTGGCATCTGCTTGTTCCCCGATCGCGGCTGCGGGCCATGTGGTTTGCCACCACCAACAAACGTCGGCGCCTTTCGGTTACCATGCCGCGCACGTCCCAGTCCCTTCTGTCGCCAGATCTTGGCTTGCGACCCCGCGACATCACCACGCGATTTGCTGTTTCCGCAATGGAATTTTCGGCGGCTGTCAACTACTGCAACCGCTTGGTGTACTAGGTCACTGTTCATCGGGACACTGAACGCCGCATCGCTCAGCTCAACACGCCCGACTTCCTGACCCTCAATATTGCGAACTGCCAGCTCTGGCATAGTTCTCGTTCCTTCCAACCCGATCTCAGCTAAGCTCGACTTCGACGATAGAACCGGGCGCACCCGGGATCGAGCCTTTGAGAACAAGTACGTTGTTATTCGCATCCACGTCGATTACCTGCAGGTTTTTGATCTTCCGGCGCACATTGCCGAGGCGTCCTGGCATTTTCTGTCCAGGGAATGTCCTCGCGGCATCAGTTGCACCAGCAGACATCGGCGCGCGGTGCACTTTTGATCCGTGGGAGGCAGGCCCTCCATGAAAACCGTGCCGCTTCATGCCCCCAGCAAAACCTTTGCCTTTGGTCTGCCCGGTAACGTTCACAAGTGAACCGACTACAAACATTTCTACAGTAACCAGATCACCTTGCCCATACGCATCACCTGCATCAATACGGAACTCCTTGAGGTGCTTTCTTGGAGCCAAATCTTTGCTTCTGAAATGGCCTTCCAATGGCATGTTGGTATGTTTTGGCTTTCGTTCACCAAACCCCAACTGAACGGCTTCATACCCATCTGTCTCACTGGTTCTACGCTGCACTACAACGCAAGGGCCAGCTTCAATGACCGTACAGGGTACCACGCGCCCGTTCGCATCAAATATGCGGGTCATGCCCACTTTGCGGCCTATAATACCTGTTGGCATACTTCGTCACACCTATCTGCCTGCAGCCCCACGCTGCGGCCTCCAACTCTTAGCTACTCGAAGTCTTGATGGCAATATCTACCCCGCCCGGCAGGTCAAGCTTCATCAGAGCATCTACTGTGCGTTGGGTTGAATCTAAAATATCAATCATCCGTTTATGAATCCGCATCTCAAAGTGCTCCACCGTGCGCGCACTACGCCCCAGAGCAGTTGGCTTGACCACACAATGAATTGTACGATCCGTTGGCAATGGCACTGGCCCTGCAATGCGAGCTCCACTGCGTTCGGCAGTCTCCACTATTGTCTGCACCGAGCGATCAAGAATCTCGTGGTCAAATGCTTTCAGCTTGATGCGGATACTATTCGTCTTTGCCATCTCGTGACGCTCTCCTTAAGGGACCGACTCATCAGGCGTAGCCTAGCAGCCGTTCCACACGTGCAGCCTACTCTATGATCTGTGTTACGACGCCGGCGCCGACAGTGTGTCCGCCCTCGCGGATTGCGAAGCGCAGGCCTTCTTCCATGGCGATCGGAGCAATCAGTTCCCCGACAAGTTTGATGTTGTCGCCAGGCATGATCATATCCACGCCCTCGGGAAGTTTCATCTGACCTGTCACGTCGGTGGTCCGGAAATAAAACTGCGGACGATAGCCGTCAAAGAACGGGGTGTGCCGACCGCCCTCATCGTGACTCAGAATATAAACCTCCGCCTCGAACTTCGTGTGAGGATGAATGCTGCCGGGGGCGGCAACAACCTGGCCGCGCTCAACATCGTCGCGCGCGATACCACGCAGAAGAAGACCCACGTTGTCGCCAGCCTGACCCTCGTCCAAAATCTTGCGGAACATCTCAACACCTGTCACAACTGTCTTCTTCGTGTCGTGTATACCCACGATCTCGACTTCATTACCGGTGTGGATGATCCCTCGCTCAACCCGACCAGTAGCAACCGTCCCACGCCCAGAAATCGTGAACACGTCTTCTACTGGCATCAGGAACGGCTGGTCAATGTCGCGCTCTGGCTGAGGAATGTACGCATCGACGGCGTCCATAAGCTCCCAGATCGGTGCACTCCACTCATCGTCTCGTGAGCCGGTACCCTTCTGCATTGCCAGCAACGCAGAACCTTTGATAACAGGGATCTCATCACCCGGGAAGTCGTACTCGGAAAGCATCTCGCGAACCTCTAACTCTACGAGTTCGAGAAGCTCGGGATCTTCCATCTCGTCGCACTTGTTCAGGAAAACAACGATAGCTGGAACGTTAACCTGACGGGCAAGAAGAATATGCTCGCGCGTCTGAGGCATCGGACCATCAGTCGCAGCAACAACCAGAATTGCTCCGTCCATCTGGGCGGCACCTGTGATCATGTTCTTGATATAGTCTGCGTGCCCCGGGCAGTCGACGTGAGCATAGTGCCGATTCTTCGTCTCGTACTCCACGTGGCACGTCGCAATCGTTACGCCGCGCTCCCGCTCTTCGGGGGCATTGTCAATCTGATCAAAGTCCATCGCATCGGCGCGACCCTCGCCTGAGGCAGCGATGATTTTGGTGATCGCTGAGGTAAGAGTCGTCTTCCCATGATCGACGTGACCGATCGTACCAACGTTGCAATGCGGTTTGTCGCGTACGAATTTCTCTTTTGCCATTT
>CAYSRY010000155.1:5113-8452 GCA_964433395.1 uncultured Armatimonadia bacterium | reverse complement strand
CGGTCAGGCCGCTGGATGAGCGCGGATGCACTGCGCGCGAGGTCTTCGCGCTTGATATTTGCGTTGAGGAGGCGGCCGCAGAAGTATGAATCCGCGGGGATAGTCAGCATGAGAAGATCGGGCGAGACCGAGCGGACTGCAGCGGATTGCTCGGCAAAGTAGCGGTTAAGGCCATCGCGATGGAAACGATCCCAGTTGAGCAGTGCGTCATCGTCGGCGACTATCCCGGTGCCATCGTGGGGTTCAAATGCTGGTGGTTCCTGCCCGAACATCTGGCGGAAAAGCGAGACGCATGCGCCGCAATAGCAGCAGTCGACGCGGCTGCCGACGCCATCGTCGAATACAAAGCCGCCAAATATGCTGTATGCGGAGTATGCACGTGCCTGCTTGATGATCGTCGCGCGCATCCATTCGTAGAAATCATCATTGTACAGGCAGGCCATGTCAATCTTGCGGCCGTCACAGTCAACCGCCTCCGTGCCGGCAGGCTGGTGAGAGTAGTAGTTGCTCATGACAAGCACTTTTATTCCAGCATCAGCATAAGCAGCCTGCATCGCTTCCCATGCAGTATGAGTTTTGCCTGGGAGGGTGTAGATGCCGTAGGAGTTGAGTTCCATATCGAATGTGGCAGATGTATAGACAATGTCAATGCCAGCCTTTTTGAGCCATTCGGCGGGAACGGGATTATGAATGTCAACGAGTGTGGCAGCATGGAAATGTGGTGCAGACATCGCGATGCTCCCTCCAATGGTGAGGAGAAATGTCAGGATGCAGAATGTGTGCAGTGAGTGTCGCATTTTCAGGGCCTCGGGGACGGTAATGTTGTGAGGGCCAGAGATATGTTTCTCCAAATAGTTGGAGAAGGCCTGCGAGTGGGAGGGGAGAGGTCGTAATGTATTGAAATAGTGTGGTATATAAGCGCTTTGGTAACCGAAGGGTGGTAGCCCATGGAATATGTGCAATTCGGGAACTCAGGTTTGCAGGTTTCGAAGCTTTGCCTTGGGGCGATGAATTTTTACCAGCGCGTGGATGAAGCAGAAGCGACGGCGTGCGTGCATCAGGCTCTTAACAGTGGCATAAATTTTTTCGACACTGCAGATGGATATGGAAAAGGCGACGGTGAGATCGCGCTTGGGAAGGCATTGAAGGGCAAGCGGGACGGCGTCGTGCTTGCGACAAAGTGCTGGGTGAAAATGTATGACTGGCCATCCGGTGGCGGGTGCTCTCGCTTTCATATGATGCGGGCAGTGGAAGACAGCCTGCGGCGACTGGGAACGGACTATATTGACCTGTACCAGTTGCACCATCCAGACCCGCAGACGCCTGTTGAAGAGACCCTTGCGACCATGGACCAGCTCATACGCCAGGGCAAAGTAAGATACTTTGGCGTATGTAATCACTACGCATGGCAAGTGGCTCATTACCTGGGGCTTGCTGCTCTCCATGAGTGGGAGCCCGTGATTTCCCTGCAAGTGCGCTACAATCTGCTGGACAGGGGAATCGAGAATGAGGCAGTGCATTTTGCAAGGCGTTTCAATGTGGCGCTGATGACCTACGGGCCATTATGTGGAGGCATATTGACTGGCAAGTATAAACGCGGTGAGGCATTGCCAGAGGACAGCCGCGCTGCGAAAATGGAAACAATGCAGAGCACGCTTACTGACGGCACATTTGATGTACTGGAAGAGATCGGGCAGATAGCGCGAAAATACGCTCTGGGGATGAATCAGCTTTCGCTCAAATGGGTTCTGTCGAAGGATTTCATCACGACGCCGATTATTGGTGGCAGCCGACCTGAGCACTTTGAGTGCATGTATGATCTGTTCAATGTCAACATCAGTTCGGAGGATCTGGAGCGCCTTGATGAGTTGACGGAGAGTTACAAGTATCAGCCATATGCGAATCAGCCACAGATCCAGGGAGGCGGCATCGGCTTGAACCGCTGGTAATGTGGTGTATTGAGGGCATGGGTATACAGAAATGGGCCGTGGCAATTGCCACGGCCCATTTTCCATGTTCTGAATGACATTCTCATACCTGAACGATGCGTCCAGGCTCGAGCTTGAGATGGAATGACAGCTCCATCCGGGCTCGCGTGACAATTACAAGCACTTTCGCAGGCTCATCGCCGACGAGTTTGATGAAGTGGTGGCCGTTGCATCCAGCCGTGGCTTCCCAGTGTGCAGCAGATCGTTCAATATGGAGTTGACAGTGGCGGACTGATGCAGAGAATGGTTCGGCAACTGTCTCGCAGAAGATGCCGCCCTGACTGCGAACTGTGCAACCGTCGGGGACAGGGATCATGTCCCAGTCCGGATCATCGAAATCGAGAATGGCCTGACGAGATACATCGGCCGTGTTTACCAGAGCGAGATAGTCGTAGCTGAGTATGCCATCGACCTCTCCAGGCGTGGCATTGCGCACGATCGTTCCGACCTGCGCACGCGTGACCTCGGCCGTTTGATTGGGGTAGATGACGAGAGCCAGATCGGAGACTGCGTCGCCCGCAGAGTAAGCAGTGGGCTCATCGCTATAGGAGAGCATGAGAAGGTCTTCCATTGCGGCGTAGCGAGCGTAGTTGTGATGCGCCTGGTAGGCGAACCCCTTGGATCCCACTGCAATGTAGCCAATCTGGTTATCGACATTGGCCCAGTCCGTGGCGTCAGTGCGGAACCACTCATCGCTTACCGACAGACGTGACTCCGATGTAAAGCTGGCACCTTCAGTGTAGAAAGTGCGAACGCCAGGTGCAAGTTGGCCCAATGATGGGTAGCGTTCATTGCGTACGCCGACGAGGCCGGAGCGCTGCTCGGTGACAGTGACATCCCCAGCCGCGAAAGTGCGATCGAAGAAGAATGCAATGTCATCATCAGGGACAATCAATGCGACATATTGGTTGAGGCGTCCGCCTTCACGCTGGAGGGCGGCGAGCGACGCAAAGCCAGCGTCATAGTGGCGAGTGCTTACGCGGCCATCGGCGTCTCCGCCCGCCCAAACGGGATCGCAGGCGAATGTGCCGGCGAGACTGTGTGGATTGGGCGTGATAGTCCATGTGCCTGCTGCAGGCTGGACGAAAATATCCGGGCGATTGCGCCACGAGAATGATGCAGTCGTGCCGGGACGTCCGCATGGCAGGCCACACATGCCGGGGCATGCGGATTCGTTGTCGCAGGCATAATCGCGTGACGGACTTTTGCGGATGATAATGCCGCCATAGGGGAACTCATGAACGCCGGTCAGCCATGCGTTGAAGTCGTCCTGTGTACACGGCTCTGCGCCGTCTCCAAGCTTCCAATGGAGCAGCAGCCCCTGCGCGTGTCCCTGCATTGAACCGTATTC
>CAYSRY010000155.1:0-5103 GCA_964433395.1 uncultured Armatimonadia bacterium | reverse complement strand
ATCCATAAGCACGGCATCCAGACGGTCGTGAGCCATGTCCTGGTAGGCGTTGATGCGGCACTCTTCGGGGTTGTTGGTGTAGAGATTGCCGGGTTCAAGATTATCCATGACTTCGATGGCTCGGCGAATGGACCTGCGTTCGAGGTACGCAGCGTGCGGGTCAGCTGCAAAGAGATTCATCAGGCAGTGCATGCGGGCATCGTGATAGTGGTTGAGATACCACCAATCCTGCCCCTGAACACATGTGACGAGGCCGTCATCTTCAGCCCATTTTTTGAGCGTGTCATAGAGTGGCTGGAGGTTGAACAAAGCGACCTCGGGGATTTCGATGCCTGCGAGTGCGTGGTGCGATGCAACCCATCCACCGTAGCCAATGCCGGATCCCATGTAATTGGGATGTACGAAATCGTGGTTTTCAGTGGTGAAATCAGGGTGGGTGGTGGCGCCAATGAACCATTCGGAAGCGCGTTTGCCTTGCAGGGGCTCAGCATTGCGCGCGCAGTCGTAGGGGGTTGTGCAGACGGCAGCGGCCCAGCGATTGGCGCCCTCGCGCCATTGTGACGCGTGAGGATGATCGGGCATGAAGCAGACAGCGAAGTCAATGCCGCTGGAAGTCCAACCATTTTCCTCCATCTGGGTATTGTGGTACGTACCGACTCTGGTCTCTTCGTCGCACCATCTGTCGGCATACCATTGTGCGACATTGATGACAAGCTGACGTGTCTCGTCGTCGAGCTCGTCCCATAGCAGCCATGCGGCCATACCCATAGTGGTTACGCCGCCGGCGGTCTGGCTGGCCATGAAGAAGCCATCATTTGCGCCGCCCCATTTGGTGCCGGAGCAGTGTGGATTTGGCCCCTCGGCGCGGACGCAGTCTTCGGGGCCAGAATCGTGGGTGAAGCCGAGATAACGGATCGCGGCTATGAGCTGGAATTTAAGGAGGTCAGTGTCTATGTCGGATGTGATGTTGAGATCTGTGAGCGCGCGCCAGAGCACGGCTCCTGTGTAGGCCGGATGGGCAGTTTCAAACCCGTACCAGTAGCTGCCTCCGAAGAAATGGCCGCAGTCTGGCCTGCCGGGCCATGCATCAAACGAGTCGCGTGCGGCTGGCCACCAACGCTCAATGGGGCGCAGGTATAGCTCCAGCCACTCGCTTGAGATTTCGGTGGGAAGTTCGATGGGGGTGATAAGCGATATGAGGGCAGAGTCAATGGCAACGCCTGGCATGAGCGGCCTCCACAGTCAGTCTAAGCGGACACACAGTATTTCCGCGAGCTATTAACGACGGCCTCCCGCAATATGCAAAAGTTTGCGGAAAAGAACGAGGGAGACCGATGAATGGCCCCCCTCGTTTCGTGATACGGTTAAGCGATGGCTACCGCTGGACACGTCCTGAGCCGCCGGATTTGATGAGGTGTTCGACCTCGGATACACTGACGTTGTTGACGTCGCCACTGATGGTGTGCTTGAGGCAGCTCGCGGAAACAGCAAAATCAATGCAGTCCTGCAGGCCTCTGCCGTCGAGAATCGCAAAGATCATGCCGCCTGCGAAGCTGTCGCCACCGCCGACGCGGTCGACGATGTCGGTGATTTGATATTCCGGGCCCTGATACATTTTTTCGCCATCGTACAGTACGCCGCTCCAGTTGTTGTGTGATGCGCTGATGCTGGAGCGGAGCGTGATGCAGACTTTGCTCATGTTGGGAAATTTCTCCATGAGTTTCTGGGCTACGTAGAGGTAGGAATCGGCGTCGACTTTGCCGCCTTCGACGTCTGCGCCGGGGGCAGCGATGCCGAAGACCTTGTCGGCGTCTTCTTCGTTGCCGATCGAGACATCAGTGTACTGGACGAGTTCCGGCATGACCTCGGAAGCGGTTTTGCCCCATTTCCAGAGGTTTTTGCGGTAGTTGAGGTCAGTGGAAATCGTGATGCCTTTGTCTTTGGCAGCGATGCAGGCTTCCTTGACGACAGCTGCGGCACCCTCTGAGATGGCGGGGGTGATGCCGGTCCAGTGGAACCAGTCGGCGCCGTCAAATGCAGCGTCCCAGTCGATGTCGCCGGGCTTGATCTCGTAGATTGAGGAGTAGGCGCGGTCGTATACGACTTTTGACGGGCGCTGGACAGCCCCGGCCTCGAGATAGTAAATGCCGACGCGGTCTCCCTGGCGGGCGATGAAGTTTGTGTCGACGCCATATTTGCGGATTGACTGGAGACATGCTTCGCCGATGAGATTGTTGGGCAAAGCAGTCACAAAGCGTGCGTCGAGGCCGAAATTGGCCAGTGAGACAGCGACATTCGCTTCGCCGCCGCCATATGTGGCTTCGAATGTGTCAGTCTGGTTGAAACGCAGGAATGCCGGCGGCTTGAGCCGCAGCATGATTTCGCCGAATGTAACAGCTCTGGACATAATGGGTCATTCTCCTCGTCTGGCGACATGGGGCGTGTCGGGCGACATGGGTCGTGTCGGGCGACACTGGTCGCGTGAATTATAATAAGTTTACGCAGTGGCTATGTGCGTGCAATTGAGCATATTTACAGGATTTCGACGACCTGGCCGGTCTGGGCGGACTTGTAGCATGCTTCGACGACTTTGTGGCTCCAGATGCCGTCTTCGCCGGTGATAGCCGGATCGGTGTCATTGGTGATGGCATCGCAGAAGCTCTGGATGTGTGCGGCGTAAATGTTGACGACTTCGGGCTCGATAATCTGCTCGCTGGCGGCTTCCCGCTGCTGGGCAGCGTCGTAGCCTTTGTCGTCGTGCTCGATGATTGCGGAGATTTTGCCGCCAGAGCCTTGGCCGATTGTGCCGAATGTGACGGCTGAGCCTTTTGAGCCGTAGACTTCGAGGGCCTGGCGGGAAGCCGCATCGGGAATGTTGAAGTGAGCGTCGACGATACCCTTGGCACCGCTTTCAAATTCGAGCATGACTACTGAAGTGTCTTCGGCTTTGTAATCCTGAACGAGGTTGCCAGTCATGCAGCTGACAGCTTTGGTTTTGCCGAAGAGATATTCGAGCAAGTCAATGCAGTGGTTGCCCATGTCGGCAAGTGAGCCGCCCCCGCCTTTTGCGGGGTCCTGGCGGAATGCGCCGGGAATGGGGGGATACCAGCATGTGAGTTCGGCGCGCCCCATGACAAGCGTGCCGAAATCGCCATTGTCAATCATCTGCTTGATGGCCTGATGACATGCGTGAAATCGCATCATGAAATTTACACCAAGTTTGACGCCCGCATCGTCGCATGCTGCGACCATTTCTTCGCATTCCTGAAGCGTCAGAGCGAGCGGCTTTTCGCACAGAACATGTTTCCCAGCTTTTGCGGCGGCCAGAGCCTGGTCGTGGTGCAGGAAGTTTGGTGTCGAGATGTAGACGGCCTCTACATCAGGATCGTTGATAAGGTCGGTATCCACAGTGTAGGACTTAACCCCGTATTTCGTACCGACTTCGGCAATGCGATCCTTCGCAACATCCTGAACGGCAACGAGTTCTGCGCCCTTTGCGCCGAGAATACCTTCGGGGATAGTCCTGCGATCGGCTATACCCCCGGCGCCGATAACGCCCCATTTAATGGCCATACGTCACACCTCCGAATTAGTTTAGAGCGTGCAGAAGGAAAACTGAAAGGCAATCTGGCACATTACTATGTTGACAGATTGCCGAAATGATGCGCAGATGTCTAAACATATCTGATATTCAGTCGTCAAAGAACCGGAATGCATCTGGCAAGTTTACCACCAGTCCTGGGCTTACACAACTTCATTTCAAGGGGAATAGAATGATCCCGATGAGCAAAACCTACGTGCTTATATTCACCGTTGTTGCGCTTTTGTCCTTCGTGCTGCCCGCGTCTGCTGCTGACATCGCTTGGCAGAAAGACTTCGACACCGCACTCAAAGTGGCCAAAGATCAGAAAAAGCCAATAATGGTCTATTTTTACGGAACACGTTGCGGCTGGTGCACGAAGATGGCAAACGAAACGCACAGCAACCAGACGGTGCAAGAACTACTTGCAAATAAAATGGTGTCGGTGAAACTGACCTCCTCCGTCGGTCAGGCACGAATGACGGGTTACGGTTTGAAGAGTGTGGTACCTGCCACGGTCTTTGTGACTCCGGACAACATGGTAATATACAATATCGTCGGTTACCAGCCGCCGGAAGTGTTCGTGAAGAGTATCAACAGTGCTCTGGCCAATGCGAAGGACGCGGATGGCGCGAAAATCATCAT
Organism: uncultured Armatimonadia bacterium; assembly: GCA_964433395.1. Classification (GTDB taxonomy): domain Bacteria; phylum Armatimonadota; class Zipacnadia; order Zipacnadales; family UBA11051; genus UBA11051. Next base: position 878 of record CAYSRY010000155.1, on the reverse strand, counting down.
TGAGAAGATGGCGAAAGGAACCGCCACATCCGAGGAGATGCTGAAGCTGCTCGGATTCTACAATAAGACCGGTCAGTATCCGCTGAGCAGCAAAGTGGTTGCCGAAATTGAGAAGGGCCTTGGCGAGGGCCAGGCCTTTCCCACGGCAGGAGTGCTGGATCGGGGGATCGCGCTGACGAATACGGGTGCGCCCAAAGTTGCAGCAGTGTCATTGGTGGCTTGGGTAGAGGCTCAGACGGCTGAGAATTCACGGTATTACGAAGGCATGCATTGGGCAGCCCTTGCGTCGGCGATGAACGACGATCTGGACACCGCGGAGAAGCTGTGGACCCGGATTATACAAGAAGCGCCGACAAGTGAATGGGCACCCAATGCTCAGCACTATCTTGAAGTATGTGCTGAGATCAGAGCACCCCAGAAGTAGACAGTTTCAGGAAGATGATTGCGGCGCAGGCCGCATTGATGGTGCACTGCGATTGACGGCGGGCGGAGATACTCCGTCCGCCGTTCTGATTCGCAATGCCTGCCAAGGTCCGGCGCTCCATTCGGGCAGGAGGTTGTAGCCGGGGAGTGCGCGTTGCCACGTCACAGGGGCATCATGAATGACGAGAATATCGCCGCTGCCGATAGTAGAAGTGGCTTGTGCTGGTGACAGTGAAGATGGGATGACTGTCAGGCGGGCTGCGACACCAGAGTATTGGGCGATGGCGAATCCGGGCCAGCCAGCGATGAATACGCGGTGGCCGGATTGAATAGCGGTGCGGACATGAGTTGCGGCGAGTTTTTCGGCTTCGGCAGATTCTGCAAATGCGATATTGCCACTGAGAGCGTCGGAGGCGGTTGTGGGTAGCGTAATTCCCATCGGGCGGAGCAGGAAG
>CAYSRY010000154.1:0-8615 GCA_964433395.1 uncultured Armatimonadia bacterium | reverse complement strand
TTCATGCTGCTTGAAGAACGATTGAGGCCGCCTATAATCATGCTCTCGCCGTCACGCACTGTGACGGTCGTCTGTACATACGCAGTGCGGGTAATCGGGATTGGCGTGGTGCCCGGAAACGCGACTTCGCCAGCCCATTCCGAAAGCGTCGGCTCCAAGACCATCGTCACCGTATTATCAGCATTTATTCGTGGCTTGACCCACACATCAATCCCCAGAAATACCGAATTCACATGACTGGTGCGCCCAATCCGGTTGCCCCAACCGTCATAGTTTGTCGAGTACGTAAGAAATGGCACTGTCTCTCCGAAGACCACCAGCGCAGGTGCGTTATTCTGCGTCACAACGCTTGCGCCCAGCACATGGCTCCCGCGCGAACTCGTATTCAATGTCCGCAGAGTAATTCCGGCATCGCGCCGGGCCATTCGCAACTGCTGTCCACCGGCCGGAAGTTGTCCGCCACCGCGCCCTTCAAAATTCCCGCGCGTCCAATACCAGTCGAAGCCCCAACCTTCCTGTTCTTCCTCTGGCAGGTCCACTTCGCGGACATCCACCTTCACCATATCCACTGGCCGATCGAACATGGCGATGACTTCGCGCAATTCATCAATAGCTGCCAAATCGCCCTTCACAAGTATCGCATTCTGCTGAGGCACTACCAATGGTCGGCCCTGAATCCCCGCAGGCACCATCGACTGTGTCCGTGAGCTGGTCCCCCGCGACGGATATGTCCGGGACGCGACATCTGATGTCCACTGTCCTTCGCTTCGTGGAACCATCTCCGCACCGCGATAGACCAGATCTGTCGCGAAATCCGCGACAAAATCACCCTCTGTCGCAGCCTCCGGGGCAGAGCCCCAGAACATCGCCACAAGTGCTTCGGCATCCATATACCGCAGCTCGATGCGTTGAATCACAGCCGCGCTGGCAACCGTGCAAAACGCGACAAGGCTTGCGACGATACAGACTTTCACCCAGGCGCGCTGCCTCATTGCCCGGCCCTCTCGGCGACGATCCGCGGCTCGCGATACGGGATGACCTCGGGCGTGACAACCATTATTGAGCTGTATTCCAATTCCGGGCGAATGCGATCCTCAAGGTTCCGGAAATCCGCCTCAAGTGGTTTCATATCTCGCGAATCAAATGCCATTACCAGCGCCTCGCGTGCGCCCATATCTACGGGCATCTCTGCGGTCCTGTAAAGACGCAGTGAAAGCTGCGGATCCGCCGTATTCTCGACCGTGGCCAGCCGCGAAGCAGTACTTGGCCGGACATACAGTTTCACGCCGTCCTTCGAAACATAGGGGATAACCGGTATGACCACTCCATGAAAAACCATGCGAACTTGCGCGCGATCGCTTGGCCTGCTGTCAAACTCATCCAGCACCGCCGTCGGCGTCAGATACGGGTAAACATCTGCAAATGCAAAAACGCCCGGGGCGCCACTCTCAACCGTGATATGCGCTGTCTGAACATGATTGTAGGGCTGCGCCATATCTATAATGCGGTCTATCTTCGAAGAAGATACGCGTGCATAGTAGAGCCCTGGCGCATCCGCATCATCTCCACGGAAAGAGCTCCAGTCCAGATTCTGATCCGCAAGCTCACGAGCAGGCACACTAATCCAATGCGCCGTCAGATAGACAGAAGCAGATGGGACATCGAAATCTTTCAACGTTTCCCGAAACTGGTTGATTGCGATCTGGCTGCCATTCACAACTATGGCATTCCGCGACGGAACCACCTCAACCAGGCGGTGAACCTGACGCGGCAGAAGATCAGCATAACGCCCGCCTTCAATGGGTTTGGGGAATTTCCGGGTCTGCGCAGCCTGTGACCACTGGCACTCGGTATAAGGCAGCCGCAGGCCAAGGTCCCGAACAACATCATTGGCGAAGCCCCATACAAAGTCTTCAACATCCGCATCGTATGCTCGGTGATAGCCGGTGTCCCAGAAGAGATCGGCTATCTCGCGCGCATCGACATATTTGAACGAGATGACTTCCTCGGTCGCGCAAACGGGCGCGGCCCAAAAAACTATCCCCGTTACCACCAGCATTGCATACGTAAATACACCGCGGTACTTCATTTGCAGTCTCCTCAAATACATTTTCTCTACTACACATACTAATAGACAATTAACCATGCCTGTAAGTTCCCAATTATAAAAGGAAGAAACGCGCTCTTTGAGGAATATACCCGCATACGGGTCTGAAGACACAGTTGGACAACATACTTGCGGGCGCACACACAAATACTGTGCGCAAGGAGAGAACGCATGGCGCCGAGAATTGGCTTCACAATCATAGGTCATCCCGATTACCAGAATGACATTGGTGAGCATTTCGCAAAACAGGCTGTCGCTCACCTCGAAGCGCAGGGCATCGACATCGTATTCGACCCCGTTTCGCACGTCGACGCAGTCGACGCGGCCAACGCTGCACGCGAGCTCATCAAGCAGGATGTCGATGGTGTCATTGCATTTCTCGGCACATGGATCGAGTGCTCAACCGCCGTCGCCGCAATTCGCGAATTTGAGCATCTGCCATTCGCCATCTGGGGCTTCAACATGTTCCAGTGGGAAGGCATGCGCAACTCCACCGGGTCATTTGTCGCTGTCGCTGTTCTCAAAGGCGCCCTCGACCGCATGGAATACAACCACAAAACCATCATCGGCCTTCCCGATGACGAGAGCGCAATCAACCATGCCGTGGCGTTCTGCAATGCTGCAGGAGCCGCTCAAGCACTCAAGCACACCCGCCTCGGCCTTGTTGGCTATGCCGCGATGGCAATGTATCCTGGCACATTTGACCATGTCCTGCTGCGCCGCCATATTGGCCCTGAAGTCGTTCATTTCGACAGCTACACGGTCATCGAATATGCCAAGCAGATTCCAGAAAATGAAACGCGCAAGGCGATGGACGAGATATTCGGCATTGCAAACGTGCAGGCCACCGACGACCGCCTCGCGAAGGCGGTTAATGTGGGACTTGCGCTCAAACGCATTTGCGACGAGAACAATCTCAACGCACTCAACGTGAAATGCCAGTACGAGTTCTCCCAACAGTATTGCATGACGGCCTGCATTCCGATCTCCATGACCGCCGACATGGGCATCGTCTCCGCATGCGAAGGCGACGTCATCATCACGACCACCATGGCGCTGCTGCATCACTTGACCGGACAGGTCATCTACTATGGCGATATTCTCGATCTGCAGGATGACCAGATGCTCTTGTCCAGTTGCGGCTTCGCACCATTCAGTCTCAAAAATGAAGACGACGAGCTCCTCATCCAGGAGTTCGGGCACAAAGGCTTCGATGGTCTGATCTGCAGCATCACACTTAAACGCGGGCCGCTCACATTTGCCCGGCTCGTTGAGGGAAGTCACGGCGATTACCGCATCAACTATGGCACTGGCACTGGCGTCGAAACCGCACTCAGACAGGGTCGTTTTCCGGGCCTTGAAGTCAAACTCGATGGCTCGCCGGAAAAACTCATCGAGACGATGGCCTCACAGCATTTTGCAATCTGCTATGGCGACGTGACCGAAAGCATCGAAGATCTCTGCCGCATACTCAACATAGAAGCCGTCCGCATATAGTGCGCACCAGGCATTACACTGAATTGGCAGGCGAATTGATATGCCGCGTTTTGGAGAGATAACGAGCCCGGAAGTTGCACAGTACATCGAAAAAGGCGCGCTGGTATTGTTGCCAATCGGCCAGACTGAGGAACATGGCCAGCACATGCCCCTCAACAGCGATGCTGTCATTGCCGATACAATCACTCGGGCTGCTGGCGAAAAACTCGAAGCCGAATTGCCCGTGCTGGTCATGGATGTCGTATGGGCTGGATATTCCGGGGTTGAAGTACAGAAATGGCCGGGTACCATCAATGTGGGTACTCGCGTTTTCGCCGATTATATATTCGGAATCATCAAAAGCCTTGCTGACATGGGCTTCACAAAAATTGCGACCATAAATGGCCACGGGCACCATCCGGCTCTTCTTGAAATGGTCGCGCGTGAAATTGCCGATGCGACCGGCACCTATATCGCATGTATTGAAGCTGCAAAAATGGCCGCTCCGGCTGTCGTCGAAGGCCGCAAATCTGCGCCCGGTGGCTGCATTCACGGGGGCGAATTCGAAACATCGCTCATGCTCTATCTCGGAGCCAATGTACACATGGAACGCGCTCATGCCAACGATGTATTCACATATCATTCGCCAAATTTTCCGGGCGATGGTTTCGCTGGCTCAAAAGCTGCTTTCTGGTCAACCTGGGGCATACAGCGCAGCAAAACAGGTATCTATGGCGATCCGACTGTCGCCGATGCACAGTTTGGCGAAAAACTCTTCAATACTGCTGTGGAAAACTTATGTAATTTCCTGCGCGAATACCACTCTACCGCACCAGCCTGCTGGAACTGAAGGGCCAATCCAGCGGCAAGGAGGTACGCGATGAGCGATATCCAAAAAGTTGATCTGATGCGCAAAGACGGATCCGAGCGCATGCCAGTCTATGAAACTGGCGATGTGCAGATCATGCGCATCCGCCTCGCGCCCGGCGATGCATTGCCGCACCACCACGCAAACTCCAACGTGCTGCTTGCGCCGGTTTGTGGAGAAATAACATTCGCAGGCGAGGACAAAACCGTCCATATCAAGCCAGGCGAAGGGCTGAGCGTACCGTATGACACGCCAATGCTTGTCAGCAACACTGGCACTGAACCGGCTGTGCTGATGGTCATCAAAACCCCGCATCCGCAAAACTACGAGGCAGAATGACAATCGCCGGCAATTTCGCCGCCCAACCCTACACACTGGCTGTATGCCTTCACAGGGGGGTCCAAAAATGGCTGAGCGTACAATTGCTGCAATAGACCTCGGAACAACTTCGTGCCGGGCTGAGCTGTTCTCTCTCCAAGGCGAACCGCTGGCCCGCCACAGCATCGAATACTCTGTGGACACTTCCACCCCTGAAGCCGCCGAACAAAACGCTGAAGGATGGTGGAAAGCAGTCTGCGAATGTCTGCGCGCAGTCGTCAAAGCTGCGGGCGTCAATGGTGAAGATGTACAAGCCATCGGAATAAGCGCACAGGGGCATTCATGGGTACCCGTCGACGACGCATTTAACCCTCTCAGACCTGCATTTACGTGGTTGGATCGTCGCAGCCAACGCTATGCGGCCCAACTGCTCAAAGAACTCGGGCCCCAGACATGGGGCGAAGTCGCCGGCAAAACGCCCGGACCGTGGCACATGCTCCCGCAGTTACTGTGGCTCCGCGACCACGAGCCGGAAATCGCAAGCAAAGCCTCCCACTTGCTATTCGCACACGATTTTCTCGTCGCAAAATTCACCTCTCATCCGGTCACTGACTATACGACCGCCGCAGGCTCACTGTTTTTCGACATCAACAGATGCCAATGGGCCACTGAAATCCTCGGCGGCTACGGCATCTCGCCCAGATTGCTGCCAAGAGCTGTCGCCTCAGGCACAGTCATCGGCCGCCTCACTCCCGAAGCCGCGAAGCAGACAGGCCTCGGCACTCGCACAGTCGTCTGTGCCGGAGCGCAGGATCAGAAATGCGCGGCATTCGGAGCAGGAATTGCACCGGGGGTAGCGACCGCATCATTGGGCACCTCCACAGCGATCGAAGCACTCGTCGCAAAACCCGTATTCCATCACGAAATGCCAATCCCATGTTTCCCATTTCTCACAAGGAACGCATGGGTTCTCGAAGCGGCGCTCTCGACAACCGGTGGCGCCATCAACTCACTCCGAAACGCCCTGCGCACCGTCGCGCCAGACCTCACCTATGACGAGCTCACCGACATTGCAGCGACTGCGCCAGCAGGATCCGGAGGCGTTCTATATTTTCCATTCCCAGCAGGCGCTGGAACGCCACACATGCGCTTCGACGCATCCGCCGCGTTTGTCGGCATCAGCCTCTCCACCGGTCTTGCCGAAATGGCGCGCGCGATGTTCGAGGGCACCGCATTTGAGATTGCGACTGCCATCACTGCCATGCACGACGCCGGCTGCAATATAGAGCAGCTCTGTCTCTTCGGAGGCGGCGTACGCAGCGTTCCGTGGGTCGAGATGATCGCCGCAGTGGTCGGCATCCCGTGCTACACCTGTGACGAAGCAGAGACTGCTTCACGCGGTGCGGCCATGCTCGCAGCAGAGGGATTGCTCCAGAAAGACGAAACACGGATGCTCCAGGCAAAACTCCGCTCAAAAGCGCAGCGTGTCACTGTGACAAATCATATGTGGGATGACTACCAGGATCTCTACCGCCGCTACCTTCGCGCGCGCAAAGTATATTGGCCGTTCATCGATTCGCTCAACCGGGGAAAATCTGAATGAAAATCTATATCATGACCGACCTCGAAGGACCGGCGATGCTCAACCGGTTCACTCAAACGCGCGATGTGACGCCAGAAGAAAAGAAGACCTGGGAGCGCTATCTCACTGGTGAGGTCAACGCCTGCATTGATGGCATCCTCGACTTCGACGCCCAAGCTGAGGTCATTGTTCTCGATGGCCACGGAAGCGGCGGCATTGACGAATGGTCATTCCATCCCAAAGGCAAACTCATCGCACGCGGCCGCGGCATGAAGAGCCCGTTCTGGCTTGATGAAACATTCGACGCTGTGATGTTCGTCGGCCAGCATGCCATGATGAGCTCTGGCGGCGTCCTCTGCCACACCTACTCATCTAAAACCATCGAATATCACCGTATCAACGATGTCGAACTCGGCGAATTCGGCAGTTTTGCATTGCTGGCTGGCAGCATTGGCGTCCCGACCGTGTTTATCGCGGGAGATGACCTCGCTATTGACGAAGCCAGGGCGCTCATCCCTGATATCGTCGGTGCGGAAGTCAAAAAATCACTCGCACGCGAACTGGCTCTGCACCTCTCGCATCCCGCTGCATGCGAACTTATCCGCGCAAAAGCTGCCGAAGCGTGTGCGCGCATCCCCGAGATCAAGCCATACTATTTCCCCGGTCCGTATACGCTCGAGATTCGGGTGCTCGAAGGCATAAGCATACAGGGCTTTCTCGATCGCGGAGCCGAGCTCGTTGACAACTGCACCATACGAATCCATGCCGATACTGTACAGGATTTGAGAAAATAGAGCATTTGAGCTAGAGATTGTCTCAGAGGGAGGCTGCTGCGATGGCCGGAACGTTCACATTCACATTCGGGCCGTGGAACATCCATGAAGGAGCCGATCCATTTGGCCCGCCCGTACGCAATCCAGTCAAATTTGCGACGAAACTTGCAATGTATAAGGACTTGGGCTTTGACGGTGTACAGTTTCATGATGACGACGCTGTGCCCAATCTGAACAAATTGTCACCCCAGGAAATTGAGCGCGAAGCTGCAAAAGTGCGCAAAATGCTCAACGATCACGGGCTTGTCCCGGAGTTCGTCGCGCCCCGTCTGTGGGAAGATCCACACACTGTCGACGGTGCCTACACTTCCAACGATCCCGCTTGCAGGCAATATGCCCGCGACAGATCCCGCCGCTGCATAGACATTGCCAAAACACTCGGCACTGACCTCATCGTATGGTGGCTCGCCCGCGAAGGCACCTATATGCGCGAGGCAAAGGACAGCCGCGTCGCAGTTGAACGCCTCGTCGAGGCCGCCAATGACATGCTCGAATATGACCCGTCAATACGCATCGCAATCGAACCAAAACCCAACGAACCGATGGATCAGGCCTATATTCCCACCACCGGACATGCAGTGGCTCTCGCGCATCTTACTATCGACCCTGACCGCATCGGTATAAACATCGAAAGTGCCCATGCAATCCTCGCCGGTCTCGACCCATCCGACGAAATGGGATTCGCGCTGGCGTATGGCAAGCTCTGGACGGTTCATCTCAACGACCAGAACGGCCTCAAATTTGATGAGGACAAATCGTTCGGCTCAGTTAATCTCCGCCGCGCATTCAATCAGGTCCGCATACTCGACAAGTACAACTACGGCAACAATGGCGAAATGGTCGGCCTCGATGTCAAAGCCCTTCGCACTCAGAAAGACGAGGTCGCAACCAAGCATCTCACCAACAGCCGCACTATGTTCCTGCGGTTGCTCGAGATTTCCCGCAGCCTCGACGACGAACAGATCGACGCGATGATCGCAGATCGCGACTATGAAGAACTCGACCTCTACATAATGCAGGCGCTTACTGGCGCATAGTCGTAATTTCACAGGAGCTACGCAATGAAAATCTATATCTGCACAGACCTTGAAGGCCCGGCTATGATCAACCGGTTCAACCAGACGCGCGACGTCAGCCCCGAGGACAAGAAACACTGGGAGAAATTCCTCACCGGCGAAGTCAACGCCTGCGTTGATGGCATTCTCGACTTTGACGCCAACGCAGAGGTCATAGTCTGGGACGGACATGGCAGTGGCGGCATCGACGAATGGAGTTTCCACCCGAAAGCGAAGCTCATCGCCCGCGGCCCCATCCGTGCCCCCTACTACCTCGACGAAACATTTGACGCGCTGATGTTCGTCGGCCAGCATGCACGAATGGGTACCGGCGCGGTGCTTTCGCACACCTATTCCTCAAAGTCTATCGAATATT
>CAYSRY010000153.1:0-8618 GCA_964433395.1 uncultured Armatimonadia bacterium | reverse complement strand
ATCTTTTTGCGAGTGTGGAGGGAATGCGCAAGGTGGGGTGGAACGTAGCGTTCATGCTTGTACTGGTACCCGTCTGACAAATGCCGGTTACCTGTCGCTGCGCCATGCGGCGTGGCGCATATTTCATCAGGAGGCACCACGAGATGGATAAAATCCGGTTCGGAATGATCGGCGCAGGCAACATCAGCAGCCTGCATGTCCCTGCAATGCAGGGGCTGGCTGGGGCTGAATGTGTCTGCATTGCCGACGCCAACCTCGACCAGGCAAAATCCCGGGCCGAAGCCTGGGACATCCCGCGTGCGGTCGACAGTTACGATGAACTTATTGCGATGGACGACATTGACGCAGTGGTTATCGGCATTCCCACGCGTTTTCACAGCGATGCGGCCATCAAAGCGGCGAAGGCCGGGAAGCACTGTCTGTGCGAAAAACCGATGGCCCGCACACTCGAGGAATGCCAGAGCATGATCGACGCTCACGCCGAAGCCGGTACCACTCTGGGCATCGCTTTCGTGCGGCGCTATGACCAGAACTGGGGCCAGATTCGGAAAATGGTGCAGGAAAGCAAAGTCGGACGCCCGTGCATGTGGCGTCGCATTGTCGCCGGCGCAGCACCTGGGCCGCCCAACTATGGCGTATGGTATTTCGATTCGAAATTCAGCGACGGCCCATTGACTGAGAGCGGGTCGCACGACCTCGACTTCCTGCGCTACACTTTCGGCGATGTCGCAAGTGTGACCGGCTATGCGAGCCATGACGCGAATTATGGCAGTGTGCTGGACAATACAATCGCCATATTTGAATTTGAGAGTGGCGACAAAGCCCTCGTGCAGTGGTCATGGAGTCTGCCAATCGGCGCCAGCTCAGGCTTTTCTGGCATGGATGTCATCGGCCCCGAAGGCTGCATCCGGGAGCCGCGTCAGGAAGATGAACAGTGGGTCATCGACATTTCGAAAGCTGCGGGCGAGATGGAGACCGTCCCGTTTGACAATGTCCGGGATAATACGACCTGGGGCTTTGGTCAGATTGCCGGTTTTATGGACGCAATCCGCGAAGGCCATGACCCGCGTGCGAGTGGCATGGATGGCTACAAAGCGCAGGAGATGTTCCTGGCGGTTGTGAAGAGCTGGGAGACCGGCCAGCGCATTGAGCTTCCGCTGTAGGAGTGCGCAAGCTCTGTTGCATGGAATGGAAGCGGCGCGACCAGTCTGGTCGCGCCGTTTTAGTCTCCTATGCGGGGGAGGGAAGATGCAATTTACAGAGCGCTGATGCGGATATTGTCCCACCAGAGGTATGTGCGGAATGTGCGCAGGCCGAACAGGCCCTTATTCTGCGGAGCGGGGTCGTCGGCTTTGAGCAGCGTATGCCCGTTGGCTTTGAATGTGATATGCCCACCCTGCTTGAGTATTTCGATGTGGTACGTCCGGTCTGTGACGCAGTGGTACGCGAAATTCTCATTCAGCAGCTCGAAGCCCGGGCAATGGCGAGCACGTATGCGGGCCGGCCGCTGCTCTGGCGGCAGTTGCATCGACGCGGCGCTGTTATCGGACAGAAATGTGATGATATTGCCATTCATGACATGGTATTTAGTATACGCGCCATCGGCGCGTTCTGCGCGGGTCTCATAGAGCGGCCGGCCGGACGGATCGGAAAAATGGAAGAAGAAATTGATATTGTTGACCTCAATGTCAGAACGCAGGACATGAGCGTCGCACTCGATTTTGATATCGCCCTCAAATTCCTTTTTGCACCAGACCGTGGCGCAGATGCCGGGGAGTTTTGCATCGCCCGGTTCAGTGTTGCAGTGCAGGCGACCATCCTGAACCCATGTGCGCACGCCGCCTTCGGCCCACCAGTTGCCCATTCCCTTGGAAAAATCGTCGAAGAACAGGCATTCTGAACTTTGCGACGCCATCTTTGCCTCCTGAGCACCGGCAAACGCGGCACATGAAGTAACCATCAGCACCACGCCGAAAATCAGACGAGTATATGTCCGCGTCATTATGTTCTCACGTCCTGATATTTCAGCGTTCCGCGGCTGTACGGTAGTTGCGCAGGACTTCGGCGTTGTGCTTCATGCCGATTTCCGGCTCTGGCAGGTGCGGGCGCCAGAATTTCTCGTATTCGTCGCAGACGAAACCATCATAGCCGATGTCCGCGAGCGCGGCGATTATGGCAGCCCAGTCGAGTTCGCCTTCGTCGATGAGCACCGTCTCGTGCGTGTCGCCGGTGAATTGAATGTTCTTCGCGTGTACGTGGCGAATATGCGGGCCCAGCAGCGCAATGGCTTCTTCAAATGATTCCTTGCCTGCTGCGCGGACCCAGTAATGATCCCACAGCACGCCGACTGCCGGATGGTCGATTGCCTCGATGAATTCCAGTGCTTCGGCGGCTGTCCACGTGAGCTGGCCGCCGTGGGTTTCGACGGCGAGCTGGACGCCGTATTCCGTCGCAATGTCTCCGCCTCGTCGGGTGCCTTCGACGGAGCGCGCGAAGACCTCTGCGCGCTCATAGCCTTCCTGCGGCCAGACGCCTGAGATAGCGCGCACTGTTGGGCATGAGAGGGCCTGGGCGACTTTGCATGCGCGCTGATAGCCAATGAGAGTGCGCTCGGTTGTTTCGGGGGTCATGAAGTCGCGATAGTAGGGGGTAAGGCAGGCGAATTCGATGCCAGCAGCCTCGGCATGCGCGAGAATGCGGCCGACCTCTCTTTCACCGATGGTCTCAACATCCATGTGCCCATTTTCGGCGCATCGCACCTCGATGCCGTCAAGCCCGATCTCGGCAAAGAAATCGATAGCCTCGTAGATGTCCTTCTTCGGAGTCCCCATCGTGTGGCCGGCCAGCTTCATTGCTGCACCTCCATCAGTCTCCGTTACCGAGCATCGCTTCCAATACATACAGCGCGGCGGCTTTATTGGGAATCCGCCCGCGAACCGCGCTGTCGAGATCAGTCATGGCAAATGCCGGGACCGCAGAGCCCACACATGACGGGCACCCGTCCTCGCATCCGCATTCTCTGATGACGTTGTATGCTGCGCGCATGATGTCATCGATGGCGTCGAGGCACCGCCGCGCATATCCCATGCCGCCGGGGTAGCGGTCATGCAGGAATATCGCATCACGTTTCAGACAGCTGGCCTCAACGACCGTGCCGATGTCCTGCGTGTCGCACATGACGAAAAATGGCGCAACTTCGACAATAACATTTGCGATGCCGATGAGCGCCTCGCCCATGATCATGGTATTCTTCATCATGTCATCGGCAAGTTCCTTCGGCGGGGCAATCCACATGGACACTGTCTCCAGCATCTGGGGCGGCAGAGTAAGCCGTTCATAGCCGAGGCTGTCGCGCGAGTCGAATTTGATTTTCTTGAACATGGGAATGCTGGTTGTGACGGTAACATCACCATATCCGATCAGCGCGCCGAGCCAGTCGCCCTCGCTTTCGACCTCATCCACCATAATCTGGGAGCTCTGGACTGACTGGGTGTAGTAGTCGAGGTCGCGTCGCTCCACGTGGGCAATTTTCTGATCAATATCGAGCCAGTTGACGAAGTACGTGTCCGCGCCATGCAGATAGACTGCGTGATCGTGAAGCTGCGACAGTGCGCTGACTTCATCGAGCGTGCCGATGACGCGTTCGGCGTCGGTTTCATCCTGGATTGTATAGACCGTGCCGGAGATGTTGCGCAGATTCACGGTTGCGGCCGGGAATTCTGAGGACGCCCAGTACCACTGGTCATTGAGGTGGCGGACGAGTTCCTCGTCTTCGAGCAGTTCGAGCACCACTTCGGCATATGGGCCGAATTCGTCCGTCTCACCATCGCTCATCGGGAGCTCATGGACGGCGGATTTGATGTGCCCGATGGCCACATGCGGATTATCCGGGTCAATGACGGCCTGTTCGGGCGTCTGCTCAAAAATGTAGTCCGAATGCATCATGAGATACTGATCCATCGGCGTATTTTGCCCGACGAGAAAGACGATCGACTCCTCCTGGCCGCGCCCGGCGCGCCCTGAACGCTGCCAGAGGCTGGCCACTGTGCCGGGATAGCCGACGAGCACACAGGCGTCGATGCTGCCAATGTCTATGCCGAGTTCGAGCGCGCTGGTGCTTGCGACGCCCATGATTTCGCGGTTTACAAGCCTGCGCTCGATCTCGCGCCGCTCTTCGGGAAGGTAGCCTCCGCGGTATGCATGCACTGATTCTGCGAGCCGGCGGGAAATTGGCCGCAACAGGTCGCGGGTATTTTTGAAAATGAGCTCCGCAGCCAGGCGCGTGCGTACAAAGACGATAGTCTGCACGCCCTCTTTAACGAGTGCGGTCAGCAGATGTACTGATTCCCACATTGGGCTTTTGCGATCGCCGCCAACGCGCCAGTCACTGGGGTTTCCCATTGCGGCAGTGTCGCGCAAAGGCGGATTCCAGAACACGAATTTCCGTGGGCCGCGAGGTGAACCGTCATTGTCGACGAGTTCCATCGGTTGTTGCGTGATGCGCTCTGCATGTTCGCGGGGGTTGGCGATGGTCGCCGATGAGCAGATGAATTGCGGGCTGGAGCCGTAGTGCGCGCAGATGCGCTGGAGGCGACGCATGACATTTGCCAGATGCGAGCCGAAGACGCCGCGGTATGCGTGGACCTCGTCAATCACCACGTATTTGAGGTGTGTGAAGAAGCGATTCCAGCGGGCGTGATTTGGTAATATCCCTGCATGCAGCATGTCCGGATTGGTCAATATGATATTTCCGCCATCACGCAGTCTGCGGCGAAGATTGCCGGGTGTATCTCCATCATATGCCCCCGCCATGAACTCAATGCCGGCCTCAGGACGATTGAAATTGCCGATACCGCGGAGCTGATCCTGCGCCAGCGCCTTGGTGGGGTAGATGCAAAGTGTTGTAGCCATGCTGTCTGCCAGCAGCGTCTCGACGATCGGGATATTGTAGCAGAGCGTTTTGCCGGATGCGGTGCTGGTGACGATGACCGTATTTTTCCCGTCGCGAATGTGGTTGATCGCCTCGGCCTGATGGCTGTACAGCCTCGTGATGCCCTGTTCGGCAAGCAGCGCGGCGACAGCGGGGTGCAGGCCGCCATGCACGTCACCATAAACGGCGTCGCGGGCCGGAATGGTCTCAATATGCGCAATCTGGCTGGCAAAAAACTTCTCTTCGCCCAGCCTTTCCAGAAATGTTCCTGCGTCCATTGTCGCTCCTGTTGCGGCGGATTCTTATATGGGCAGTAGCGTGTCTTCAGTTTCCCGGCTCTTTATGTTTACGCTTCTTTTTCAGCCTGCGGGCTTTTGCGGCAAGCGCATCGCCCTGCTGAATTGCCGGCGCAGATTGGGGCGGTCTGGCCGACGCTGAGCGGACATCACTATCTTCATCCGTGCACTCGCGCTGCACCTCTGGGTGCCCGGCAAAATCAACCGGGGTCGCGCCGCTGCGTTCTTGCCTCATGCTCTTTGGCGCGCGGTTTTTACCACTAAACGGGTCGAGTTTGTCGTCGGAAAGTTTCTTTGCAAGCCGTTTGTGCAGGTCTTTCTCAAATGCTACGCCGCGTTTGTGGCGAATGGCTACATCCGGCGTCTCCAGCTCCGCATCAGCCTCAATATTCGGTACCTCAGTCTCCGGTTTCGGCTCAATAGGATGAAAAACTTTCGGTTCGCGCATCCGCTCCAGGCGCCGCCGCAGGACGCGTTCGAGGCGCAGTTCCGCGTCCTCTGCGGAGTCTGTCAGCGCCGCACGGTCAGGCTGTTGCAGATTTGTCATGTCACCAAGCAAACCTTCCAATATCATGATGGCGGCTTGCTTGGACGGTATCTCGCCTTCGCCGCGTTCGACGTTCCAGGTGTCATACCCTCGCAACGGTCTCCCCACGCAGCAGGGGCAGCCATCGGCACATGGGCAGCTTTGGATATGCTCAAGCGCAGCCGGAAGAATTTCGTGCATGCGGTCATACGCCTTCTCAGTGAAGCCAAGCCCCAGCGGGTAGCGTTCATAGATGAATATTGCGTTCCACGGCGAGTTCGCACTGCCGATGGAGTTTGCGAAATCCTGAGTGTCGCAGGTGATGAAAGTGGGCAGCAGCATCTGCACTGCATAGCCGATTCCGCGCAGGCCACCGTGAGGGTTCAGGCCTGCTGTGAATGCGTCATCCATCAATTCTTCAGGCGGAACAATCCATACGCCCATCGTCTCGAGCTGGGTTTTTGGAAGATTCACAGGATGGCGTGACACGGCATCAAGTGTGTAGAAATGCACTTTCTCATATGCCCAGATATGGGAGTAGGCGGATACTTCGCCCCAGCAAACGTTGCCGGTGCCGAAGGGCTTGTCACGCAGTTGGTGATCGATGTGGTGCACACTGGTGCCATCAAGCGGTTGCGTGTTGTAGTCGACTTCGACTCGCTCAACCTGGCAGAGATTTCGCTCCATGTCGAGGCTGCGCACGATATATGTGTCGCCTTGATGCATGTAGATTGCATCAGGATGCAGAATCGGCGGGGCATCCAGCGCGCAGATCTGGCCCAGTGCCGCGCCGGAGTGGATGTCCTGAATGATCACGTTTGCGACGGCACCATTACGCAGCGGCACTTCGTGTTGCGGCGTCTCCGAGGTCGCGTGATACCATATCCCGTCAATCTCGCGGATTTTCCGGTTCTCCTGCAGCAAGCGCAGCACAGTCGCGACATGCGGGCCGAACATGCGCGCCTCGCTCTGCGAAAGCGGGAGCTCATGAGTGGCGCAGCGCACATGGCCGATGATGACGAATGGATTCTCTGCATCGATGACAGCCTCTTCGACGGGACGCCCGAAGAGATATTCCGGATGGGTCATGATGTACTGGTTAATCGCGGTGTCGAGGCCGACGAGGACCACGAGATTGTCGCGACTTTGCCTGCCGGCGCGTCCGGATTGCTGGAAAAATGACGCAAGTCGCCCTGGATAGCCGACGATAATGCTTGCATCCAGCCCGCCGACGTCAATCCCCAGTTCCAGCGCGCGGGTTGTGCTCACTCCCATCAGCTCACCCGAAAAGAGGCGCGCTTCGATGTCGCGCCGTTCTTCGGGAAGATAGCCGCCACGATATGGTGAGACTTTCTTCACGAGCCCCGGAGTCTCTTCACCGAGCTTGTCGCATACGTAGCGATAGATCATCTCGGCGGTCATTTTGGTCTTGGAAAATGCTATCGTCGGGAAGCCATGCTGGATGAGTTTTGCCATGACCTCGTGCGCTTCGACGTTGGCGCTTCGACGTGAACGGTACATGCCGGCGCGGATCTGTGGCGGGTTCCACAGGACGTATGTGCGCTTTCCCCGCGGGCTGCCATCATCATCAATGGCGCGCATGGAGCGGGTGGTCACCCTTTCGCCGAGTTCTGCTGGATTGCCGACGGTGGCCGATGAGCCGATGAGTTGCGGGCGACTTCCGTAGTGGGTGCAGAGCCGGAAGAAACGCTTCATCAGGTTTGCCATGTTTGCGCCGAAAATGCCGGTGTAGACATGCATTTCGTCTATTACAATGATGCGGAGATTACTCAGGAATTCGCTCCAGCGTCCGTGTTGCGGCATCATCCCGGCATGGAGCATGTCGGGATTTGTGAAAATCAGCCGCCCCCCGTCTCGCAGTTTACGCCGCAGATTTGCTGGCGTGTCCCCGTCATAAATGCCCGCCAGCACGCCATCAAGCCCGGCCGCATCGAGAGCGGCGCGGAAGCCTTTATATTGGTCCTGCGAAAGCGCCTTGGTGGGGAAGAGCAGGAGGGCTGTCGCCTCAGGATCGGCAAGCAGCGTCTCAATGATCGGGATGATGTAGCACAGTGATTTGCCGGACGCGGTGCCGGTGACTGTAAGAATATCTTCGCCGTGCCGGAATGCGTCAATCGCCTCGGCCTGATGAGAATACAGGCGCTCAATGCCACGCGTCGCAAGCATCTGACGTGTGCGATTGTGCAGCGGCTCTGCGGGGGCGGCATAGCGGGCTTCACGCGCAGCGACTTCCCGGGTATAGACGATCTGCCCGGCATAGTCTGGCGACGCTTTGAGCTGCCTGAGGAGTTCCGCTATGTCCATTGGATGGCGTGATGTCCGTTCTGAGCTTAATTCGTGTCAGTGGGTAACCGCAGCATTATCTCCGCCATTGTGATGAGGTCGAGACGGTTGTGTTCGAGTATCTGCACAATTTGGCGGGCATCGCCGGTGCGCACGAATTCGTGGTATGCCTCCGGAATCTCACTCCCCGGTATGTCCGCGTCTCTGGCCGTGGTATGGCCGAGAATCTCCGCCTCTATAGTCTGCAGACGGCAATTTGGCAGTAAGCCTCGCCACACATTGCGCGCTTCGATGAGCAGGTCGCAATGGGCGATCTCCCATGACGCAGGCACACCGGTTGCCGCCGCTCGCATCTGTACATATGGCATGTCAAATGTGCGGCCATTGAATGTTACCAGAAGCGCGCGGCTGGCCATATCTTCGGCAAAAAGCGAGATTGCCGCCGCTTCCTGAGAATAATCCCGCGCGAAGTATTGCCTGACCACAAAGCCCCCGTCTTCCCACACCATCGTCCCGACCAGAAAGAGCGGAGTTGAGTTAAGACCGGTGGTTTCCAGGTCCA
>CAYSRY010000152.1:2008-8669 GCA_964433395.1 uncultured Armatimonadia bacterium | reverse complement strand
CTGCCGCGCACTGCTCATTTGCAACACCCCTGCACAGGCGCTACGCGATAGCCCGCACGGTCTCAGAGTCCAGCCCACGAACTCCACATTCGCCAAGCCGCCCAGCCCATCCTGGGGTTTCGCTATACTTCAGGCGACGGTGGGGGCTCTGTGGCTTCCGGGCTGGTACTGGTGGCATCAGTGTCGGGTGTCTGAGGAGGCTCGCTATTTTCAGTCTGCGGCACACCATCGGCCCCACCATCGGGATACTCTTCAGGTTCCCCCGGAGGGTGTTCAAGGTGTTGGGCTTGCTCACGGACGTCGCGTACGGCCTGCCTCAACAGGTAGCGAATTGAGATGAGCACGACGTTCGGTCGCGAACGCAAGGCGAACTCGAGCAGCAGAGCCGACTGGTTGTGCAGCAGAGCATGCCGCCAATGCGCCGGCACAAATTCCGGTATCACAACTGCCACAAAGCTCTCGGGCTCGCGTTTGAGCGTCTCATCCACATACTCCAGCAGCGGCCCGGCCAGCGAGCGATACGGGGAGTCCACAACCACCAGTGGCACGCTGATCTCCAGATCTTCCCACTGCTGTCTGAGCTTCTCAGCCGCCTCGTCATCCACGCCTACATGCAAAGCAGCGGTTGGGCAATTGAGCCCAGCCGCAAATCGCAACGCTCGCATAACGCCGCGGTGCAGCCCCGCAACTGGCACAATTACATGCGTTGGCCGTACCGATAATTTCTCGGTCAGATCCAACTCCAGAAGATCGGCCACGCCAGCATAGTGCCGGTGTATGGCGCGAAACTCAATCACTAACAGCGGCAGCAGGATAACGATCATCCAAGCGCCTGCGGTGAACTTCACCATCAGAATAATAACCAATACCACCAGAGTTGTAACCGCGCCGATGCTGTTAATGACAAGGCCAGTGCGCCAACCCGCCCCCCGCTGGCGATACCAGTGCACGACCATGCCGGCTTGCGAAAGGGTGAACGCCAGGAACACACCTACCGCATATAACGGAATGAGCGCATGAGTCAGCCCTTGGAATAACATGACTAAGACAATTGCGGCCCCGGCCAGAAACAGAATACCATTGTTAAACACAAGCCGGTCGCCAATGTTAGAGAGCTGCCTGGGCAAATAACCGTCACGCGCCAGCAAGGACGCCAGGCGAGGGAAGTCAGCGAAGCTCGTGTTGGCTGCGAGGAACAAAATGACCGATGTCGCCGCCTGGATGATGAAGTACATCCAGTTGCGTCCGAAAAGCTGACTGGCAATCTGAGAGACGACCGTCTCGTGATGGTTGGGGACGATGTTAAAGTTGTGCGCCAGCCAGGTAATGCCGACGAACATGACCAAAAGCATGGTGGCCAGCACTGTCAGCACCTGAACTGCGTGCTTGGTGGTAGGTTTCCTAAAGGCCTGCACTCCGTTGGCGACGGCCTCAATTCCCGTCAGCGCCGCACATCCGGAAGCAAATGCCCGCATCACCAGAAACCAGGTCAAAGCCTGTGTCACAGGTAACGACCCTGCTGGCAGAGGCTCAGGAAAGCCAGTGGTTACAGAACGCAGCAACCCCATCAGCAGCATACCCAACAGTGATACAATGAACATGTAGGTTGGAATGGCAAAAAACAGGCCGGATTCGCGAACACCCCGCAAGTTAATGAGGGCGACAATGATTATTACCGCAATCCCCATAGCCACCCGGAAGCCAGCCAGCTCAGGGAAAGCTGAAATGACGGCTGCAACGCCGGCCGTCACGCTTACCGCCACGGTCAGGGTATAATCAGTCAGCAGTGCCGCAGCAGCTAACAGGCCAGGCGTCTGGCCAAGGTTCTCATGGGCGACAATGTAGGCGCCACCGCCATCAGGGTACTGTATGATGGTCTGGCGGTAGGAGAAAGCGACGATCAGGATCAGCACGGCAATAGCGATGCCGACAGATACGCTGAATGATAGCCCCGCAGTACCGGCAAGGGCCAGTGCTAACAGTATTTCCTCAGTCGCATAGGCTACCGACGAGAGTGCATCCGAAGCGAATACGGCCAACCCGATGACAGGCCCTAAACGTTCATGCGCCATCTGACTGGTCGCCAGCGGGTTGCCAAACAGCAACCGTTTCAGCGAGTGCGGCATCCGATATCCACCTGCGGTTCGTGAAAGATGATACTCCGCACAGTGCGGTCACTCCGCAATTGTAGCATCGCCATTCCGTCTGCGCAAACTCCGCATATTCAACCGCATACAATAATGTATCATTACACTACATAATCAGTCACAAATTCCCGCACTCTTCAGCTCCAGAATCTCGCGTGCGATCATCCACCTGTACACATCAAATTCCTCCGGCGCCCACATCCCGTCATACTTATACTTAATCTGCACATCAATCGCGTCCCAGACACTGTCCAGAGTCGCCTGCGCCGCATCAGCGTCTTTCGTCTTCCCGGCCTGCCGCGCCGCAGCAATCATCGTCTCGAGCGTATACACATACCGGTAGTCATCATAGCCCTCGCGGTACGCTTCCCACATCGCTACTGGCACCGGCGTGCCGTCATCCTCATGGCGGTTAAAGAAATCCATCGCCGAACCGTCCAGATAGTTGTCGGGATCGCCAATTTCCGCCGAATATATCCACGGTATCAATGCTTTGAATCCCGAACGCCAGAAACCGAAGCCATAAGTCATACGCGCCCCGGTCACCGTCGTATGATCGTTCTCACCGTTGACATGATTCGGATAGCACCAATACTCGACATCTCGCTCCGCCATGTCTTTCAGCACGGTCTCCCGATCCGGGTTAAAAGGCTGGCAGCACCACACGTTCACATACGGTCCCATCGGCTCAAACGCTTCGACGACCGGGTCTGCAGTCACATACGTTTTCACTCCAGCCGCCTGTATCGCTTTCAGCAGCTCCGTCATAAACGCGACCGACGCGGCATCTCTTCCGGGCTCGTCTATCGGGTAGTACAGAAATTCCGGCCAGCCTCGCTTTACGCGTTCCGACTCAACAAATGCCGCCATGCGGGTCATCTCATCAAAAAATTCCTTCGGAGGCATCTTGATTCCGGTGATGTGACTGCCATAGCGTTCGTCCATATACTTCGCGTACACTCCACTCGTGTTGAGGCTCACGACAAATGGAGGCTTGAAATCGTACTTCAGCGCCATCTCAACATACGCCTCAAGCCGCGTCCAGTCTGCTTTGAAATTTCCTTCCTCATCGGCGGCAGGAAGCCAGGCGCTCATCGTCACATTGCGCGTACCATGGCGCACCATATCTGCATGTTCCAGGTCGGCTTTTCGCGTGAAATATGCCTTCGAAAGTTCGTCTTTTGCATTCACAGCATTGCTCAGCGGATTGTGATAATAAATCCCGTAGATTTTCTCGGGGTCCTCTTTCAGTTTGATGTCCAGCACGCGAATCTGCACTGGAATTTCGGTATTGGAGCCACCTTCAAAACGCCGGTCACATTCGAAGAAAATCGATCCATTGTACAGCCCCGGCTTCGCATCTTCCGGGATGCGCACGGTCAGCCAGAAACGGTGTGTTTCATCCGCGGGCAAGTCCATCGGAGCAAATGGTTCCAGCACATCGGGCACGATTCGGTACGTCCCCGTCACGCGGTAGTTCGGCCGCGTCTTCATGTACTTCACATGCCGGATATCCACCGTCTCAGCTTTCACCGGTCCCATGTCCGAAACGCTGACGCGCACATTTGGCAGTGCATCAATCGTCTTTACGCAGAATGTCAGCGGCTCGTATTCGCCCGGCGAGGCGAAGATTTTGAGTTCCGGCCGCAACTCAAATGGATACGGATTGGTATTCGGATAGACGCACTCCGTATACGGCTTGCCGAAAACCACATACCCTTTGAAATAATCGTTCCGGCTCAGCAAATCTTCCGGGAATACGGTGGTCTCCGGCAGGGGCTCCTGCTGCCATTGCGCAAGCTCCTCCGGGGGCAGCACAAACATCGCCTGCTCCAACGCAGCGATTCGCTCTTCCATTGTCTCCGCATCAGCGGCCGACCAGATCATCACGGCGTTAAGCAACCACTTGCTACCGGGACTGAGGCCAATCTCAATGGGCTCGCCATGTGTGGTGATTTTCAACCGCGCCGTCCTGAAGCGGTAGCTGCCCTCAAAGCGTATCCGCGCCTCGTTGTCCCTCATCAGAACATCGAAATCGAAATACTGGTAACGCAGATCCGCGCCCGTCCCACTCACCACATACACGGTGTAAGTACCAGCCGGCGCATCCACCCGAAATGTACGCGCGCCATCGCCAACTATACAATCTTCAGTCAGCGGGTTCGTAAACATGGGAGGCGGCTCCGACGTCCCGCGGTTTGCATTCTCCACCGGTTCGCCCCACGCTTTCACATAGGGCTTCATGCCCTCGGTGGCATCCCAGCCGAAGCCCGCCTCTGCGGTGTACACGCTGTCTGCGGTGACCAGCGTGTATCCGTCCATCATGGCGGATTCTTCCGTCCCCATGTCAAAAAGCAGCGGGGCGGCACAAGCCATCACGGGGATCGTCAAAACCAGCAAACCAAGCAACCAACGCATAATCTGGCTCCTTCGTCGCATCAGATGTGCTCTGTTATACAATCGCGCATTCTCGCGGCTGCAGGCGATGGTTCATCAATTTTCCCACGGCGACTCCACAACCCGAATCGCATGCTCGGCAGAGACGCCCTCACCGAGCGTAACCTGCACCGTATACGTCCCTGGCGCCAGCCCATTCTCGCCCAGGAAAATGGGGACTTCATTCGAGCCACGCGTAGCCATACACTCCTGCCGCACGGCTTCACTCTGCCCGTCAAGTACTCGCACGAGCGCAGCCGCCTCAGCATCTCCCGCGACTCCCAACGCACGAAAACATACCAGCAGATACCGCCCGCCAGCATACGAAACGCTCGGCCGCACAGTCAGCTCCGATATATGCGGTTCCCCGTAGCGCAGGAGGCATATGTCATCAATGTAGAAATCAAGCACATCGCCATGCTTGTAATTTGATTCGCTTATTGCAAATTGAATTCCGGTGGCTTCATTGTGGCGTGGAATCTGCGAGAGCGGATAGAGAAATTCGACCCATTCGCCCTTACGAAGCTCAGAGAGGGTGCGCGAAAATGTGTGGGCCCTGTCGGGGACATACAAATTCATAGATAGCGGAGTTGATGGCAGACTTTCCCGCGAAGTGTCTGTATAGATATACAGACGCAGATAGTCCCAATCGGACCAATCCTGTTGCCAGGCCGCCGCAAAGGTGCCATTCATCCGCGGCCAGCCGATCGGATATTTCGGCTCACCCGTTTCGTGGTTCACATCAATGTGAAAATGGAGCGCAGAATCGCCGATCCTTGTAATCTCGGTCTGCGTCTCCAAAGTCGCTTCGGCAGGATGCCAGGCAGCGACATCATCCCCGCCAAGAATGATGAGTTTTTCCATCTCCCCCTCACGCGCCGGGGTCTGACAAAATGCCAGATTCACTGAAAGTGCAAAACATGCCACAACTATGGGCCACCGCATTACACTTCTCCTAGTATATGGTGTCCAAACACGTGATTCTACGTTCCAGACGCGCAGGTTCATACCTCCAAACGGCCAGGTCCGAGGACATAACCGGGGTGGTTCACGGACCTGCCCACAAACTCCCCAAAAACATGCAAAATCGCCAGAAAACGCGCTTCAGGTCCCGGGACCTGCCCGCTCAGGTCCCCGTCAAACCCCCTTTGCTTATGGGAACCAATCGCGTACAATGCGAGGAAATCTGGCGGACATTTACCTCATCGCGCCGTAACATTCTGGCCACAATCACTTTTAATATAAAGGAGTATGCACATGCAAATCTGCATCCATGGTGAGCATCCCGCAATTAAGCTGGCAGGCGAAGAACTGGCTCGCTACCTCTCTATGATGGCGGGAGAGGAAATTCAGATCTCCCAAAGTGCGTGTGAAAACGCTTCTCCGACCATCATCATTGGCTGTGGCGAAAATGTGACAAAAACCATAGAACTCCCTGCAGTCAAAGACGCAAACTGGGACGATTGCTACAAAATTACGTCCCAGGGACCAAACTTGTACATCACAGGGGTCAATCCGCGCAGTGTCCTTATGGGGACCTACGCATATCTTCGCGAACTCGGCGCCGACTGGGTATGCCCCGGTGAGAATGGAGAAGTAATTCCGACAATCGATTCCATCCCCACCGAAGGCTTCGACATAACATTCCTTCCAGCCGATCGGCATCGTGGCGTATGCATTGAAGGCGCCCCCTCGGTCGAGCACGTCCTCGACATGATCGCATGGCTTCCGAAAGTATCCCAGAACAGTTACTTCATCCAGTTCAGAACTTCGAGCTACTTCTACCGATTGTGGTATGAGCATACTGGAAATACGGAATGGGATGACAACGATCGGTGGCGGCCATCAGAAGAAGAATGCATTGAGATGGATAAACAGCTCGTGGCGGCCATTAAGGAACGCGGTATGCTGCTGCATTATGTCGGCCACGGCTGGACTGCCGCAGCGGTTGGCCTGCCCACAGATGGCTGGGTTCAGTTTGATGGCGAAGTCGACCCCGAAATGGTGCCACTGCTGGCCGAAGTAAATGGTAAGCGAGAGGTCTTCGGCGGTATTCCGGTCAACACAGAGCTCTGCTA
>CAYSRY010000152.1:0-1998 GCA_964433395.1 uncultured Armatimonadia bacterium | reverse complement strand
GTGATCCGCACCGCCATGACCGATGCCATGAAGCCTGAAGCGCGCGAGCGCCTGATCAATACGCTCCTCGACTATGTCAAAGAGCACCCCGAGGTTGACGCACTGCATTTCTGGCTCTCTGACGCGCAGAATAATCTCTGCGAATGCGAAGACTGCGCGAAATACAGCCCCTCGGACTGGTACGTCGTGCTGCTCAATGAGCTGACGCCGAAGCTGAAGGAAATCGCCACACACATGAAGATCGTCTTCCTGGCCTACTGCGACCTGCTGTGGGCACCGGAAAAGGTCGAGCTGGACCTCAGCAATGACAATCTCATCTACATGTTCGCGCCAATCTCACGCTGCTATGGGCACGCGATCGATGATCCGGAATGTGGCGAAGAGGTCGAGCTGGTCAACCCGGGGCTGAACAAAAATGTCATGCCTGCCGACAACCGCGTCAACATGCAGCTTCTGCGGCTGTGGGACGGCGTGCGGCCAGATGACTCGTTTGTCTATGACTACCATTACTGGCGGCCGTGTCTGGCAGACCGCCTGAACATGCGCACCGCCGCTGTCATCACCGCCGACATTAAAGCCTATCGCAAAGGCGGCCTGCACGGCATCATCAACTGCAGCGCGCAGCGCGCATTCTATCCCAACGGCTGGGCATATTACGCAACAGCGATGGCCCTGAATGGGGTAGATACCGACGACGCGCTGAAGGCGAAATACTACGCGCTGACCTATGGTGCGGAGGCCGAATCCGCCCGCGCATTCCTCGACGGATTCGAGGAAGTCACCGGCTCGCCGCTGCATGGCACCAACTGGCTTGCCGAAGCCACCACCGAACGCGTCGACGCAGTGCTGGCATTCCTGAATGACCACAAAGCGACTATCGAAGCTGCCGCAGAGGTGGCACCGGCTGGTGCGCAGAAATACGCATGGGACCTGCTCGTGCACTTCCACACGTTCCAGAGCTATCTGTGGTCTGCCGCAGGCGCCAAAGTCGCCGGCGATATCAATGTGGCCATCGAGCGCATAGACCAGGCGAAAACTTTCCTGTGCCGGACCGAGAAAGAGACCGCTCACGCCCTTGACGGCTTCCTGATGTACGGGTATCTCGACGGCCTGAAGAACTCCCTCAAGGCCGAGTAAAACCGGGAGCACCGGCAGGCGGAGAACAGCCGGGTAGCAGGCGTCATGAGCAACTCGCAGGACAGCATAGCCGGGGGCGCACTGATGCGCCCCCGGGTATATATCGCAGTCCCGGAGTAATAGTCATGCCTGACGAACTGCAAGAGTTGAGAGAAAAGGCAAAGCGCACAGCAAGCGCAATCAAGAGGCGCTTCGCTGCGTATTTCGCGCGTTGGTGGAAGCACGTCACAAAGCTGTCAATCACGCAGCCCATGCGCGGCTTTGTTACACTCGCAGTCAGTGAGCTTGCGCTGCTCGCGATAATTGGCCTCATCATCTTCGGCATCGCCCCAAAAGCAACGGTGAGTGCTTCTTCAGCGTGCTATGCACTCAGCGCCATGGCGCAGTCAGTGGCGGCGCTTGGCGCGTTGACATTTACCGCACTCTTCCTCGCACTCCAACTCTTTCAGGGCAGATACGGCACCCCGATTGCCCCGTTCCTCCTACGCGACCCGAAACTTCGCATGGCAGTCGCCGGCGTCCTGCTGGGCATACTGGTGCCCATCATCATGATGCCGTTTATTGGCACCCCATTAGAAGCCAAAGCGCCCCGATTTCCATTGGGACCCGCAGTGGCTGGCCTGCTGGCTGGCGTTGTAGCGATTGGCGCAACCATAGGGTACGTGTTGTGGCGCATCCAGCGTGTCAAAGCCTCAGAAGTTCTGATGGAATTCGAGCAACAAATCATCGTATTGGACGAACACACAAAAAACGCGAAACACCCCAAGGACACTGGAAAGACCATTAACAGTTGGCTGGACGAAATCGAGCAATTGGGAAACAACGCGATTGACAACCAGATACCCCAACCACAACTGCTTT
>CAYSRY010000151.1:0-8712 GCA_964433395.1 uncultured Armatimonadia bacterium | reverse complement strand
CCGTGTCTGTCTCCCTGAGCCCCGACAAACTCGACTCTGGCGAAATCTGGCTCTATCTCGGCAACAAAAAAGCCGATCTGGCAGACACGCAGCCGCCCATGCTTGAGGACATCGCAATCGATGGCAAGAGCATCGGCGACATCCCTGACGCCGGCTACCAGCGCTCGGCAAAACGCGTAGACATAACTCTCTCTGACGAGAATCCGCTCTCCGAAGCTGCCACGCGGGCTGTGCTGGTCGGCGAAGCGTCTGGAACGGTTCCGGTCTCCACGCATTTCCGCGCCCTTAAAGGCCAGAACACTGGCAAGTCACGCATCACCGTGCGCCCGCGAACTGGCAAGTTATCTGCCGACACCTACACGCTTCAGGTCCAGGCGTCCGATATCCTGGCCAACACGCTCAGCCACAAATTCACGTTCAACACGTCCGGCTACAGCCTCCCGTTTGAAACGATGGCTTCCGAAGAAACCAGTGGACAAGTGCTTAAGTCGCTTGGCGGCGAGTTCAAAACCATGTTCTTCCGCGCCGAAGAGCCGGGCAATTTCGTGACATTCCGTTTCGTGCCTCCCATCACCGGGCGCGCAGAGCTTACGCTCGTCCACACCCTTTTCGAAGGTTACGGCACGTTCCAGACCTATCTCGACGACCAGAAAATCGGCGACCCGATCGATCAGTACACAGCTGGCCTCAAACCCGGTGGCGGCATATTCGAAATGGGCGAATTCACATTCGAAAACCGCCCATACACAATCCGCCTCGAAACCGTCGGCAAGCATCCCAAGGCTCCCACATATTATATGGGCATCAGCGAATTGCGTTTTGTCCCCATGCAGTAGCTATTGGCCACAAATTTGCAGAGGTATCAGCGCTCCCGGTTGCGAAGTGATCGGGAGCGCTGTCGTATACCCCATACGGGAGATGGTCCCTGATGAAGCTTGCTGTGCGGCTGGATGACCTCTCAGACGAATATCTGCGGTTTCACGCCCAACTCGGCATCCACTATGCCTCGTTCCTCTTTTGGGACAAGCTTACAAGTGAGCCGAACTCATGCGGCGTCGTCAAACCAGATGCCCTCAAAGCCATTCAAGCCAAAACACGCGAATTTGACATTGAGCTCTACTGCTGGCTGCTGCCGCAGGGCAGAAATACCATGTACTGGAACGCTCGCTTCGGCCAGTCGCCCGAGGCCGAAAAGGAAATCGAAAATGTCTGCGAATCCATCCGCGTAATCGGAGATGCCGGCATTCCGGTTATCGAATGGACATGGTCAATCCCCGACGTCTTCGGCCGCATTCCCGGCCCGAATACCGCCGGTCGCGGAGGCGCGCAGGTCTCTCGTTTCAACGAATACCTCATCGGCAAAAAGCGCCCTGAATTCGC
Source organism: uncultured Armatimonadia bacterium (assembly GCA_964433395.1). GTDB lineage: Bacteria > Armatimonadota > Zipacnadia > Zipacnadales > UBA11051 > UBA11051. The sequence continues at coordinate 7,332 of CAYSRY010000151.1, read as the reverse complement.
CGTCGACATGGACGAACAGACCATGTGGCACAATCTCTCGTATTTCATGGACAAAATCATGCCTGTCGCCGAAGAATCCGGCGTCAAAATGGCAATGCACCATCACGACCCGCCAACACAGTGGCTCGCAGGTGAGGCCCGCATTTTGGGCAGTTTCGCTGGCATGAAGAAAATGATCGAGGTCAACGACAGCCCATCCAATGGCTTCAACATATGCCAGGGCACTGTCACCGAACAGGCCGGCACCAACGTCTACGATCTCATCCGCTATTTCGGAGAGCGTGACCGCATTTTCCACTGCCATTTCCGCAATGTGAAGGGCTCAGTTCCCGTCTTCGACGAGGCATTCATTGACGATGGCGACGTCGACATGCTCGCCGCCCTGCGCATCTACAAAGAGGTCGGCTATCAGCACTGCTTCATTCCCGACCATGTCCCGACTATGGCAAAAGATCCCGAGCGGCTTTCATCCCGCGCATTCGCTGTCGGCTACATCGCCGGCCTCATGGACTCGCTCGGTGTTCGCGCCTCAACAGCCGTCCGCGAACCCGAAACAGCCAGAACGCCAGGATAAACTGCAACCGCTGCACAGTTAGTTTCACCACTCCAAATAAGCGACATAGAAATCGCGGAGGATGATATGGAGGCCACGCTATGAAGAGACGCCAGATTCTCGGGCCTCTCGTGTTGGTTGCGATGTTCTGCTGCGCATTTCCTGCGGTGGCGGACCGCGACATGCTTGTACAGAATTCGACTATTGACGCGCTTGCCGATGGCTGCTTTGATGGCGAGATCACCTATGCTGATTTGTGCCGCAAAGGCGATTTCGGCATTGGGACATTCGATGGCCTCGATGGCGAGATGATCGCTTTCGACGGGGCCGTATGGCAGATTAAGGCCGACGGCAAAGCCTACCGCGTCGACATGCGCACCGCAAAAACTCCGTTTGCCGCGGTCACGTTCTTCGATACTGACTATTGTGCAGCAGTCCCGGCAGGTACAGATTTCGTGGGCTTGAGCAGGCTCATTGACCAACTCACTCCCAGCGGAAACTACTTCTACGCGGTGCGCGTCGATGGCATCTTCTCTTACATGAAGACGCGCTCTGTCCCCGGCCAGAAAAAACCCTATCCAACGCTGGTCGAGGTCACGCGCAATCAGCCGCAGTTCGAGTTTACCGACGTTGCGGGCACCATCGCCGGCTTTCGCTGCCCAGCCTATGCCAAGGGCATCAATGTGCCCGGCGATCACCTGCATTTTCTTAATCTCGCCCGCACTGGTGGCGGCCACATTCTCGATTTCACCGTAAAAGAGGCCGTCATCTCAATCGACCTCACCCCGCGCTACATGCTCTACCTGCCAACGCAGGACGAACGTTTCGCGGGCACTGATCTCAGCGTCGACCGCTCAAAGGATCTCCATGAGGCTGAAGCCAACAGATAGCCGTATACACCGATCCAGAACAAAAAAACGGGGTCGCCATCGGCGACCCCGTTTTACTCTGCATGTCATTCAGCAGACTGTATTACTACGCCAGGATTTTCACCATATTTCCATAGAATATCGCCGCAGCGTCATCCTCCGATAACTCTGCTTCCTGCATCTTCAGCAGCGACGAATCCATATACTGATATGGCGCGTGGGTACCGAAGAGCACTTTCTCCGCTCCCACAGTTGCCGCCAGCTTCGCGACTCCGCCGGGGCCTTCGAGGTTCGAAATCTCCACATACAGATTGCTCAGTGCTTTCACATCCTCCGTTACCCCGTTTATCTCCGCCGTCTTGAGGTTGCAAAGGATTATCGGCACTCCCGGGAACCTCGCCGCCAGTTTCCCCGCATCCCCCACTTCCGCAGCCGGAACGATGCAGCGCGGATGATGTAGCCGCATATCATACATGCGGGCGTGTATCCCTACGCTCAGTCCTGCTGCATCAACCGCAGCCATCAAATCGCTCAAGCATCCGTCGCCAAGCTCGTAGCTATGGTAATCCGGGTACAGACGCACCCCGCTGAACCCCATCGCCACCGCTTCTTCGAGGTCTTTCTCCCAAAGAGGAAAATTCGGGTTAATCGTGGCATTAGGGATCAGCCGATCACCATATGGCTGAATATGCTCTGCAAGCCAGTCATTCGCCGGTCGCACATCGTTATACAATATTCCCTGAAATGGCGCGACACACGCTTGCGTCACACCGCAGCCATCCATCAGAGCCACAAACTCATCAGGCTGCGAGTTTTTCACATCGCGGAACGGCCAATATCCCAAGTGCGCATTGCAGTCAATAATCATGCTCTCAACACCTGTTTATCGCATTCCGACGTCTGCACAAAAACGGCCCGTCCGGCATTATATCATGCTCCGGACGGGCCGAATACCATCTATACAAATTGTCAGGCGATGCTTTTTAGAACTTGTAGCTGAACGACACGTTGATTGAGTCATCCGGACCGAAATCGAACTCGGTGTAGGAAGCGTCGACTGCCCAGACGCCTGCGTCCCAGCCTGCGCCGAAGGTCATGTTGCCACCCTCGTACATGCCGGCGCGGACGTTCAGGTTCGGCATGCTCATCGGAGCGTACTCAACGCCAGCGCCCCACATGCGATCGAATTCGTCGGTGATGTCGATGGCATCAGCGGCGATGAGGACTTCATCGGTGAGCTGTTTGCTGGCGCCAGCATTGTAGTACGGGCCGTCGATTTTGTCAGTGATGTCTTCAATGACGAAACCAAATTTCACGAGTCCCTGGTCCCACGCTGCGCCAACGCTGATGTAGTTCTCGCCGTCACCGAACATATCAATGTCGCTCAGCTTGGCACCGAATGAAAGCTGTTCGCTGTAGGCCCAGCCAATGCCGAAGCTCCACATGTCCAGGCTGTTGCTTGAACCGAAATCTGCGGTGTAATAGCTGGCGCCAATGCCCCAACGATCGTTGACCGGATTGGCTGCCCAGTTGGTCTGCCATGACTCGAAGTCGCCGTCAACTTCGACGGTGGCTGCGCCCTGGAACTGCCAGTTGCTCGCTGGCTGGCCCTCATAGCCGATGTTCAGCATACCAAGGTTGGCAGGGTTGTAGTCAATTGCATTTGCATCGAATGATGTGGCGATGCCGGTGCCGCCCATTGCCCAGTTCCGGGCACCCTGGCGGGCCTCCAACGGATTCACGTCAATGCCCCCAGCAAAGGCGCTGACTGTCATCACGACGAGTGCCAGTACGATCATGACGAATGTTGCTTTCTTCACAGCTTGTCCCTCCCATGATTTGCGCATATAGCAAACAGACAAACGTTGAAAGTATAATGCTTTTGACCGTCTTCAACAACTATTGTCTTGCACCAACCCAACGAAAAATCCCGCCGCGCAAAAATATGCCGGGCGGGATTCCACCATTCATGTAACTATCGGCTGGGCTCTTAGAACTTGTAACTGAACGATACGTTGACCGAATCGTCCGGACCGAAATCATACTGGGTGAACGCAGCGTCGACTGCCCAGCGATCGGCGTCCCAGCCAGCACCGAACGTCATGTTCCCGCCCTCATACATACCGGCACGCACTGCCAGGTTCGGCATGCTCATCGGCTTGTACTCAACGCCGCCGGTCCATGTCGAATCTGCCTCGTCCGTAACATCACGCACGTCAAGAGCCACGAGAATCTCTTCCGTCAATTGCTTGCTCGCGCCAATGGCGAAGAATGGACCTGCCTCGGTCTCATCTGTAATGTCATCGATTACAAAGCCAATATTTGCTTCCGGCAACTTCCACGCAGCACCGATGCTGTAAAGCGTGTGGCTTGAACCAGCATCGACATTTAACAGACTCAAGCCCAAAGACAGGTTCTCACTGTAGGCATAGCCAAAACCGAAACTATAGACGTCGGCATTCTCGCTGTCGATTGTGAAATAGCTGGCACCAATACCCCAGTTGCTGCCCACGGGCTTGGCTGCCCAATCGGTCTCCCACGAATCTATATCGCCAACGATTTCCACAGTGCCGATGCCCTGAATCTGCCAGGCAGTCTCGGGCTGCCCCTCATAACCGATCTCAAGCATGCCCAGATTGGCTGGATTGAAGCCGATTGCAGATGCGTCAAAAGTCGTGGCGATGCCCGTGCCACCCATGCCCCACGTCCGTGCGCTCTGACCAAATATCATGGATCCAGATGGCAATGCCGCATAGGCCGACGTTACGACCAGAATTGCGAGAACTGCTACTACGAATGTTGCTTTTTTCACAGCTTGTCCCTCCTATGAGTGTGCGCTCTCTGGCGCAACTGGAACAACAAAATATGACAATGAGACAGTTACGTTACGTCGGCACGTCGCAACACCTGCAAGACCAACCGCACATCACCTGTTACCTCCGTGCCAGAATATACCATATTTTGGCACTAAGGTAATAACAAAATCAACATACGTCTCATTTCACTCTGCTCTGCGATATGACCTTCCCTGTACTCATCTTCATTCAAGCCCGAAAATCCGAAGCGCATTACCAGCCAAAATCATCTGCCGCTCCCCGTCCGAAATATCCGCCCCAGTCACTTTCGCAAGCTGCGACGCAAGACTCCGCCCAAGCGCGTCAGACCCATACAGAACCCGCTCCGCACCAAGCAACTCCACCGCATACTCCGTCTGCCCCTGCTCTGGATCACCGCCACACACATCAACCGCGATATTCCGGATCTCCGCAACCGTCCGAATCCCCTTCTCCCAGTTCCCACCGCTGTGAGCCATCAGAAACTGCGTCCGCGGATGGCGTTTCGCCAATGCTACCAGATCCGCTGGCGACGACTCCCCCTCATAATTACCGGACGTTTTGAAAAACGTATGCTGCAAAATCGGCACATGCAGCTCACCAGCGTAATCGGCAATCGGATCAAGCTCCGGATCGCTGCATGGCCGGCATACCCACTGCTTCACGCCGCACATCGGCCCGTTCGCGATATGCCGCTCCATCAGCTCAAGGCTCTTCTCTGGGTGATTACCGCTCCCGTACACAAGCCCCTCAATCCGCCCCGGCGCATACTCAATCGCTTTCAGCACATATTCTGTATCGCGCTCAATCAGCTCCGCATCCGGATAAAGCACCAGTTGCGGCCCGAGACACACGATAAATCTTTCAATTCCAAGCCGCTCGCCATAGCGCAGCAGTTCATCAACATGCTCGCGATATTTCTCACGCTCGCCGTACAAATGTATATGACAATCAATAATCAACTTGAGCCGCTCCTTACATACCAGACGTGGCCATCCGACAATGCATGACCTGGCTGACAATTCGTGATGACGCACCCCCACACCTTCGCGCGAAAAGACTTTTGCGCCCGTATGCGACATGAATTGTCACCATAGTACAAATCAATTATAATGCCCGCGACAGTTGCACCACGCAAGGAGACGATTACAATGGCTAAAGACTTATGCGTACTGGCGTATTCCGGAGGCCTCGACACATCAATGGCCATCGGGTGGATTGCCGAGAAATATGACGTGGATGTTGTTGCCGTCGCAGTAAATGTCGGCGAAGAACGCGACTATGCTGGCATCAGGGAAAAAGGCGAAAAAGTTGGCGCGATCGAATCTATTGTAGTCGATGCTGTCGATGAATTCGCCGAGGAATACATTCCCAAAGCCATCGCCGCTAACATGCTCTACGAGGGCAAATACCCCGCATTCACTGCTCTCGCTCGCCCGCTCATCGCTGGCCATCAGGCCCGCATCGCCATCGAGCGTGGCGCAAAGTACCTCGCCCACGGCTGCACCGGCAAGGGAAATGACCAGGTACGCTTCGAGGTCACATATCACGCACTCGCACCGCAGATCGGCTGCATCGCACCGGCCCGCGAGTGGAAAATGACCCGCGAACAGCAAATCGAATACTGTCAGGCACACAATATACCTGTGCCGATTGGCAAAAAATCCCCATATTCCATCGACGCCAACCTCTGGGGACGCGCAATCGAGTGCGGCGTCATTGAAGATCCGACCGTCGAAGGCCCGGACGATGCATGGGAAATGACCGTCGACCCCCAGAAGGCTCCCGACGAACCCACCTACATCAAAATCGGTTTCGAACAGGGACGCCCGATCTCTCTCGACGGCGAAGAAATGAAAATGGCCGACCTCGTCAACAAGCTCAATGAGATTGCTGGCGCAAATGGCGTCGGACGCATTGACATGATCGAAAACCGTCTCGTCGGCATCAAGAGCCGCGAGCTTTACGAGGCGCCCGCCGCAATGACGCTCATCGAGGCTCATCAGGACCTCGAGCGCCTCACACTCGACCGCGAGACCGCGCACTTCAAGCCAATCGTCGAGCAGCGCTGGGCAGAACTCTGCTACTATGGCCTGTGGTTCACTCCCCTGCGCGAATCCCTCGACGCGTTCCTCGCCGACACGCAGAAAGCCGTCAATGGCGAAGTCACAATGAAACTCTACAAGGGCTCCGCAAATGCGGTCGGGCGCAAGAGCCCCAACTCGCTCTACGATTTCGGCCTCGCGAGCTATGGCGACGAAGACACATTCGATCCAAGCAAAGCCAAGGGCTTCATCGACCTCTGGGCGCTGCCCACCCGTGTCAGCAACCAGGTCCGCCGCAACATGGAAAAATAAGCCCCAACCACAATATTTCCACGCTCAAATGAAATGGGCTCCCCTCACGGGGAGCCCATTATGCTGACAAAAAAACGGGCACGACTTTCGCCGTGCCCGCCATACTTCATCCTGGCAATTTCCTCTACGGGTGCAATGGCCGCCCATCAATATACCAGCAGATATCCTGCGGAGGATACGTATATGTGTACGGCCCCGTGTAGATGTCATTTTCTGCGATAGTGTGCCACTTCGCATGTCCATCCACGAACACCATGTTCGCACCACCATTATGCCGCGCCGGTATGAAGAAACTTGGGTGGAACGAAATGTCAATGCGCCATGCATTAGAACCATTGGCGTAATCTGTCCTGCTCCCCGTCCAGGTCGAATCTGCGATCAGCAGCGTCTCCGACGGATACGCTATTTGTGCCATACTCGGAGACGTACCATTCCACGAATACACATAGCCCACGCGCCGATTGATTCCATAATCCGTCTGCCCTCCATAGCCGGTCCCATCCGCGCTCGGGCAGATGAACATCTGCTCATTCTTCGCGTATGGGATCAGCAAACCATTTATGCTGTCATTCCCATACCACAGACCATACGCCGGACTGACCCCCGGATATTGAATGTACGCAGGAACAATATGTTCATCGTAATCCTGCGCATACATCATCGCCGCAAGCCCCATCTGCTTGCAGTTACTCAGACAACTTGTCTGACGGGCTTTCTCC
>CAYSRY010000150.1:0-8712 GCA_964433395.1 uncultured Armatimonadia bacterium | reverse complement strand
ATTGCTGAGGCAGACGCTGTTGAGTGCGTCGCTGCCGGCAAGCGCACGCATGGAAGTGTCGATGTGAGTGCGGACAATGTCGCGGGCCTGTGGAGCGTCAACGGTGTAACGGAAGAAACCGCCAGTGCCCATTTTGAGCTCGGGCCACTTGTCGAGAGCCCAGCTCGGGAAATAGTGTGGTGAGGCGAGCCAGCAGACCTGTACATTATATTTTTCACCGAGGGCGAGCGCTTTGCCTACATAGGATTCGAGGCTCTCTGTAGTGAGGGCGCCTTCGGTGGGCATGGTAGAGGTTGGCCCAGCTTCGATCTGAATTATGTTTGCGCCGAGGTCAGGGAATTTTGGCAAGTCGCGTACGACTGAGCCAAAGTGACCATAGCCGGTGAAAAAGATCGGGCGTTTTTCGCGCTCGCCAGTCGATGGCGTGATTGTTTCACCCCAGAACGTGCCTCCGCGAATCTCAACGGGGCTGGTAACGAAGCGAGGCACAAGCTTGGGCTTGGCCGAGCCGTCGAGGTAGCTGCGAAGTGAGCTGGCAGCCTGAGTGAGTTGTGCATCGAGAACATCAACGACATGTTTGGCACGAGCAGGGCGCCCATTGTTGAGGTCCTGAAGAGCATATTCGACGAACTCGCGCGCCGTGGCAATGACAACGCGCTCATAATCAGTAGCGATGTTCTGAGCTTCAACCTGCGCAGCAAGTGTTTCCGTGGCAGCCAGCGTTTTGCGTACCTGCTCGACACCGGCGAGAACATAGGCGCGAATACCGCTGACGGTGACCTGGGCGTGAGCAGTGGCGATGGTGTTATTGTCGGAGCTGACAGTTGCCGAGAGTTTCGTCAGAGATGGGAGATCATGATCAGCCGGAACACGTGCCTGAATGAGGTAAAAGCCATCAGCCGCAGCAGGTAGCGGTACGCTGGCGAGTTCGGAAGAAGCTGAGGAGGCTGTGAACGTGACGGCAGCGTCAGACGGGATACCGGGATCGGGCATGAGAATGGCGGTCAGATCGAATGGCTGGTCTCGGTAGACCGTGGCGCCACTGGCGGTGAGGGCAAGTGCGCCGGGAGCGGCGTTGAGTGCTGTGAGAAAATCGGCAGGATTTTTCGATCTGCCCATGCCGGAGGTGAGTTCGAGCCACCCGCGGCGACCGTCGCCGTCGTTGTCATTGATGAGCATCGAGAAGCCGAACAGCGGGCCATTTTCGCCGACATGCACGCCGATGGCTGACCATGGAATGGCGGCCTCGTATGTGGTGATGTCGCCGGTGCGACTGGTCGCGACATTGAATTTCAGTGACTGGGGGCCGACTTCGTCGGCGGAATGCCAGCAGTCAATCTGGGCATCGCCAGCCTGATTGAGTGCGATGCTGTATTCGCTGTCATTCGGGCCATATTGGCCTTGTGTACGCTCGTGCAAAGGGTCAAAACCAAGCTGGATACTGTCGTTCTCCCACATCCACTTGCGTTGCGGTGTGTAGTGGATATTGTCACGTACCTGCGCCGCGAAATAGAGATTGTTCGCATCCCAGGCCATGCGAATCGTTGCGCTGAGATCCTCATCACCAGCGTGATTGCGGATTTTGACGGTGCCGCTGTCGCCAGGCATTGTGAATGGCTTGGCAGAGGCAGGCCAGTCTGCGAGATCGGCGTCGATTGACAAGGGAGATGTGAGTTGAGGCATAAGCAGATAGCCATATGCCAGCGCTTGAGAAAATGGAACAACTCGTGCGCGTGGGCAAATGTCGAGCGGGTTGATTTCCTGCAGGGTGATATCGTCAATCCAGAGCGCTGTAGTGGCACTGTCAACATTGACGCGCAGATGGAACGATGTGTCGGCGGGACCCGCTTTCCAGCGGAGTTCAAACTGCTGCCAGTCGAAGTCGCCTTTGGGGAATGCTTTGCGGGCAGCCCAGCCAGGGCCGCCACCGAACCAACATGTGCCGACGCCCGAGCCTTTTGCCCACACGCGGATTACGTATTCGCTACCAGGGGTGATGCCGGAAATGGTCTGGTAGACGCCACCGTAGACATTGGGCTTCAGGGCTGAGGTACTGGCAATGCGGACAGATGTGGAACCAGAGTGGGCAATTTCCGGATCGGTTGCAAATGTAGCCCCAGCGCCATTTATGGCACCCCATTGCCAGAAATCAGGAGTCGCGCCGCTGGCCTGCTCGAAGGAGCCATTGGCCACAATAGACGTGCCGAGAGTCTCGGCGTCAGCCGCCCATGCGCCTGTGATGCAAAGGATCAGTGCGAGTGCTGAGACGGTGACGAACTGCGCGCGTTTCTGCAAGACGAACTCCACCCTGTGCAGACGAGATTTCCCGTGAGCGATTTTGCCCCAATGGACACGTTTTCGTCGTAATCCGGGGCTAACGTGTGAGTCATTATGATAGTTGTTTTTCGGCATCATGCCAATATTTGCAGTGTGTGAAAGAGCATTCGTGTAGACGATTGAAGACGACGCCCAGCAATTTGGTCGGGGCGTCAGATTGGCGGTAAATGTCCATATTGCATGGCCTAAGGTTGCGACTGCGTCTGCAGGTGAAGCAGTGGGAATCAGACGGAGATGTCTGTGTGCCCACCGCGGAAAATGGCTTCGGCAGTCAGGAGCGAAATCAGGCCTTCGTCGAGTGTGGGCCCCCACGTGCGCTTGCCTTGAAGCATCTGTATGAAAGCTTCAGTTTCACCGACAGTGCCATTTTTCCATGGGAGTATCTCGTCTTCCGGAGCTTGCCATGAGAGGACATGCTCGTTGTGATCCCAGATGTCGATAGCGCCCCAGAGAGTTTCGATTTTGATGAGGTACTCCTCGCCATGCAGCTCGTACGTCTCTTCAAGCATTCCAGCAGTCGGCGAAAAGAAGAGATGGCCCCGTGCGCCGGACTGATATTCGAGAGTGGCCTGCGTGTAGTAGACGCCAGGATCTCCCTCTGGGATGGATGTGGCGTCTACATATTTTGGCACGCCCATAAGCGAGATCATCGCGTCGACAATGTGGATACCGGTACTCCATACAAATGAATCTTCGCGGCGGTTGAAGCGCACCATCCTGCCGATGAAGACTTTGGGAGGTCGGTCGGCGGCATTATCGGCCATCCAGTCGCGCGCCATCTGAATGGCGGGGCTGAAGCGGCGGTTGAATGAGATCATGTGGGGCGTACCAGTTGCCTGCGCAACTGAGAGCATGTGGCGGCATTCGTCGGAATTGGCCCCCGGAGGCTTCTCAATGACCATGGGAATGCCCCGAGTGAGCATGTCGCTGGCCATTTTGTCAGTCAAGGGGACAGGGCTTATGACGAGGAGACCGTCGATATCCTCGTTGGCCAGCATCTCGTCAGCATCAGTGTAGACGCGCTGGAAGCCGAACTGCTCGGCGTAGTCGCGCGCCTTCTCTTCGACAACGTCGCAGACAGCGGCGAGCTCAACCTGGCCGGGATTGTGTTCGACAAACCACTTCATTGCAGGCCCGTGATTGCTTATAGAGTGATTTCCAGCTCCCATGTGCGCGATGCGCAGCATTACTCAATCCTCCAGACTTTGAGGTCAGTTATTTTCATGTCGGCGACAAATGCGCGAAAGCCGATATAGCCGCTTGTGAGCGGATCAGGATCAAGGCGGCGAATCCAGCATTCACCATCGACCCAGAATTCAACGAAATCGTGATTCTGAACCAATGTAATGTGGTATGAGCGGCCACGTTCGAGCAGGCGGTGGCGATCATTGAATTGTCGCACCATGTGGCGATGCGGATTCTTGCGGAAACGCGTTGTTTTGTTGTTTGTGCCGCCGAAATCCACCCAGTAAAATGGAAGCGGCATGTAATTCAGGAGGCTTGCGTTGGGCAGATCCTGCATCCATGAGAAAAGGTCGCCGTCCGGATGATCGAGCATCCAGATGAAAATCGCATCGGTGACCCCGGCGGTGAATTTTTCGGGAGCAGGTAATGGGGTGCAGAGAAAATCGACTGCGATCGGCGCGTCGAAACGCTTACGCATGGCCGAGACGCTCATGTGGCGGAATGTGACGGAGGAATCTTCGAGGGTATAAGGTTCTCCGTTACAGACCCAGTTCTGCGCAAATTCCGGGCCGAAAGATTCTTCGTAGAGCAGTTCGCCGCGTTTCCAGACCGGGTATGGGACGTCGGCTTCGATGAAATTTTCGGTGCATGAGATGAGGCGGACGCCAGCATCTGCGACGCGGAGCTGGAGACGCCCTTCGTTTTCGGTAAATGGTGGTGTGAGAAGCCCTTCGGCAATCCCAGCACCGTCGAGGATGATGAGATATACGTCGCCAATAGTGATGAGTGTGAGCGTGTGAATGGTCGCCGGATCGCAGGAGATGGCGGGGAACTGCGCGATCTGTTCGCCAAGGTGAGAAACCGTCACGTCATATTGCGTAAATGCGACTGAGAAGCCTGCGGGTTTATTGGGCTGGACGTTGAAATCCACGGAGAAAGAGCCTTTGGCAGCGATGCGCTCGAAGTTAAATTGGATGGCAAGCTGAACGTCGCCACCGCCTGGCAGCGGATAATCATTGCGTACGACGGTAATTTCGGGGCCATCGGAAAATATCTGGACACATCCGCCCGCGGAAATCAGCTTGGCGTCTGATGATTGCCAGTCGCTGAAGCGGATTTCCGGGCCATAGGAATTTTCGATTATTCGGAATGGCATCATTTCGCTATGGGCCAGTGCGCAGCGTGTGAGAAGCATGGATGCGGTTATGGTGGCGAACGCGCATATCCATGACGACCGCACTGTGCGATGGACCATGAGCTGGTCTCCCTCCAGTGATTTCCGGGATGATTGATGGAGTAGTATTGTAGCGTGGCATTGTCCGTACCTCCAATGGAAAAGCGATTTGTGCAGGAATGCGTGGTGCGGAGCCGGAAGATTGAGTGAGCAGTATGAGGTAATACCATGGTCAGAAAGCAAGTTTCAGGCCTGTTTTTATATGCAGATTGCACAGAGGGGGATTTGGGATGCGCGCAATAATGGTGATGTTTGATTCGCTTAATCGCAGGATGCTGCCGCCGTATGGGTGCGACTGGGTCCATGCGCCGAGTTTTGAAAGACTGGCTGAGAAGACAGTGACATTTACAAATGCGTTTGTGGGAAGCATGCCTTGTATGCCCGCGCGGCGAGAATTGCACACAGGGCGGTACAATTTTTTACACAGGGCATGGGGACCGCTTGAGCCATTTGATGATTCGATGCCGCAGATGCTGGATGACAATGGCGTGCATTCGCATCTTTGCAGTGATCATTATCACTACTGGGAAGATGGCGGAGCTACGTATCACAACCGCTACAGCACCTGGCGGGGAGTTCGCGGGCAGGAAGGGGATTTCTGCAGGGGAGACCTGACCGTTAAGGAGTTCCCCGAGCAGGCACAAGGAAGGTACGCGGCAAGTCGGCGGCAGGACATAATCAATCGAGGGTACATGCAGCGTGAGGAAGAGCAGCCGCAGGCGCAGACATTCGGCATGGGGCTGGAATTCATGCGGACGAATCAGGCAGAGGATAACTGGTTCCTGCAGATAGAGACATTTGATCCGCATGAGCCATTCTTCACGCTTGAGCATTATAAGGAGCTCTATGAACATGGATGGGACGGCCCACTGTTTGACTGGCCACATTATGGCGAAGTAACTGAAGCGCCAAGCTGGGTTGCACATATGCGAATGGAATATGCCGCACTGGTGAGCATGTGCGACAACTATCTCGGTAAAGTTCTCGATGCCATGGATGAGATGAACATGTGGGAAGATACAATGCTGATCGTGAATACCGATCACGGTTTCCTGCTGGGCGAACATGACTATTGGGCGAAATGCTCGATGCCATTCTGGAACGAAGTCGCAAATATGCCCTTATTTATGTGGGATCCGCGAACAGGCGTGAAAAATGAGACACGTGATGCGCTCGTGCAGACGATAGATATTGCGCCGACTGTACTGGAATACTTCGGAATCGGGCGGCCAGAGGATATGGAAGGTGTGCCGCTGCGGCATACCATCGAGGATGATTCGCCAGTGCGGGAAGCGGGGCTTTTTGGTATCCATGGCGGGCAGGTGAATGTGACCGACGGGCGATACGTGTATATGCGCGGGCCGGTGAATGCAGACAATACGCCGCTTTCGAACTATACGCTTATGTGCACGCATATGCGCGGGTTCTTTGGTGAGGATGAGCTGGCAGATGCGGAGCTTGTTGAGCCGCTGCCTTTTACGAAAAATATGCCAGTGCTGAAAACAAGCGGCCAGCATAGCAAAAATCTGCATCGTTTTGGCACGCTGCTCTATGATTTGAAAAATGACCCAGGGCAGATCGAGCCTATTGAGAATGCAGAGGCCGAGGAGCGAATGATCAGGCTGATGGTTGAGCTGATGAAGAAGAACGATGCTCCGCTTGAACAGTTCGTGCGGTTGGGACTTGAAAAATACGTGTGAGTGATTTGGGGTTTTGTCGGCCAGACAGAGAGCGCTGGGAGTGGGGAAGCAGGTATGGAACAGATGCCAGGAGTGCGGAAGTTATCGGGGTATCCGCTGAGTTTTGAGGTCTATTTCCTGTGTGCCGACGGGACGCTTGTTGAGGACGCAGACAGCCAGATTGAGGTCGTTGCCGGAGAAATCGGGACGTGGATATTGCGGCTTGGCGTGAATGTGGGCCGGATTGAACCGGGAAGCGCCATCATATGGCGGCGGCGCAATATCCACATGGCGCACCGCCTGCAAAATACGCATCCCATGCGGCGGGATTACGTGAGCGTTGAATGTGACGGCGAAGGCGAGATCGCACTGGAGAGCGTGGCTGAGAATGCGATTTTGCTGGTGGTCGGCGAGGCCGGGCTTGCGCAGGGCGATGAGATACGCCTGTATATTGGAGACAGACGCTCAGGCGGGGCCGGCTGCGATGTGTTCTGGTCGGTGACCGAGGGCCGATTTCTGCTGGAAATCGCGCCGGGAGAGGAGGCCGAAGCGATACAGGCTGCCCCAGATGTGACAGTTCATTGCGTCGCACATAATGAGCCGGATCTGTTGCGGCTGCTCGGCCCTACGGTTGTTGCGACAGGCGAGAGTTTTGACATGCACCTGGTAATCTATGACCGCAACCGAAATCCGGTGGAGAATTTTGTGGGGACGGTGAAGTTTGACATTCCCGAGGGGCTGGATGGATTGCCGGCAGAGTATACTTTTTGCCCGGAGGATGCAGGGGCAAAAGTATTTGAAAGCATCTCAGCGCGTGAAGAGGGAGTTTATCGCGTCGCGGTTTCTGGGAGTGGGCTGGATGCGCTTTCGAATCCGATGATATGCGAGGATGAGCCGGCGGAACGCATTTACTGGGGTGATTTGCATGCACACGGCTGGGGCGATTGTACGATGCTCCTGATGCGTGACAACACTGGTAAAATGCCACCGCGAGAACGTCACAGACAGGCGCGCTTGTACGGTAGATACGATTATGGAGCGCCAGGTCCCATGTCAATGCCGCCGGGTGAAGAGCGGAACGGTATCTGGCAGGAATGGGTGTCTGCGTATGAGGAGTACGATGCCCGCGAAGGCTATGTTCCGTTCCTGTCGATGGAAATGCATCCGTTCGCACCGGGAGACAGGCAATTGATTTTCAAAGCTGAAGAGACCATCGTCCCGATCGACATGCGGGAAGATGCGGAAACAGTATATGGGCGCTATGGCTCGCGTGATGATGCGATGCTGGAAGTGCACATAGGTGGCGCAGCACCGTATTATGAGCTTTACAAACCGCGTGAAGAGAAGATTGTGGAAGTGAGCAGCGCATTCGGAAATGCCGAGTGGCTGTTGCAGAAAGCGCTGCGCTATGGCTTTCATCCGGCGATTACGGGGGCAAGTGATCTGCATCTGGGGCTGATGGGATCGCCGCGGGCTCTGGAGCCATTCCGGGGACGTTTCGGCAAGCGTCTGAACGTGCGGGATTGTGGATTTGGCAGCGGGCCAGTGGGCGCGCTTGTGACGAATGAGCTGAAGCGCGATGAGCTGTGGAGAAGTCTGGAGTCGCGGCATGGATACGCGACCAGTGGAGACAGAATCTATGTGCGGCTGGAAGCGGATGGCCACAGGATGGGGGAAATCGCAGATATTCCGGCGCTCTTTGAACTTGAGCTGGAAATATACGGTGAGACGACAATTGAGCGTGTCGATCTGATTGTCGGGGAATATCTGGCGGAAAGCTTCTATCCAGATGCACCTGATGTGACGCTGGATCTGGATTTCGACCGTCTGGAAATGCCGCCGGGAAAATGGTTCTATTTCCGCATTCGTCAGGCGAATGGCGAATATGCCTGGACTGCGCCAATATGGTTTGCAGATGGCAAGGAAATGGGCAATGCGGAGATTGAATGGCCGGCATGGAATGCAGCGGAGGAACCGAATGAAGTGAGAACTCCGAAGACGGAGATGCAGCGGGAGGCCCTGGAGGCGTACCTCGAAGGCGAGGGCGATCGGGAGATTTTTGGGGAGATGATCCCGATCGGATTTGAGACGTCGACAGTGGGAACCTGCGCGAAGTTTGTGACCACGATATCGCCAGAGGAATATCCTGCGACACTGAGATGGTATTATGAGTGGGAGCATCCGAAATTGCGCGTGGATTGGGGATATGAGGCGTTTGGGCCGGTTGATTGTCAGGTAGGCCCGGAAGAGGGCGAGTGAGGTCGGCTGGCGTCTGTT
>CAYSRY010000149.1:8331-8747 GCA_964433395.1 uncultured Armatimonadia bacterium | reverse complement strand
GCCCCGAAGCCGCCAAAATCCAGAACATCGGCAACCGCCACAGTTTTTCCATCAACCTTCATGCCAGTTATTTGCGGCGGTGTGTCATCGTCAAGCACCATCCACTGAGGTTTGTTGACCACCAACGTAGCTTTGCCTCCTGGCGCGGCATCGGGGGTGATCATGATCTTGACCGTCTCGCCAGTCGCCGTGGCTTCCATCTGCTGCCATGAGCCATCATCTGTCCTATAGTAGACCGTGTCGGCACACACCATGCTGGCCACAACGACAAGTATAAGCACTGCAACAATAGATTTATTCATGGTTTCCACCTTTGGAGGCTGTCAGGCACCACAGTTATTTTGACCTTGCTGTCATCGAAATCCTCTATTAATAACAACCTGTATACACTGTGGCTTCCTGTCTATCCAGACGGG
>CAYSRY010000149.1:7824-8321 GCA_964433395.1 uncultured Armatimonadia bacterium | reverse complement strand
TATACAGACTCTGCACCGAATATCAGTCGATTCAACGACTCCCAGAACCCTCCACCGGCTGGACCGGTCGGTTTCAGGTTCAGCCGAGTTACGAGGGCCTCCCGCAGCGCTTCCAATTCTTCCGGCGCTGATGCGTACGCATAGCCAATATCCACAGGAAGGACATATCCGCTTTTGTCCATCGCGTGCACACTGAGGATGCTGGTTCCACCACAAAGACGATTGGAGCGGGTGGTCCAGACAACTGCACTGACAGCCTCCAGCTCAATATCGCGGGCCTTGCCAATCCAGTCGCGCACTGCGATGCGATCTTCGCTCAAAGTGACCTGGCTATTCTTCTCGCGCATGCGACACATGATCGAATATGCACCCGCGCCGACCATCAACAGGACCGCGATGATGATAAATAATGAGACAAGCTGGCGGCCACTTCCAAACGCCTCCGGACCAAAAGTGGGAACAAAGAGCGACAGAAGTATCGCTATGCAGAAATACGC
>CAYSRY010000149.1:1681-7814 GCA_964433395.1 uncultured Armatimonadia bacterium | reverse complement strand
GCGCATGTGACACATGATCGAATATATACCCGCGCCAACCATCAGCAGACCTGTGATGACAAGCAATGGGACAAACAGGAGCTGACTATCAAACGCCCCCCAACTAAAAACGGGGGAAAAGAACAGCAGAAGTATCGCTAAGCAAAAATACGCAAGCGTGTGCCACGTCCAGTATCTGCCCTGTCGGATGCCGCCTTCTCCGGTGCGGTAAACCTTTTCACTCATCACGCTTGCCTCCAGTCGCGTGGAAGCTGTCATCTGGCCTGAGCCATAGACGTTCCTCAGGCAGGCCACTCAGCACACGCGCAATTTTCAGCCGCCACGTTTTCGCAGGAGGCACCGCACCATTCTTTTCGGCCAGGTGGGCTCTGCGCACCGTCACATCGCGAACCAATACACAATTTGCATGAGGTGTATTTGCAAAGCACTGCATAATATCGCGCTTGTGCACGCCACCACGGTCATCCACAAACGATACCGCAAGCGTGTACTGGAAAACATCGTAGCGATCTGCATTTCGGAGTCTGTAGTAGGGACTGCGGCGCACCCAACGTACGGCAGTTATATTGTCCCACAAAATGACAACATCATGCCGTCCCACAGTGCGAAACACCACGCCAGTATCTGTGATGGTCACCTGTCCATTGCGCTGCCACAATATCCAGCCGACACCGGCCTCTGCCCCACTACGCAAACACAGAGCTACGCCCACGCCCATGATGACAGCCACCACGCCGCATCCCGGTGCCTCACAATCCATCGCATACAATCCGACGACGGCCATTATGGCCGCCAGCAACAGCGACTGGATAAGGTTGTAGATGCCCCATGGGTACTGATTGTAGACACCCCGATATGCGCCGTTGATACCCTTTTTGTTCATGTTCCACCGTGCAGATCAGTAATGCCGGTCATTGTTTTACGCCGCAGTTACACAGTGCTTACAGCGAACCACAGGTATTGCACCGATGGACTTCACAGTCACCCCAATACTTTGAGGAGAACACCCATGTTACGTTCTATCTCCCGTGCTGCTGTCATCGCTCTGATCATCGGCATACCTGTCTCTGTCCACGCTATCCCGCCGGAATGGCTCACATGGAAACCAGCACTCACCAGGCAACAAGATTTCGATGCATTCTGGAGCACCGCTACCTATCAGTCGGCACTCTCATCGCACCCAATGGCATTCCAGAATTCACCATTCTCTATCTTCGACAAAGACGGGCGCTCCACCTGTCGCGGCCAGTTGACCAGCGACCGCTTTTCCCGTCTCAGCGTCCCCATTCTGCACCTGACCGACTGGTGGGCTGATGACGACTTGATTGGGCCTATTGAGGGTAAACTTACCAGCCATGTCACAATATTCCCCGACGCCTCGAAGAAAAACGGCTGGAATTCCTCAGGTCTTCCGGACAAGAGCTCATGTGACCTTGTCCGCGCAGTGCTCATGGCGCGTCACTCCCTGCGGTACCTGTTGTCCCAGCCGGATGCCACACAGGCGCGCGCCGGCATAGTCGGCGAAGGGTATGGCGGCGCAATCGCAATCGCATTGGCCGCAATGGACCCCGACCTTGTTGCATTCGTCGTGATACACGAGCCCGTGCCGGGCTTCCACTATCTCGCTGATGGCACCGTCGCCGACAGCCGACCAATCCTGCGTCCATTGGAGCGTTTGAAATGTCGAGATTCACGCGCAATGCATCAGGCAGTGACCTATCTGGACTTTTTCAACTTTGCGCCTGCTGTCACATGTCCGGTTTTCGTCACCATGGGTGATGGCGATCCAGTCGCGACGGCTGAACAGGTGCTTTCCATATACAACAATCTCGACTGCACCAAGGCGCTGGAGATAGTCGCCGACGCCGGCCATCTCACCGTCGACGGCCGCGAAGAGTTCTATGATCTGGCTGCCGGGTGGCTCACTGATCAGGGCTTTGCCCATCGGCCTGTTCCACAATACCGCAACGAACCGGGGAAAATGCACATCTATCGGCAGTGAAGTAGTCGTGACGGGGAATGACGATGGTCATGGAAAAAGGAATGTGCGATGGTCATGGCAGAAGGTCGGGCCCCCAGAGTGGGGCCCGACCCATGTTTTCATCCATATTGCATAGTGTCAGTGCGACGTGGAAACTATTTGGTGACCCTCACGAATGCATGATCCTTTGTCGCCATTTCAGGCGTCTCAGCCGGTCCAAATGCCACCAGGTCAATATAATCCGCCCACTCGACACGAACTGCATGGGCATTGATCCGCGTGACTTCGGGGAGCTCACTATCGCCACGGTTGGGGATCAGAACCGCAATGAACCCCGGAGGCAGGTCGGTCACGAGGTCTGCATACATGATGGGATGGTTGACGACAGGTGCTACCCGGCTGGACTGTACCCCGTTTTCCCCTTCAGTGAAAACGACTTCGCCCGCCGCCGACATGAGGATGTCCAATTGCCAGCCGCTTTTGTCCAGGACGACCGGGTGATCGCCACTCAGGTCAAAGTGGCTGTCATTTGTAATATTCAGGGTCCACGAGTACCTGTGCTCGGTCGCGTCGGCCAGTACTTCGTCGTACACTACAGCATAAGGTTGGGCGCGGTCATGGCAGAAGTAGACATGCCTGTCATATTTCTGAAGCCACGGTTTTCCGTAGAGATCGCCCGCACTTCCGACTGCATAGGTGGCGATTTCTCCGGGCTCATAGAGAGAGATTCGCCCCTCTTTCGCCACTTCAGTCTGGCCCGCACCATCAATGAGCAGGGAATTGTGGTCTTCCGTATCGCGCGCACCATAGCCCGAATCGTAGGCAAGTACAGCAGCCCCTGCATAAATCGCAAAATGATTAGCATCATGTTGGCTGTGACCGTATGCTGGCTGACCTCCACTGAGGAATGACATCAATACTCCGTCGCCATCCCAACTGCTGCGCATACTGACCAGACCGCGCCGTGAAAATTTGCGGCTGAGCTCGAACCCCAGTGTTTCCGGATCCTCTCCCTGCGGGGCAAGCGCATTCCAGAGGATTATGTATGGCAAAGACGACTGCCAGTCAGAGAACGTGTCGCCGAATATGTTGCTGCCAGTGTCAAGATTGCCAACAAGTCTGTTCCACATCCAACTGATGGCCGGGTCGTCAAGCACATAGCTGTAGAGAGGCAGGTATGAAGTGTGCGCTTCGAACCACGAATCATTGATATTGTTGAAAAATTGTGCATTCGGGCGCATCTCGTAGAGATAGTAATAGGGGATATTTGCCATCGGCCCAGCATCAAACAAATCAGGACCGCCGGCACGCCGCATGGCCTCCGCCACAAATGTCGTGTAATAGAGATCGGCACTTGTGTATCCTGGCCCTTCCAACGCTCCTCCATCTTCTCCAATGCCCACGTGCACACCAACGTCGATACCTTCGAAGAACAGCTTCACCCATTCGTCTTCCTGCTCTGCCGAACGTCCGGTTTCGCCATAGAAAGCAAGTGCGTTGAGGCATGCGGCGGAGTTGCCAATCAGGGAGAAATTATGTCCCATATTCCCCGGATAGGCAGCACTTTCTTTGGCGTCCGTGAAGTATTTTGCAAGATACGAGAAATAGGTGCCAATTATATATTCCCGCACTTCCTTACGTTCTGCCTCGGTGAGGTCATTGTACAGGAGATCGTAGAATATCGCGTACGAGCGACTGGAGTGCCCAGCATCAAGAGGCTGGGCGAGCCAGCCACCATAGGGCTGCCCATAGTTGGTACCGGCGACGCGGTCGATGACACGCTCGCGGATGATTGTGAATACAATGTTTTTCGCACCATCAATGTATTTTTGATCACGCGAGAGCACGCCCGCCCATGTGAGCTCTTCAAATCGCCGCGTCAGCATCCACGCGCCCGCCCGGACCTCCCACATGTTGGCGTCCTGATCACTATCCCATCGCATCGGGTTGTTCTGCTCCAGCCAGTTTACATAGTTGGGAGATGCAGGGTCGAGGTACATATCGCAGCGCCTGAGCAGTTCTTTGTATGCAGCCGCCTCAACTGGATTGCTGAGACGCTGGCGCACTGTCTCAAGCTCATCGGCAGTGCATATCAGTCGCGGGTGCTGCGTCTGGCTATTGTACAGCCAGCGTTCCTGTGCCCATCCCATCATTACAGGCAATAACGTTGCGCACATGATGAAGATACCAGTAGCCAGGCCATGCCGATCAGCCATTATAACACCCCGTACTGTTCGTATTATTCCGGTCCACATAGAGACAAAAAGCCCCGGGCTCTATCGGCCCGGGGCTTTTGCAGAAGCTATTTCAGTTCGTCAGCATTCTCAAAGACCTTCTGGAACGCGTTAATGATGTCCTGCATGTCATCACGTGTCCCCAGCAACATCGTGTGGTTCAACCAGATACTGCACTTACAGACCCATTCACTGTGTGGCAGATTAAGGTCTGCGTAGTCTGGGTAGTCAACATATTCGGTAATCTTACCGAAACGTTTCTCTGCAAAAAGCGGATTGCGATAGAGCGGATGTGGGTAACCGCATCCCGCAGGAACTCCCTCGGCCGTCAGTGCCTCGTTGATCTTCGCAATCGGCACACCAACGCTCTCCTCATCATAGAGAACGCAGAAACAGTGACGCGCTATGCGGGTCATGAATGGGTCCCGCCGCAGCGGTCTGAGGCCTGCGATATTGCCAAGTTGTTCATCAAGGAACAGCGCATTTTCATGCCGCGTCTGCGTCTGCTCTTCCAGCCGTTCCAACTGACACAGGAGGATCGCTGCGGTGACTTCGTTCATGCGGTAATTGCCACCCGCATTGTGATGTTCATAGAACGGCCGCCCGGGAATACGCCCGATATGGTGATATGAGTAGGCCCGCGATGCGAGCTCTTCATCGTTCGTCAGCACTATTCCGCCTTCGCCAGCGGTGATATGTTTGCTGGCCTGGAAGCTCATGCCGCCAATGTCGCCAACTGCACCGAGCTTCCGGTCGTTCCACATTGCCCCCCAGCAGTGCGCGGCATCTTCAATAACCATCAGATTGTGCTTTTTCGCTATGGCGTTAATCTTTTCCATATCGCACGCCCGGCCACTGAAATGGACGGTCATGATGGCTTTGGTGCGCGGGGTGATGGCATCCTCAATGAGATCGGGGTCCATGTTGCGGGTCTCAGGGTCAATGTCAATAAAGACTGGAACAGCTTTGCGCGCGAGAATTGCTGTGGCACTTGCGACGAATGTATATGGCGTGACGATTACCTCGTCGCCGACATCCACACCTGCTGCCTGCAAGCTGATTTCCAGAGCCGCAGTACCATTGGTTACCACGACACCATATTTTGCGTCCTGATAGGCCGCAAACTTCCGTTCAAACTCCGAGCATTTTGAGTTATCCGAAGTGAGGCGCCCCCATTGCCCACTTTTGATAACATCCGTGACTGCATTGACCTCGCGTTCGTCCCAAATCGGCCATGACTGCCATGGTTTGGTCCGAGTTTTGTCTCCACCATTGATCGCCAGTGTAGCCATTTTCCGTGCTCCTTCAGGGCGTTCGCTTTCAGCGCGTCCCTATTTAACAATCCGGCCCTGCAATTTCGGGCCGTCTGCATCCAGTATATGTACAGTTACGAGTTCACCGCTTCGTCCCTGTGCATTGCTCACATCTATCTCAATGTAATTGTCGCTCACGCCCCATAGACCTCTATTTCGGTCTGACTGTTGGAGGACAATTTCGAGGTTGTGGCCTACCATGCGGTTGGCAAAAGCCACACGTTTCTGCTCCGAGATGTCATGCAGAACGTGATTACGGGCTTTGCGGACATCATATGCCACCGGATCTGGCATTTGCGCCGCTCGGGTGCCTTCGCGCTCAGAATAGGTGAAGACATGCAAATATGACAGGGGCAAGCTTCTGATGAATTCCAGTGTCTCCTGGAATTCATCATCAGTTTCGCCGGGGAATCCGACGATCACGTCCGCCCCAATCCCGGCCATTGGCTGAGCCGCCGTGATGCGCGTTACGAGCTCTCTGTAGAATGCAGTGCCATAGGGTCGCCCCATTCGGCTGAGTACGGTATCGCAACCACTCTGCAGTGGCACATGCAGATGACGACACATTTTACCTTTTACGGCAGCTCCCGCAACAGGCGCGAGGG
>CAYSRY010000149.1:0-1671 GCA_964433395.1 uncultured Armatimonadia bacterium | reverse complement strand
GCCACCATCTGTTACCATGCGCTCGAGCGCGGGAGTAATCTCTTTTGGTTCGATGGAACTCAAGCGCAGACGCGGTACAGGCAATTCGCAAATGTCCTGGACAAGATCCGCAAGGTCTATATTCTGCTCGAGATCATTGCCATACTGTCCCAGATGCGTACCAATCAGGACAATTTCCGGGTGTCCGTGCTTTGCAAACGCCTCGCACTGCGCCAGCACGTGGCTCTGAGGAACGCTGTGAGCCGGCCCGCGTGCGTCAGGAATGATGCAGTATGCGCAACGAGCGTTGCACCCCTCCTGCACTTTCACAAAAGCGCGCGTATGATGTGAGAAATCTGGTATGATCGGGCCGCCGTCGTCGGCCTGGACTGTGGGCCCCATGCCACTGCAATCGGCAGGCGGAATGAAATCCGCAAGACGATGCTTGTCTGCATGCCTCAAAAGCAGATCCACCGCATCAATGCTTTGAATATCCTCTGGGCGCACTTCCACATAGCAGCCTGCAACCGCCACCATCGCATCTGGATTCATGCGTTTTGCGCTGCGCGCAAGTCGCCTGCACTCCCGATCCGTTCGTGAGGTGACAGTGCAGCTGTTTATAATGCAGACGTCGGCTCCATCGGCATAGTCAACCATGCGGTAGCCGAGGCGCTCCAACTGCACCCTCATCTGCTCGCTCTCATACTGGTTGAGTTTGCAGCCTAAAGTTTTTATTGATGCGGTTTGTTTTGGCATTCTCTTACCCGTGCGCATGCCCTCGCACTTTCACCGGAGCTGAGTACCTGCAACAGTTGCCGTGGCAGACGAGACTGTGCTATAATCTGCCCCGAAGTCACTTGCTTCTCCATCTCCAGAACATATGAAAACGACCGGGCGTAAGCCCGGTCGCCATACGCAGGAAACCAGAGAAGGTTACGGCTTCAGTACCTTATCCGCCCGGATGCATGAAGTACACACCCATTGACGCTTAATGCCGCCGGTGCTCTGTCGTACGCGAATCCGCTGCAAGTTCGGCAGGAATCTACGCTTTGTATGTCTCATTGAGTTACTGACATTCGAACCAACAGCGGGTTTTTTCCCGCAAATGCTGCAAACTCTGGCCACCGTAGTTCAGTCCCTTCTATGTAAACCGTTGCTTATCTCGGCGTCCGGGGTATACAAAGCCCCGCCGTCAGATTTTTCCAAATGTTGGGAGATTGAGTATAGCACAATGCTGCATTTCCCCGCAAGCAATCCCAAAGAAGATTTTCCTGCACACGAGTGCGCCGATTCCGCTCGTGGCGAAGAGTGCCCAGTCTCTTCGCCTCCATCGTCCTCACGGCTGACCAGACCTGGGCGCATATCCGGCACGGCGCTTCCGTATGGAGTGCACCTTTCCGATGGCGTGTATGGCTCGGCAAGTGCATTGCATCTCCTGTTCGGCGGTGCCTATATTATTGGCCTCGGTGCCGTTGCTACCGCACTGACATACATTGAGGCCTGGCTCGTGCAAACGCTCTTTGGCGTACCGCTGGCGTGGGCGGTTCTGGACATCACGCTTAGTCAGGGACCTTCATCCTATGAGACCCATGCGCCCTATGCATTGGTCAATGTCATCATGTTCGCAAACTTCCTGGTGGTATTGCGTCTCTCCATGCTTTCGGGTTACCATGCAGCCGAACACAAAACAGT
>CAYSRY010000148.1:5900-8765 GCA_964433395.1 uncultured Armatimonadia bacterium | reverse complement strand
GACGACGTGCCTCAGGCAACTCCAGCCCCACACAGTCGGGCGCAGAGATCATATCTCCATAATCTCTGCGACTTTCTCGTCCGCAAGTTTGCCAATCGCCTCAATGTACTTATCCGTGAACTTCTGAACCTTGTCCTTGCCGCGACGGACATCGTCCTCAGAGGTGCCGGACTTCTCCAGCTTATCCAGCGCGCCATTAGTGTCACGACGGATATTGCGCACAGAGATGCGGGCTTCTTCAGCCATGCCCTGCACAACTTTGGCTGGCGACGCTCTTCGGTTAGTGGTGGAATTGCAATTCGAACCACTTGACCGTCGCTGCTCGGCTGCAGGTTCAGGTCGGAAGTCAGGATTGCCTTCTCTATAGCCGGGATAGACGACTTGTCCCACGGCGTTATGAGCAAGAGGCGACTTTCGGGTACCGAGACGGTCGCGACCTGGTTGATGGGACTCTCGGTCCCATAGTAGTTTACGCGGAGCCGGTCGAGTAGTCCCGGCGTGGCTCTGCCGGTTCGCACTGTTGCGAACTCACTCTTTGCGGCGTCAATCGAACGCTGCATTCTCTCTTCGGTCTGCTTCAGGAGCTTTTCCACTGTGCTACCTCCTGGTTAACTTGGATATTCCGGACGCCGATTTCGATACTATCGAACACCGGTGACCAGAGTGCCTACCGGCTCGCCAGTAATTACGCGCTTCAGGCTTCCCGGTTCGGTAACATTGAACACAAGTATTGGCAGCTCGTTGTCCATACTGAGAGAAATAGCTGTCGAATCCATCACGCCCAGACGCTGCGTGAGCGCGTCGGTATAGGTGATGGTTTCATATCTCGTTGCATCTGGATATTTCGCGGGATCTTTATCGTAGATCCCAGCAACTTTGGTGCCCTTAATGATTACATCTGCCGCAATTTCAATCGCTCGAAGCACGGCTGCAGTGTCGGTTGTGAAAAATGGGTTCCCGCTGCCAGCAGCAAAGATGACAACTCGCCCCTTCTCAAAGTGTCTGATTGCCCGACGCCTGATGAACGGTTCGGCGACTTCGCGCATCTCGATTGCGGTCTGCACTCGCGTATCCAGTCCTTTGCTCTCGAGTACGTCCTGCAGGCAAAGCGCATTAATAACCGTAGCCACCATACCTGCGTAGTCCGCAGACGCGCGGTCCATGCCTTGTTTCGCAGCCTCACGGCCCCGCCAGATGTTGCCGCCACCTACCACGAGACCAAGCTCGACACCAAGACCAACGACTTCAACAATTTCATCGCCGAGACGACCAACGCTGGCCCAGTCGATAGCATGGCCATTGCCGCCCAGAATCTCACCGCTCAGTTTGAGCATGACGCGCTTCCAGCGAAGTTTACCCTCGGGTTCTGACACTACAGCTCCTCCCCAACCTGATAGCGCACGAAAGCCTTGATCGTGACGGCCTCGCCCAATTTGCCGATAAGTTCACTTACCAGCTCTTCAATGGCGACTTTGTCGTCGCGGATGTAGGGCTGATTCAGCAGACACACGCGGGAGTAAAATTTCTTCATGCGGCCGGCGACCATTTTCTCAGCGATGCTCTCGGGCTTGCCCTCGGCCTTCGCTTGCTCTATCAGTACTGCATGTTCGCGCTCGATGGAGGCGGCTGGTACGTCGCTTTCGCTGACCCATTCTGGCTGCATAGCGGCAACCTGCATCGCGACATTTTTCGCAAAATCGGCCATGTCAGCGGAAGCGGCCGCGGCGTCACTGTCACAAACGATCTCAAGCAGAACGCCAATCTGGTCGCCACCATGTATATAAGCGGTCACCAGACCGGAACCCTCCGAAATGCCGTAGCGCTCGAAGCGGCGAAGAACAATTCGTTCACCGATCTTGCCCGTCAGCTCATTGAGCATGTCCTGAACAGTGATGGCGGGATTGCCGGCATAGGTGGCGGCCAGCAAGTCGTCCATCGAAGCTGGAGCGGTTTCTGCAATCTGCGTGATAATCGTGGTGGCGAAGTCACGAAATGCGTCGGAACGGGCTGAAAAGTCGGTCTCACTGTTGACTTCAACAAGCGCGCCACTTTTCCCGTCTGCGCTCAGGGCTGTGCATATGACACCCTCGGTGGCACCGCGGCCTTCGCGCTTGGCGGCAACGTCAATTCCCTTTTTCCGCAGCAGGTCCATTGCGGCATCAAAATCACCGTCGGTGGCGTGCAGTGCCTCTTTACAATCCATGATGCCCGCACCGGTTTGTTTACGTAATTTCATCACATCGGCGTTTGAAACTGCCATTTGGGGCCTCCGTCACAAAATGTATGATTTGAAACATAGAAAACACGAAAATATGCCGCACCATCACGCCTCCGGAAGAAAGGCATTCATGCGGTACAGCTCTGGGCCGGACGCGTGGTTGGTCGTCCGGCCCGTTAAAACCTCTTCCGGGGACACGAGAAGGTGTCTCCGCGGATGTCATCTAGTATGAGGGTGTCGCGTCATCGCACTTGACGGTGACTATTCCTCGTCATCCTCATCCTCATCATCTGCTGTTTCCAAAGCGTCCTGCAGCGCCATGGCTGCCTCGTCGCCACCCTCTGTGGCATAGGCGTCGTCTCGGACCAATGTGGCCTGATAGGCTGCCTGACCTTCCAGAACTGCGTCGGCCATCTTGTTCGAAAGCAGGCGAATGGCGCGAATGGCGTCGTCATTTGCAGGAATTACATAGGTGACACCAGTGGGGTCACAATTGGTGTCACACAGGGCGACGATCGGAATACCGAGCTTCTGAGCTTCAAGTGAAGCGATCTGCTCACGGTTCAGATCGACGATGAAGAGGGCTTTCGGTGCACCCTTGAGCTCGCGGATGCCGCCGAGGCTTGCCTCCAATTTGTCGCGTTCAC
>CAYSRY010000148.1:0-5890 GCA_964433395.1 uncultured Armatimonadia bacterium | reverse complement strand
TTCACGGCTCAGCATCAAGGCTTCCTTCTTGGTCAGAAGGTCCCATTTGCCATCTGCCTCTTCGCGGTCAAGTTTGTTCATGTATTCGATCCGCTGGCGGATTGTCTGGAAATTGGTCATCATCCCGCCAAGCCACCGCTTGTTGACATACGGGCTGTTGGCGCGCTTTGCTGCCGCTTCAACGGACTCGGCACCTTGACGCTTCGTGCACACGAAAAGGACCTCGCCACCCTCGGTGGCCACGTCTTTGATAAAATCGTATGCTGTCTCGATGAGCCGGAGCGTCTGGTGGAGATCAATGATGTAGATACCGTTGCGCTCGTGGTAGATATACGGCTTCATCTTGGGGTTCCACCGGCGCGTCTGATGTCCAAAATGTACGCCGGCTTCCAGCAGCTCTTTCATAGTGACTACGGCCAAATTCAGCACCTCCGGGACGCAATGCGCCCGCAGCGTCACATGCAATGACGCTTGATACAACAGGATTGATTGGTAGGTGCTAAGAATAACACACCTCAACAGTATGCGTCAACGCACAATTCCCTTTCACAGGGCCGCCAGCATACTCATTTGTATCCCGCATTTCTGCATATTCAGAGCCCCACGTGCGCTGCTCTCTGCGTGAAGGTTACGGTGCTGTCCGAGGCGAATACTCGGCATGTGATGCGATCTCACTGCATAGCGATGCTTATGTTTGTTTCAGCAGCATTTGGGTGCCTGGCAACAGGCATCACTCAAACTGTGCGTCCAGGACTGCCTCAGAAGACATCATATATCTCAGAGATTGATGGCTCACGCCAGGAGTACGGCATCTATGTGCCGAGTGTTGCCGCGCCTCCGGGCGGCTATCCGGTCGTCATGCACACCCACGGATACGGCTGGAATGTCAGCACTGGATTCTCCGACTGGCAGCGCCAGTGGGCCGAAACGCATGGCTGGGTTATTATCAACCTCAATGCCCGCGGACCCCAATTCTACGAGGGCATTGGCGAGGTAGCTACCCTGGAGGTTGTGCGCGATGCCACGGCGCGGTTCAGGCTCGATGCTGATCGTATATACATTGTCGGCGCGTCTATGGGCGGTACTGGGGCATTTCGCCATGGGGTGAGGTATCCTTATGTTTTCGCTGCGGCCGTAGGCGTTGACGGCTGGACGGACTATCGACTATGGCATCATCACTGGTATGCGCGCACTGACTACCGCGACTATATTGAGGAGTTTCGCAGGCCGCTGCTCCAGGAGGCGTCACCCCTCTATTGGGCTAGGCGAGGACAGTGGGGAGCCGTCAAAGCTGTCGTTGATGGCAAAGATACGGTTGTCTGGCCGGACAATGGCCTCCAGCTCTATGCACGTATGGCTGAATTCGGCGTGCAGGATGGAAGCTATGATGTTGAGCTTGCGCTGAACTATTCAAAAGGCCATGGTGGCGGCTTTGACATAGCCGACAGTTACAGCTTTTTTCTTGAGCGCTCTCGCATTGCCCGTCCAACTCGCTTCCATTGCGCCACGTACCTTCTCAGCCATGCCAGCATGTATTGGGGACGCATCGACGTAATGCGCCGCTTTGGTCTGCTTGCCACCCTCGATGCTGCAATCGCTGGCAATGTCGTCTCCGTCAAAACTGGCAATCTCTCCCGCTTCACGCTCCACCTCGACGCTTCGCCACTTGCCGGGGCTTCAGATGTGGCACTCTACGCCGACGGTTTCAAAGCATACGCCGGTCCCGCTCACGAGATAACTCTCAAAGCTCTTTACTCAGCCGCTGGCCAGCTCATTGGCTGGCAGCCCGATTGCTTCCCTCCAGGTTCTGCAGCGGTCAAATCTCCCGAGCTGCCCGGCTTGATTGGCGATGTCTTCACACACCCGTTCACTGTCGTCTATGGCACGGCTGGCAATGCGGCGATGACTGCCATGCACCGCGCTGAAGCTGAGGCATTCTGCAAAGGCTGGCGTGCATTTATGATCCGCCAGGGCTCTGAGCCTGACGCACTTGGCCCATATCCCGAAGACCAGCTTCCGCCGGCATTTATCAGCGATAAGTCTCTGCTCATTTTCGGTGCGCGTGAGACCAGCAATATCCTTGCAACGACATATTCAATGGCTGAGGTCCCTGTCGTTGTCGGCGATCACTATGTCACAGTCGCTGCGAGCGCCTCGGGCGAAATGCCACGCACTTACTACGGCGACAATTTCGGCGCATTCGTCTGTTATCCGAGCCCATTGGCTGGCAATCGCCACTATATCCTCGCCGCCCGGGGACGCTGGTTCACAAAACCCGATGGTACGGTGCCTCAGGCACTTGAATATGACATGGAGAAGCTCCCGTGGGGGTACCCCGACTATGTCATTTTCAACACTGACCAGAGCCAGTTGCCGCATGTGCTCAACGTCAACGATAAGCCCCCGGTCACATGCTATGAGGCTGGCTATTTCGTTGAGGCCGGCTATTTTGATGCCACATGGCATATTGACCGCGCTGCCACTCTCGATCGCGTCCTTGCTGACGTGCCATCCGACATCCGCTTCATTCATGTTGACGATGTCCAGGCAGTCGACTACGGGGTGCGCGTCCGCATTCTCGACGCTTCTGGCAAACCTGTGTCCGATGCGCGCGTAACCGTGACATGGCCGGGCGAACGCCAGTCAGCATCCGCTGTCACCGACGCCTTTGGCTGGGCGAACCGTACTGGGCCTGCTGCTTCATATGCAGCCGTCACATCTGTCATGGCGACGGGCTGCGTCTATGATTTCCGCGCTGATACGGCCCGCTCCACTGCTGACGCGCCTCTTCGCATGACACTTGGCGTCCCGAAATTTTCCTGCGACATTTCCGGCGATCCCAGATTCTCCATTGCCGCTACGCTCCGGAATTGCAGTTCATCAACTGTCACCGGCACTGTCGCGCCGCTCGCATTCTCGGGGCGCTGGCGATGTGATAACCTCGATTTCACGCTCGCACCAGGGCAGAAGACCATTTTGTCGTGCCACTGGTATCCTGCACCAGACATCAAATCTGCACTGCCTCAGGGCGCCGATCCAATCCCGCTCAAATCGCTCGTCGAGCACCCGGCATTGGGCTCATACCCGCTTACTCTCACTGCAGAGTTCCGCACACTCCCTTCAGTCGGCAACGCCTCTGCTGGAGGCACCGTTGTATTACCCGACCGGGTCAGCGCAACCGCTGACGTTGAACTCGAGCTGCTCAACCTTACTGCGCTTGCTGTCGAGAAAATCGAAGCTCCGAGCATCTCCGAGGGCCAGCCGTGGAAACTCACGTGCACTCTCAAAAATCGTGCTGACGCGCCAGTCATGTGTGAATTGGCTGTGGGTGTCGTACCCGCTGGCGATTTTCTCGGTAGCGGCGAGAATTGTCGCTACCTCGCTCCGCGAAAAGTCACTGTCCCTGCAAAATCTCTCTCTCCGGAGACTTGGAACGCTGAGGCCAACGCGCCTGTGCTTCCAGTCGGTCTATACGAGGCGGTCGTCTATTGCCCCGAGCACCCGGAGCTGGGTGCGCGCGTGCCGTTCTCCGTCAAACCATCCGCCGAATAGCACATCCACGTGCTGCGCGTCGTGCTCTCAAATCGCACCTGTGGTCATATATACGAACTGTATTCGCATATTATGTGGGGTGCGCAAAAGGTGACAGCGAATGCCAGCCAGCTATAGCTGGCGTTGTTTTTCATGGAGAGATGCAGATTGATTTCTGGTGAGATGGAACAGCGAGGAGAAGGGCGAGAAGAAAGTCTGATTACCGCTGAAAATACCCAATAAACCTCGTCCACTTCGGTGTTATTTCAGGTCACCGTAAAAAAGGCAGGTTCAGGGGTCCTGAGGTCTTCGGATGTACAACTTTGGTTCAGGTGTTCATGTTTTGATGTAGCTGATTGGGTGAGCCCAACGGCCCCAATGCTTGATGCGTTTTCTCAGGGAGCTGGCGGCGCATCAGGTTGGGGGGATGTGGGGGCCAGATCACCTGATTCTGAGGGGGCAGGTGTGGGGGTAGCAGCTGGCGGGCCGACGCTGGGCCCCATCATCGGATCGTTGGGATCAAGTGCCGGAGGGTTCAGCTTGACTTTGAGGTAAATGTCGTAATACATCCATCCGCCATAGAACAGAACGACGACGAGAACGGCTATGATGACGAGTTTGGCCAGTTCTGCAATTCTCATCCCATCGCTCCGTCCGTTGCGTTTGCGCAAACAGTGTTCTCACACACATCTCATATACGGAAATGGGCCTCTGGGGTACCCAGAGGCCCATTTATGACCAATTTAACCGAACCAGACGCCGTAGCGCCGAACAGCCTCGGGATTGAGTGTCGCAAATATGCTCCAGACAATTCCCGCTGCAAAATAGTGCCCGAGCGCAAGGCCAATGAAGAACGGTATCAACTGCTTGTACGCTCTCATACCGCCGAGTTTGAATATGGCGCTCTTGATGAGCCATACGAGTGCGAACGGCCCCCAGATCAGCTCGCCATATGCCGTTACCATGCAGAACGCGAGCGGGTGTAATGGGAATCTGAGGAAGAGCATTCGCAGAATCATGAGGGCGATTGCAATGCCAAAACCCGAGCCCGTCGCGATTATGCGCGGCATATCAGGGCCAATCGACCCTTTTGCCATGTCAGCGACGGCCTGATATTCATTCATTGCGAAGCTTGAACCCCAGTCAGACATGCCCGACAGACCGCCCGCACCATAGTTGTAATAGGCTTTCAGCAGGCCGGTCATGGAAACTGTGAATCCAACTATGAGCGCGGCGATGAGGACCCAGTTCATGGATTTCTGGCGCACGCCAGTCGCGCGTGCCAGGCGATAGCCTTCGACCTGAGAGCCCATCATGGCGCTGTAATAGCCACGTGACATGAAAACAAAAGTGGCGAAGACTGTAGCGCTGGCCGTGCTGTTCTGGTAGCGCAGCACGTCGGTTCCGAGGAAGTACGTAATGCCCTTGAATGCCTGATAGTATGGGAACATCCAGATGAGCGGCACGCCGACTTCGGCGCGGATGCGGGCATAGACAACCGCGAGCATCAGGACAAGAACCATGTACAGAACTGCGAGCCACAACGCCATGCCAGCCATTGTCATCCAGGCGAGGACGATGGCGAATGCAGCGGCCCCACCGAATATGGCAACCCGGTAGCTCATGGGTTCGTCGGAATCGTCGATTGTGGGATCATTGGTGAATGCCTTGCGGAAAATACTGGCGATGTGGTCGCGGCCAATATATGCCAGCAGGAAGAATGTGGCGATATAGGCGCCGAGACCGCGTTCCTGCCAGAACGGGTAGCCGGAGATCTGTACACCTGCGCCTTGTACACAGAGGTTTTCGAGTTTCATAAGCACGTAGAATGCGAATACGCTGAATGCAATTTCGGTCGGGACGAGGTAGCCGAATCCGAGAAGCTCGGGGCGATAGTGTATCGCCATCGGCTGAAGGTAACTGAATGGCTGTTCGGTGAAGAGACCGCCGAGGTTGTATGACTTGCCCAGTGCTGTAATGGCTGGGTTATACGCGTTGGCGATGTTGCCGAAATTGTAGGCAGCCGCGAGAATGAAGCCAGCCCACATGAGTTTGTTTTTAAGGAAGGCGCCGATGAGTTGCTTGCCGTCGACACCGTCCGTACACTCAAGCGGCAAATGCAAAAGCGGATAGGTCAATTTCTCCTTCTCTGACCACTGTCGTCTGAAGATCGTGCTGAGCGACAGCATGACGATCCAGACGGCGAGGAAGAAGATCCCCCACATGAGGAGCGGCTGAGCCCATGCTGCCCACGGGACTGCTCCAGTTTCTGAGGCCTCATAGAGTTTGCGGACAACTTCGCGGTCATGTGGCACCATCCAGGATGGAAGATCGTTCTGAAGCGATGCGAAGTTGTTCT
>CAYSRY010000147.1:4804-8796 GCA_964433395.1 uncultured Armatimonadia bacterium | reverse complement strand
CATTTCCAGCCGCCTGAGCGCCACGCAAAATCCCGCCGAAATAATTTCGGCGGGATTTTCTGTGCCTGCAGAGGGGGAAATGGAGAACAGTTGTCGAAATATTATCATAGTATGTTTCCGCACCATCCAATACAGGGTAATGTACTAGTGGACTACAATGGCTGGCCTCTCTGCTATCACAACAGAAAAGACCATGCCTACATAATTCGGGGAGGTGGCAGTATGCTGGATCGCATGATGATCGCGATCGAAAATGCGGTGCCGGATGTGGATTTGCTGCGCGAAATGATTCGCAACCTGCCCGTGCGGTACGTGATGCTGGTGCACTGCGTCGAGACCACCGGCCTCGCGCGCCAACCCCATTCTGGAGCCGTCTGGTGGACACGCCGATCGCTTGAGCGCGCCGCGCGTGAGCTGGACACCGACCTGGAAGACTGCAAGGTTGAGGCGATGACGCTTCGCGGCATCCCGGCGCACCAGATTGTCCGCGCCGCCACAGATCACGCAATCGACACCATATTGATGCGTACTTTTATTGTAGCTCCGTGGGAAACTGCATTCATCGGCAGCACGCCATTGCAGATAATCACCTACGGAACGACCGACATGCTGGTGCTCCATATGCGGGAGGATGAGACGCAACACGGCGGCCTGCCACACCCGCTGCTCAAACACGTTCTCTTCGCTACGGACTTCTCAGACTATGCACGAGCGAATTTCGACCGATTTGTGACCCTCGGAGAACGCGGCATGCAGAAAGTGACTCTGCTGCATGTGCAGGATACAAGCATCATCAGACCGCACCTTATGGAGCGACTCTCCGAATTCGATGTGACTGATACGCGGCGACTTGAAGCAATGGTCAAGGCGCTCAAGGAACACGGCGTAGAGGCCGATTACAGGGTGCAACTGGGGATTCCGGAAGAGACCATCACTGAGATTGCCAACATCATCGACGCCTCATGCGTTGTCATCGGAGCACGAGGCAAGAGCCCCAGCGCGGAGCTGAAATGGGGCAGCGTCTCAGAGCGCGTGACTTATTGAGCTCGTATGGGGCTCTGAGGCTACATGGAGGTTCGAGAACCTGCCCCCTCACGTCCCGTATATCCCGCCTCAGGTTCATGAACCAAAATGCAGCCAAGCAGCCGAAAAGGCACTGCTCGGCGCGGGCAAAATCGGCCAGAGCGCCTCAGAATCGGCCAGAGCGACGAATCCACTCCCATCAGCAGATGCGACATCCCCAGAATCACATCCCCCGGATCAAACTTGTACTTCCGAGGACCTCAGGTGGGGGTAACCTGATCAGCGTTCACGGGCTCTTTGCAAATCCTTTTGCGGACTATGTAGTGGCCTTTCAGATATTATCGGCCATGGTCAAGCGGCCGTCCTGAGAAGTTACTGCAGATGCAATGCGGAGTGAAATACCGAGCGTCATTGGAAATGCGATCATGAAGAACGAGTATGGCCGCCATACACCCGCGCAAGTCGATGGCGCAGTAATGGAGCGAGGTGAAAACCTGGGCGGGAAGGGTATGCATGGCGGCAAGTCGCAAATTTGATAGAAAATGCGCGCAGGCAAATGCAAGTTTTGGTTGAATTGCAGCAGCGGGAGTTGTACGATATTTGAGTACGCATAGAATGCGCGCAGCGTTACTTGACCATTGGGGCCGCGGGGGGAAATCCTGCGGTTTTTTTCGTGTCACGCATGAACGGCAAACGGCCAACAGAGAATGACAGGAACGTCGTAAGAGGGATTTTCCTGACAAAACCGCTTTCTCACACTCTCCCGAAAAATTCAAGAAGAACAACACAAACTATAACGGACGAAGAGAGTACAGAAGCAAACACCCATTTTGCAGGTATCCGTCAGTAGTGGCGGAATAGCATGTAAAATATCCAAAGCATACAGGGAGCGGCCATGAGCAACGCAAAGCGGCATGCGATTGTCCGCAGTGTGGAAGATGTCGAAGCGGGCATCTGCAGCCTGTGCGGACAGAGTACGCGGATAATCACAGCCGCCGACGGTGCGACAATGAGCATCCATGTAACGCACATCCGCGACGCCAAGCCACACCTGCATGAGACGCTGGATGAGATGTATTTCGTGATGGACGGTGAAGGCACACTGGAGATAGACGGCCGCAAGCACCCGGTAAAACGCGGAACCGCGGCGTATATTCCGGCGGGGACAGTGCATCGCGGTTCTGGCGATTTTACAGCAGTGATTGTTGTGAATCCGGCCTTTGATCCTGACGACGAGATAGTCGTCGGGAGTGAATGATAGACAGAGCAGAAGCGTTTTGAGCCTACACGTGACCAACCAGGAGGACACAAAGATGGCAAAGAAACTGAAGATCGGTGTTGTCGGCATCGGTTCAATCTTCACGGGCGCCCACCTGCCGGGCTACCAGAAATTGGACGACGTTGAGATCGTCGCCGCTGCTGACATCAATCCGGAAAACCTGAAAAACAACGGCGCAAAGGCCGGCATTCCAGAAGATCACCTCTACTCAGATTACAAGAAGATGCTTGAGAACGAGGAAATCGACATCCTGGAAGTCTGCACCCCGAACAGCTTCCATCACCAGCCAGTTATTGACGGCTTCAAGGCTGGCTGCAACGTCATCGTTGAAAAGCCCATCACCATTGCCACCAAATGGGCCGAGAAAATGACCGAGGCAGGGCACGAGGCAGGCAAACTGTTCATGGTCGCGCAGAGCATGCGCTTTGTTGACCAGTCACTGGCCATGAAACGCTGGATTGATGACGGTCTCGTGGGAGACATCTACTGGGGCCGCGCCAGCCTCCTTCGCCCGCGTGGGGTACCCGCATGGGGCGAATTCATCGTTAAGGAAAAGTCCGCCGGCGGCCCATGCTATGACCTCGGCGTACACATTCTTGACCTGTGCCTGCACCTGATGGGGCATCCGGAGCCAGTCAGCGTCTCGGCCAATATCTGGCTGAAAATTTCGGACAAGCCGTCGATGATGAAGCATGATCCAGCGAGATTCACCGTGCCCGACGAGCTCGCCGCCGGCTTCATCCGGTTTGCAAATGGCGCCTGCCTGTCGCTTGAGACCTCATGGGCAGTCAACGCTCCCGAAGGCACGAACCGCATCTTCCTCGCAGGGACCAAGGGCGGCGTGTGCAATAACCCGGCAACCCTGATTCGCGAAGAATCCGGCATGCTGACAAACACCACTGTGCAGGTTAACCCCGACAATGGCATCGCCTCGCACAGCGAAGAAGTCCGGCAATTCGTGGAAGCAGTCCGCACCGGTGGCGTGTCCCCGGTACCGGGCGAGCAGGCCATCATGACCCAGCGCATTCTCGACGGGATTTACAAGTCGGCCGAGAAGGGTAAAGAGGTCAAGGTATAGCTCGGAATTTCAGAGTGTAACCCGTAAACGTTCGCCGGGTTCGCAATGCGAACCCGGCGTCTGTATAAGCCGCACCATGCGGAATGGAGCAGAAAATGGCAAAGAAGAAGCTCAGAGTAGGACTCATAGGCCTCGGCAGCATCTGCCAGGGCGCGCATATCCCCGGCTGGCTTGAAGATGAGCACGCGGAGATCGTCGCCGGCGCTGACCCCTTCGCCGGCGCACGCAAACGCACCGCTGAAAACGCAAACATCAGCGAAGACATGCTCTTCGAAGACTATAAAGATATGCTTGAGAAAGTTGACCTGGACATTGTGGACATCTGCACACCGCAGCTGGCCCACGTCGCGCCGACCGTTGATGCTTTCGCAGCCGGCCTGAATGTTCTGGTCGAGAAGCCAATCGCAACATCAGCGAAAGACGCGCAGGTTATGATCGATGCGGGCCATAAAGCCGGCAAAATGTTCATGGTCGCGCAGAGCTACCGGTATTTTGACGAAGCCCTGGCGCTAAAACGCTGGGTAGACGACGAGCAGGTTGGCGATATCTTTGGCGAGTTAATTGCAGCGGCGAAAGATTGCGGGTCAAGGGTGTAGTTATTACGATCAATAT
>CAYSRY010000147.1:0-4794 GCA_964433395.1 uncultured Armatimonadia bacterium | reverse complement strand
CGTGCCTCGTACATGCGGTCTCGTGGCGTCCCCGGCCGGCCATCTTTCATCCAGAAATCCCTGTCCGCCGGCGGCCCTGTGTATGACCTTGGCGTACACATTCTGGACCTGTGTCTGTACCTGATGGGTCATCCCGAGCCAGTGAGCGTTTCGGCCAACGTCTGGGTCGAAATTGCAAACAAGCCGTCACTGATGAAACACGACCCGAAAATGTTCGAAGTTCCGGACGAGTTCACTGCCGGTTTCATCCGGTTTGCCAATGGTGCCTGCATCTCGCTGGAGACCTCGTGGGCACTGAACTACCCGGAGAACGAAGCCGGCTCAATCTTCCTCGCCGGCACCAAGGGCGGCATCAAGACAAACCCCGCCACCTTGGTACGTGAAGAAGCAGGCATGCTGACGAACACGACGGTGCAGGTGAACCCGGATGCTGGCGCCAAAGCGCACCGGCTGGAGATTCACGACTTCACGAACGCACTCGTCAAAGGCCTTCCGTCGCCAGTACCGGGCGAGGACGCTTTGATGACACAGAAGATCCTGGACGGGATCTACAAATCGGCAGAGAAGGGCAAGGAAGTCACGATATAGTTGTGACGACCGGCCTGCGAGCAAAGAGATGGCCGGCCCCCTCGGGGGCCGGCCATTGTTTTTGTGGAGAAATGCTGGGGATGGAGCGGCTCTCAGTGCTTCCAGCCATAGCGAAAGCCGAGCGCGAATCCGCCAGTGAACGGGAGATTGTAGGTAAGGATTTTCCAGAGGACGGAGAATCCAGTTTTTGCGGCCTCACCAGCAGGCCCGGCCGCCTCCTGCATTGCGCCCCAGTGCCATTCAGCGAAGCCATAGTATGCAAGCAGCTGCATCAGGATGAAAATGATGCCGATAATGCAGCCGACCAATTTGGTGACCGTTTTGAGAAATGATGCGACCCCGTAGCCCAATATGCCGCCGAGGCCACCTGTGGCCAGAAAGGGAAGAATGAAGCTCATCTCGAAATACCTCCAGTAGTGCCAATGTAGCCCCTGCCGGACTGACTGTCAAGCGGAGAGTGATGCATGATCGGCGAACGAGTTTATGCGCATGGTTTTGACGCTTTGTGGCGAGATAAGTTCCGGCCAGTGTGCGAGCGGCTGGGGCTTGAACTGGTTGACACGTTGCCGGCGGGAGTGGCAGTCATAAACGGCGCAGGCGATGAGAAGTGTGTTCTGCAGGCAGCTTCATTTGCGGATGAGCAGGGGCTTCTGCACACGCCAGTGATTGTTGCGGGAGGGCCAGACTGGCCGGATGGGTATGAGGCTGCGGCGCAGCATGGCCTGCAGGGGTACGTTGCGAGCGATGATGCAGAGAAAGTGGCTGCGACGGCGCGAATGGTACTGGATACAGTGCGGCGCTATTCGGCGGTGCATCCGCTGACGGGCCTGCCGGGCAGTCCGGCGCTGGAGCGAGAGATCAGCGAGCGCATCGGCCAGCGGGGAGAGCTGGCTGTGGTGCAATTTGATATAGACAATTTCAAGCCATATAACGATGTGTACGGGTATCGTCGCGGCGATGAGGTGATCGCGTGGCTGGGACGGCTGATAGTTGAGGCGATTGCGGAGAATGCCACGGGGCAGGCTTTCGTCGCTCACCTGGGCGGGGATGATTTTGTTGCAGCGGCGAGCGTGAATGATGCGCGGGAGATCGGTGAGGCGGTAGTGGCGACATTTGATGCGGGGCGCGAGGTGTTTTTTGATGAGGCGGCACTGCAGATCGGGCACTTCAGTGCCACGAGTCGGAGAGGCGAGAGGCAGGAATACCCGCTTTTCAGCCTCACAGCAGTGATGGTGACCAATGAGGCGGACGATATAGTGCATCCCGGACACATTTCATCGGTACTGGCGGAGATGAAGCGATATGTGAAGGGGATGGCGGGCAGCAATTTCTACGCAGATCGACGTAAGATGCACTGGTCAGACACCCCCAGAATCCAGAAAATCGCAAAGAGGAAGTTGTAAGACCGGCAGTGAATGTACTACAATGGCGTATGCCTGCAACCGAAGGGGTGGCAGGGCGATTATCGACTGTTACTGCATTCAATAATACCGCGCTACAACTGGGTGAGTAAGAATGGCACACTCAATCCTGTTTGTTGATGATGAGCGTGACCTTGTACGATCGGCACAGATTTTCCTGACCGAAGCCGGCTATGATTTTCACGCTGCATACGATGGGGTCGAAGCTCTGGAACGCCTTGAAGAGTTCACACCTGATGTGATGGTTCTTGACATCACAATGCCGCGGCTGAATGGGTGGGACGTGCTGCGCATGATGCAGGCTGATCCGAAAAAGGCCAACATTCCAGTACTCGTGCTGACCGCGCGCAATAAAGATGCTGAAAAAGCACGAGGCTGGCAGCTCGGTGCAACCTGGTACCATCCGAAACCGTTTAATTTTGAGGAGCTTCTCCTGATTCTGGCCAGGATTCTGACATCAGTAAAAGACGCACCAATCGAGTAAATGTACAGCAGTTAAGTGTATGGTGACAATGAAGGGCCGCAACGCGACTAACGCGTGCGGCCCTTTCTACTAGGGAGAGATTGCCATGACACTGGCTATCAATGGTGGAGAACCACTGCGCACCACACCTTTTCCAAACGGCAAGGACATCGGCGACGAGGAAGTTCTGGCCGCAACAGAAGTCATCCGATCGAAGCAGCTCTGTCTTCACGGCGGTGAGAAAGTACCACAGTTTGAGGCAGAATTCGCCCGCCACTATGGGGTGAAACACTGCACAGCGAGCACGTCGGGGACGTCTGCCCTCCACGTAGCTGTGGGCGGGATCAACCCAAATCCATGCGACGAGATCATCACTGCACCGATCACGGACATGGGAACGATAATCGCTATACTTGGGCAGAACTGCATCCCGGTCTTTGCCGACATAGACCCGCTGACATATAACGTGTCGGCCGCGTCAATTGAAGAGCGCATCACCGACCGGACCGTCGCCATCATGCCAGTCCACCTCTTCGGGAACCCCTGTGACATGGGGGCGATTATGGAAGTGGCCCAACGACACGGTCTGAAGGTGATTGAGGACACCTCACAATCATACGGTACAATGTACAACGGCCAGAGGGCCGGCACCATCGGGGACATCGGGACATTCTCGCTCCAGCAAAGCAAACACATCACAACCGGCGACGGCGGCCTGACAATTACCGATGATGACGCCCTCGGTGAAAGAATCCACCTGTTCGCCAACAAAGGGTGGCCCGACTATTCGGCACTCGGTACGCGGAATTATACGCAATTCGGCTTCTGCTACAGGATGACCGAAGTGACCGCGGCCATAGGCATGGCACAACTTCGGAAACTCGACCGGATTACGGCAGCTTTCAACTGGGCTGGAGACCTGTTGACAGAGAAACTGCAGGACATCCCTGGATTGACGCCTCCAGTGACGACGCCGGGGGGTATGCATACGTACTGGCTGTACGCGCTGAGAATCAATGCCGAGGAATTCGGGATGAGCGCCGAGGAATTCGCGCAGGCAGCCACCGCAGAAGGCGCACCGTGTGGCGCCGGATACATCGGCAAACCGATTTATATGTATAAGGCGCTGCAGGAAAAACACATCTACGGTGACAGCGGCTTCCCGTATTTCTCGAAAGAATACGGCAGCGGGCACGAAGTCCCCTACGAAGGAGGGTACTGTCCGGCAGCTGAGAAGGCACTCGATGAAATGGCGTGCCTGTGGGTGAACCAGTATTTCAGCGAGCAGGATGTACAGGATATGGCCGATATTGTGTGTAAAATTGCAGAGCACGCGCATAGCTGATGCAAAGGAGCGGAATCGGTGAAAGCCAGCAAAGCACTGATAATC
Source organism: uncultured Armatimonadia bacterium (assembly GCA_964433395.1). Taxonomy (GTDB): domain Bacteria; phylum Armatimonadota; class Zipacnadia; order Zipacnadales; family UBA11051; genus UBA11051. Next base: position 932 of record CAYSRY010000147.1, on the reverse strand, counting down.
ACAATTGACGGACTGAGGCCGGACGCGTTGGATCACGTGGATACGCCGCACATGGACAGCCTGATGGCGCGCGGCGCATGGACAATGGCTGCGCAATCGGTGATGCCGACAATCACCTTACCAACGCATACATCAATGTTTTTCGGGAGCACTCCGGAAGGCCACGGCGTAGAGCATAACACGTGGCCGGATGGCTATACCGCTCCGATGCCCTCGCTGTTTGAGGTCGCGGCGGAGGCAGGATTGAGCACGGCAGCCATCTACGGCTGGGGAAACTTCAAGCCAATGGTGCCACTGGAATCAGTGGATTGGGCAGACTTTGACCCAGCATATGAAAAGGATACATTGCTGACGACGCGGAATGCAGTGCCGATGATCAAAGAGCATGCGCCAGACCTGATGTTTCTTTACATGGCGCAGACGGATACGGACGGTCATGGCTTCGGCTGGATGAGCGAAGGCTATCTGAATGCAGTGAAAGTCAGCGACGAAGCAGTCGGAATGGCAATCGGGGCGCTTGAGGATTGCGGCTGCCTGGATGAGACCGTGATCGCCGTGCTGGCAGATCACGGCGGGCATGAGACCAAACACGGCACTGATATGCCGGAGGACATGCTGGTCCCGTGGTTTGTGGCGGGCCCCGGCATACGGAACGGCTATGAGATAATGGGGCGCGTGGGACTTGAGGATACGGCGCCGACGATTGCGAGCGCACTTGGCCTGCCAATACCCAATGGGTGGACCGGGAAAATCATTGAGCAAGCACTGGAAGCGTAGCGCTGGCTTGACGGCCAGAACGACTGAGGATACAGGCGAAGCTGATCAATTCGGGAGCCACAGGTTGCGCGGATGGAGCGTGTCCCGCAGGACACGCAGCGCAGAATAGCGGACAAACCAACGCCAGAACGGCTAAGGATACAGGCAAAGCTGAT
>CAYSRY010000146.1:0-8839 GCA_964433395.1 uncultured Armatimonadia bacterium | reverse complement strand
CGCTGCGCCCGCATGTGGCAACCGCGCCATTGAAAAAACTCTGCTCAGGGCTATCCCCCATGTGCAACGGGGCGAAAAACTGTCCGAAGCGCTCGGCAAGTCCGGATACATTCCTGAGTTGCCAATGAGAATGCTCCAGACGGGCGAGGAAACCGGCGACATCGACGCCACGATGGAGAAAGTCGCCAGCTATTTCGAAGCGCAGTCCAAAACATCAATACACAGGTTATCCATTCTGATAATACCGTTCGCTGTCATTCTTGTGGGCATTGTCGTGCTCATAATGGCCATGCAGGCCTACGGCGGATACTTCACAGGAATGCTCAACACCTGATCCGCCATTCCCACAAAGGTTCTGATCATCACATATGCGTATTACAGGCCGAATTGATGAAGTCCGTTCGATTGTCCACCGTGCAAAAAGTGGCGGCAAGAGCATAGCTCTGGTCCCCACTATGGGTGCGCTGCACGCTGGCCACCTCTCACTGATTGAGCGAGCGCGTCAGTCTGATGATTTCGTCGTTGTCAGCGTATTCGTAAATCCCACCCAGTTCGCGCCCGGCGAAGATTACGAAAAATACCCGCGCCAGATTGACGATGACGCGCGGGCTGTGGAACAGATCGGAGGCGACCTCGTCTTTGCCCCGGCTGCGTCCGAAATGTACCCGCAGCAACAGCTCACATATGTCACTGTGGACAAACTCACCGAACCACTCTGCGGCGCATTCCGCGAAGGCCATTTCCGCGGAGTCACAACTGTAGTCACAAAACTCCTGAACATAGTTGCCCCGGACAGGGCTTTTTTCGGCCAGAAAGACTATCAGCAGTTGGCTGTCATTAAACGCATGGTCGAAGACCTTAACATGACAACCGAAATCGTCGGCTGCCCAACTGTCCGAGAGGCTGACGGACTTGCGCTCTCTTCCCGCAACAAATATCTCAGCGCCGAACACAGGGCTGCAGCGCCGGTCATCTACCAGTCTCTCCAGCTTGGCGCTCAGGCAGTCAGGCAAGGCATGACGCCCGCCGAAGCTGAAGCCCTCGTTGCCGCAAATATCGAAAAAACTGGCATACTCCACGTGCAATACGCGCAGGCGCTTGACCCGTACACTTTGCAGAAGCCTGCCCACGCTGGTGCACCTGTTTTACTTGCTGTAGCGGTTCATGCAGGAGAAACTCGTCTTATCGATAATATAGTGATAGAGGCTTGATTGAATATGTTCCGAGTCATGCTCAAAAGCAAAATTCACGGCGCCACGGTCACACAGCGCGAACTGCATTATACCGGCAGCATAACCCTGCCGATCGAAGTGGCCGCGGCCGCTGATCTGCTTGATGGCGAACGCGTCGACGTCGTAAATCTCAACAATGGCGCACGCATCACAACCTATGTCATCCTCGGTAAACCCGGGAGCAATGGCATATGTCTCAATGGCCCGGCGGCTCGAACTGCCGAAGTCGGCGACGTTATCCACGTCATCGGCTATGGCATGTTCACAGACCAGGAGGCAAAAGAGCTCAATCCGGCAATCGTCCACGTTGACCAGGACAATCGCATGGTGGAAGACTGAAATGGCTGGATTTGACTACTCAACTCAAGCGATTGTAGCAGCAGCGCTCGCCGAGGACATCGGGCCTGGTGACATCTCCACACTCCTGAGCGTCCCCGCAGACGTCACGGCACGCGGACGCTTCCTCGCAAAACAGGATGGCGTCCTCAGCGGCCTCGACGTCTGCGAAGAATGCTTCCGCCAGCTTGATGGCCGGTTCGAATTCCAGGCATTCGCCACTGAGGGCGAACCATTCGAATGTGGCGATCATCTTGCTGTCGTCACGGGACCGGCCGCGGCTATGCTCTCTGCAGAGCGCACTGCCCTCAATTTCCTGCAGCGCCTCTGCGGCGTTGCCACGCTTACCCATGAGTTTGTCGTCCGCGTCGAAAATACTGGCGCCAGGATTGCCGATACGCGAAAAACCACTCCAGGAATGCGTGCGCTGCAAAAACGCGCTGTGCGGTCCGGAGGTGGGTGTAATCACAGATTCGCGCTCTACGATGGCATCCTGCTCAAAGATAACCACATCGCGGTCGCTGGTGGAGTCGCCGCCGCGGTCAAAGCAGCACGCGAAGGCCGCCCGCACCCGCTCAAAATCGAAATAGAGGTCACTGACTTCGACGAATTGCGCACGGCAATCGACGCCGGCGCCGACATCGTACTCCTCGACAATATGACGACCGAACAGCTCCGCGAAGCGGTAGCTATCGCGGGCGGAAAAGTCGTCACCGAAGCGTCGGGCTGCGTAAATCTCAGTACTGTCGCCGAGATAGCGACAACGGGCGTAGATTACATATCAGTTGGCGCACTGACGCATTCCGCGCCGTCGATCGACATAAGTCTGGACATCACTCTGCCGTAAAATCCCGCTGATCGGCTACTATGTGAGGGAGGGGCATGCCGTGGGGGCAGCCAGGAGCCGCAGAAATGTCTCGCTGGTGATTCTTCTGGTCGGCATGATTGCAGCGACCACCGCTGTTGCAGCGGTCGCTGCGGATACCAACTTGGCGCTCAATAGACCGTTCCGCTGCTCGGTGCCTATTCTCACCGGCTGGGATGGGCTCACTGATGGAGTCACAGAATCCGACTCCGCCCCCGGGTGTTTCGCTACTGCCAATGTCAACAGCTTCCCTCGCTATGTCACTGTTGACCTTGGGGCAATATGCCAGATCAGCCGCGTCGCCGTCCACAACTCCGCCAACGGAAATACAAAACAAATCTCCATCGAATGTTCTACCGACAACCTCAAATATCAGCCATTACGACAGACTTTTATCTTCATCGACCACGAAGCTATGGTCCTCCAGCATGAATTCAAACAACGCCAGGCACGATATGTCCGCATAACATTGTATGATTCATGGAAAGCCGGCCTGGGGGGCGATAATTGCCTCTTCCTTCGCGAACTCGAAGTCTTCGGCCAACGCGACGGCGCGGCAGCAGCCAACCCACCATCTGAAAATGTCGGCTCGGCGCTGAACTCAAAAGAGCTCTCAGTTGCCTACCCGAGCCTCAGAATATTTCGCCGCTACTGTCTGCAAGATGCTGACGCACCCTTGCGCATTGCCGTTATAGGTGACTCGTCAGCTATAGCGTACGAAGGCGATACGTCGCACTGGACCAGCGCCATCAAAGCCCGCATCACGGAACGTTTTGGCAAGACACCGCAGGTGGATTATCCCAGCCGCAGTGGTCTCAGTCTCATGCAGTGCGATGCGTACCTCGAATCGCTCGATGGTCAGACACCTGACCTCTTCATCGTCTCACTCGGCCACGATGCTGCCATCCAGGCAGTTCCGGTCGCCCAGTTTCGCGCTGAGGCCGAAGAAATTGTGGCCATGCTCTGCGAAACCACCGATGCGCTCGTCATCGTGGTCACGCCTGCGCCGGTCATTCACAACAGCAAACTCGGCATGTTCGAGCCTGCGGCAAAAATCGACAGCGCCCCATATGCGTGGCAAATCGAGCTTCTCGCGCGAAATTACAAACTCCCGCTTGTCAGAGCTGGCGTGGTACTCGACAGCTCAACGTGCGCGATTAACGAGCTGTACACCGACAATATGCATCTCTCGGAACGCGGACATGCTGCTATAGCAATCGCACTCGATATTCTGCTGGCGGACTCATAGAAACCAGCTTTACACTTGAAGAAAGCGAGCAGCTTACACACTATGCGAACTGTATTGGGTGTCGGACTTGGGATATTGTTATTCTTCCCGGGAATCGTGATGTTACAGAATCTGAGCAGCTCTATGGGGCTGTATGATAACATGACGCTCACAGATGGATGTCTCGTCATGATCATCATTCTCCTGTCGGTCAATCTGTTCAGAGGCGGCTTTCGAGCTGATTCTGCGCGACGCGCTGATCCAACGCTCACCAGCTCCTCACCAAAGCAGCACACACGACCACGGAGACCGCAGGGCCGAACTCGCCCATAGGCGCAAAGCAAATTCGGAGGGTACCATGCGCACGGCGTTCATAATCGCCATTGCCGCCCCGTACAACCATCTGTCTGGGTCAAGGGGTATGCTCGCCAGCTCGGCACAGGAGTGTCCGCACAATATCCCGCAGTGCCCACAATTCCCGACGCCACCGCTACCCCCATCTGTCCCCGACCTTCCACCGTTACATTCTCAGCCGCTACCCAATATAGGTTTCCGCCATCATTCCGACCGCTCTGTATCGTGACCGCAGCTCTTCTCCGCTGCAAATCGCATTGGAGGCGTGGTTCACATGAAAATCTCTGAGAAAATGCCACACAGCTTCACTGCCGCAATATGTCTCTTCGTCATTGCCGCGTGTCTCCTCGTATCCTCATGCGGTCCGCGACCTCGCGTCAACACCAATGGTCCCGAGCCGATTCCACCACAGGCATCCCAAACGCCAGAATCCAATGAAATTCAGGGGGATGAGCACATGGATTTCCGCCTGACAAGCACAGCATTTGAAAGCTCCGGCCCTATCCCTGTCAGGTACACATGCAGCGGCGATGACGTCTCACCTCCGCTGCAGTGGTCCGGAGCGCCGAAGAAAACTGTCGCATACGCCCTGATTTGCGACGACCCCGACGCACCCCGTGGAACGTGGGTCCACTGGGTCGCCTACAACATTCCCGCCGACTGTCTCTCTCTGCCCGAGGCCATGCCGACTGATACCTCACTGCAGGCTCCGGTCAAACTCACTCAAGGCACCAATAGCTCTGGCAAAATCGGATACCAGGGGCCGTGTCCGCCCTCAGGGACTCATCGATATTTCTTCAAACTCTACGCGCTTGAGAAAGACGTCACCCTCAAGCCCGGAGCCACAAAAGCAGAGCTTCTCGACCAGCTGAAAAACAATATCATCGCCAAAACTGAACTTATGGGCACATTCGCTCGATAGTGTATTCGCTTCCACTTATATGCTGCCACGACTGTCGGCGGTGCCGGTTGACGGGTAGAACGGCTAGCTCGTGCAGACTTGCAACCGTACCTTATACTGCGCATTACGCGCCCGTGAAACAGCCCTACATCATGGGGACAATATACCTGTCATCTCTGCCCATGGTGACGGCCAGTACATGCACGCACTTCACCCAAAGCACAGAGGTCTCATCAGGCGTCAGCTGAGTGCTTGCCGTGTCGTCCGACTCCGGACACGAACGCGTCCAGTGTTCCTGCACCAAGTTGCGGTACAGAAGCGGAAGGTCCGAGAAGCGCCAGCCTATCCAGTGCTTGTCCTTATCAACTGGCCCGCCTTTGCAGTCCAGGAGCAATTCACGAGCGCCCGGTGATTGAGCGGCGGAGTAGTACCCCAGGACCGGAATCGGGACAAGCAGGTTCTGGTCGCGGTAGCGAGGCTGTGCTCGCGTCCCTCCTGGCCCAAGGGCGACTGTCGCCGGCTCGGAGTTCGGGACGATGTCTGCCGTGTATCCAGTTGCGACCTCGGCAGCCCACAGCAGGTCAGCGACGCGCGCGTTCTCGGCGCACACGACAAGTGTAATCTCCCCAGCGGGCGCACGTGGAATGATATCCATCCCACTCGCCGCCGACAGACGTGCCAGGAGTTCCTCCACAGTGTATTCTCCCGGTTCGATGGACAGGTGTTCCTGCCCCCAGTCGGCATCCCGGTAGGGCCATGCCCACCAGAGAACGCTCCCCTTCAACGGCTGCGCAGCGATGGCAGGCTCCGTGGGCGGGCCCGGGGCGGAAGGAAGCATGCGGCAGACGCGGTTGCCACTTCCGTCGGTTGTCACGACATGTAGTTTCCAGGAGCACCAGGCCCCAATGGACAGGCGGATGTCTTCCTCCAATGTCCCCTCAAGTACCTGCATGGTAAGGATGAGAGACGAGAGGTCTTCGTCAGCGAAATCTTCATCCGACAGGCTCGTCGGCGCGCATGCCGAAATGCAGGTCTCGTCCGCGCTCACCCTCACCATGAGTCCAGCGTCTGCGAGGTTCTGAGCGACTGCACCCGGCTCCGCGCGCAATTCGTCAACCGTCGGAGGGCTGATGCTGTCGGTGGCATCCGTCCGGATCACGACGGCCACGCCATGGGGCCCACTAGCCGCATCCTCAGCACTCGCCGACCGGGTGGCAATCACACCGGCAAGTAGTGCTGCAATCAGCAATGTCGATGCGACTGATGGTCCGTCCCAGAACCTCTTCACATTCTCCATCTCCTCAGATCAAGCGAGGGTGTCGACGTAAACCGGGCAAACGCGCAATTGCTACCACACGAGCACGTCCCACATCGACGTGCCAAGATCCATCTCTCGCGCTTCCCGAGCGGTTTCGCCGACGCGATCGTTCCTTGATGCCAGCGCTTCAAAGAGTGCGTTGGCACGCTCCGTTCCTATGCGGCGGATTGCGAGGCAGGCCGCTGCGCTCCCTTGCGTGGACGCCATGGCGTCCAGATACGGCAGCGCTATCTCATTCCGAACCGAGCAGATGGCCCTTGAGCGAACCACGGACGGTAAGTCGGGGGATTGGTATATCTCATAACAACGCGAATCGAGGCGTTTTGGATCGAACGCTTCGACGTGCAACACCACGCGCGCCTCGGACAACACTGTCCAATCCATCCAGTTCACAAGCGAGGCTCCCAACTCGTACTGACCGGGCACATTAAGGTCGTGCATTGCTGTTATGACCCAGTAGCTGGTGTACGTGGCGCCGGGCTCCAAGGTCTTCATCCCACACAGACCGTCAGGGCGGCGCTCAGGCCGAGGCGTCGCTGCGAGCACTTGCACCTCCCTACGGATTTCCACACAGAGGGCAGGCACCTCATTGCTGCCCAGCAACACTTCGACGGTCTCCCCGCCCCGGTTGGTAATATCCACCGCAGCGATCACGGGTTCTCCCGCTGAGATCGGCCCATCGTCCAATACGAACCGAATCCCAAACGCAATATCATCAGCAACGGCCAAAGGGGGGCCAGGTTTGTCGGCAGCCCCTGCAATCAGAGCACTGCTCAGCACGCAGATCACCAGTAGTGCCCGCAACACCCCTGCAACAGGCTTCCACGTGCATAATTCCCGGACCGCGTCAATTGCTTTATTCCGCGGGTCGCAACATCCATTCTTCCAAGTCTGCTGCATGTTCAGCAATCTCCAAAAGGCCCTGGTCACATAAGGATACCATGGCATACTGACTGCGATTTGCGCTTCCCCTGCCACCATCCCAGAGGACCTCGCCCGTGCTAACATCTCGCCATCGCGAACCCGGGCTGAAAAGGTAGTCGGCGGGCGTCAGCTGTACATCTTCATTGATTGAAAAATCGTGCAAGGTAAGACGCTTTGTCCATTCCCAGGTGAACTCCTCATCAATGTTTCCCATGAAATCAATCATTACCTCAGTCGGCAGCCACACCCCGGGCGCTGCCTCAGTGACAGCAGATGCAGTCACTGACGATGCGCTCGCTAGCTTCCCTGCTGCGTCGACCTCAACGTGCTCCATCCGCAAGACCACAAAGTGGTCGCTGGTCACCCACATTCTCCGCATCCCTCTTGGCCCGTCATGCTGCCCTGCTCCAGCGATGACGAAACATTTTTCTCCCCCGTACTCGGTTGTGCCCACGACGGTGGGTGACGACGACTCGAGGAACAGGTCCAGAGATGCCTTATAGATGTGCTCGACAAAACGTGTCTTAAAGAGCTTAACGGGGAGAGGCAAACCTGCCGCGTCCTGGTCAAAAACGGCGCACGATCTCATACTGGCGTTGTACTCGTAAGCTTTGCCCCCGTCTGCGGCCCCCCCTCTCACGAGAGCCCCAGGCGACGGTCGTGGCTCACCTGGCGTCATGAGCCCCAGCTGATTACCGATGCCCCACCAGTCACAACCGCTATCATTGACTTTGCTGAGGTGCCATACGTAGCGGCTCTCGTCGTAGGCGAAGCTTGCACATGTAACGTCAAATGGCTGCACATCGACAAGCGGCACTTCATACTGCTGACAGAGCTTCTGCAGTTCTTGCTTGTGGTGCTGCATATAGGCATCACTTGAGGTGGTCTCCATCAGCAAAATGCCACGTGCGCTGGAGACCAACTGGCGACGGTTCTCTATTCCTTGGACAACGGTATTGAATAGCGGTTCCGTCTGCTCGAGGTTATCAGCTAAGACGGCGACATGGGTCACTCCGCTCAATAGCACCAAACCCACCATCACTTTTACAGCTAATCGTGTAGACAACATTCATGCCTCCTTTGCCGGCTCAAGTGCTCTGGAGATCGCCGGAAGCCCCGTGTTGACTGTGTTATGGTTCATCACACCATGCCACATCCCGTTTGTGTCTGACGCAGGACATGTCGAGCGTACATATAACATATAGTGATAATTGCTGGAGCTTACATCCCCGGCCCAGAGCTCCACTCATGTCGCACGCTACTCAGGACCGCCTTCCTCAGCATCTACCGGCTCTAGATCTTGCGGTCGCGTCAGTGTGCCAGTGTCGATGTCAGTCCACCAGGCGTCCTCGGGAATGTCCAACTCAAACGTACCTGCGGGCACTGGCTCGTTGACGAACATGTCGGTGACCCGGGAAACAGAATGGGGATAACGGGCCATGCCCTCAGTGCACAAGGGTGTCTTCCACGCCTCTACGGTGGCACTACGCGCCAACCAGAGTTCGTTCCCAAAGCGCACAAAGTCCCCGTATTCCGTCCTCTGATACAACTCCGGTTTCGGGTTCCTTACTCCCGGCCTCATCAGATAGACCTCGCGCCCCACTACCGCAAAGCCAAGGCGTTCAGAAACATGTATCAGCGTCTGGACTCTGACGAGACCTGAAATGATAAAGGCAGGACT
>CAYSRY010000145.1:0-8871 GCA_964433395.1 uncultured Armatimonadia bacterium | reverse complement strand
TGTTGCCGCGCGTGTACAGCCCCGCAGGGATTGTGCCGGTGGGGACATTTGCGGCGGCGCGAAAGCATGTGACGAGTGGTGCGTTCAGGCCTGCGGATGAGCTGGTGACGGTCAGTAGCATGGAGACAACCAGTTCAGGCAAACAGGGTGATTACGCCGAGGGGCATGTGAGCCGGTGGACTGGTAATCGAGTTGAGGTGCAGATCGGCGAAGGCCAGCGATGGTGGGTATTAGCGGACACGTTCTATCCTGGTTGGCACGCATACGCTGGCGGCAAAGAGATCGAGATTGCGCCTGTGAATTACACATTGCGCGGTTTTTGGGCGGATGCGGAGAATTTCCGCGTGTCATTCGTGTATTACCCGGTGAGTTTTTTGCTGGGCGGATTTTTGAGTGTGCTGGGATTGATGGCTGCGTGCTTCTGGCTGGCCTTCTGCAGGAGGAGGACAGGCAATGCGGCGGTCTAATCTGATTGGCGCGATTGTGGTTGGGCTCGTCGCGTTTGTGGTGCTCGCGGGTACGGGGAACGATATTGGCCTGACGTATGATGAGCCTATATATATAAGCAAAGGGATGCAGGCGTATTCGTGGTTGACTGGTCTCATACATGGGGTTGACGCGACGAGTGACAGAGCAATTCGGCAGTCATGGGATGCGACGAAAGACCAGCAGCCGGGGACCATCAAGCTGATTTTTGGTGTGACGACCGGTACGTTGGGGACTGCGTTAGGGCTTGCGCCTCTGGCCGCGTCGCGACTGGGGACTAACCTGCTCTCGGCTATACTGCTGGGGACGCTTTTCTGGTTCGTGGCGTCGCATTGGGGACGCATGGCGGGGATAGTTGCGGCGGTCGGGCTGATGTTCATGCCCAGAGTGTGGGCGCATATGCATCTGGCAGCCCTGGACGCGCCGATCATGGCATTGAGTTTTTGCACGGTTGCGCTTGTGTATGCGGCAGCACGGAGGAACTGTCCGTGGCTGGCCATCGCAGCGGGAGCTGTGTTCGGGCTTGCGCTGGGAACGAAACTGAATAGTTTTTTCATCCCATTTATCGTGCTGCCGTGGCTGCTTTTCGTGGGTAAGAGGCGAATCGCGGCCTGGACGGCGGGAAGTCTGGCGATTGTCGGGCCGATTGTTTTCTGGGCGACATGGCCATGGCTCTGGCATGATACGTGGCATAGGTTTGCAGAGTATTTTGCATTCCATCTGCACCATTATCACGTGGCGACGACCTACTTTGGTGTGGACTATGAGCTTGCACCGTGGCATCTGGCACCAGTTTTGACGGCGATTACAACGCCGCCGGTGCTGCTCGCGTTGGCGGTTGTGGGTGCTGGTGTGCTTGTTGCGTTGTGGCGGCGGCATGCTGATGTGGAGACGCCGAGTGAAGACATCTGGCGGAAAAATGCGCTGATGCTGGCAGTGTGGGCGCTGGCGGTGAACATCGGGCCAAGTATGTTGCCGCAGGCACCAAAGTATGGCGGAGTGCGGCTTTTTCTGGCTGTTTTCCCGTATATCGCGATACTTGCTGGTGTGGGGTATTGGTGGGTAAGCCGGTGGATTTTGGAGAAAATGCCGAAAAGTGCAAGCGAGGTAGTGCCGCATTTTGCGTCAAAAATGCGCGTGCTTGTGGCGCTTCCGATTTTGTTGGCGGTGCTGCTTGCGACAGGGAACAGTCACCCATATGGGATGTCATATTACAATAGCCTGATTGGCGGTCCGGGGGGGGCTTATGCGGCAGGAATGGAGCCTTCGTATTGGGGCGACACGTATCTTGCAGCGGTCAAGTGGCTGAATGAAAAGGCACAGCCAGACGCGACCGTCTGGATCAATGTGGTAGGCTTTGCGACGACCGTGGAGATGTACAAGCCGTTCGGGATGATGCGCGAGGACCTGAATGTTTCGGCCGGTGATGCGGCGTTGAGTGCTGCAGATTATATTGTGGTGCAGAATAAGCAGAACGAAATGACGGCGCAAATGAAGCAACTGGCCGCCAAATGTACGCCAATTTTCACCGAAATGCTGGATGGCGCGCCTTTGGTATGGATATTTGCCGGAGATGACCCGGCAGTCAGAGAGATTGCAGAATGATTGAGATTCGAAATACTGGTCGCGTCAAACTGCTTGTCACCGATGTTGATGGAGTCATGACCGATGGGGGCATGTACTTTGGGGCGGACGGACAGATTATGAAGCGATTTGATGCCAAGGATGGGCTGGGGCTGAAAATGCTGCAGCGAAGTGGGGTCAAAGTGGCGTGGTTGACCGCAGATAAGTCAGCGATTACGAATGCGCGCTTCCGGGCCCTGGAGCTGGACATGATGGAGGAGGGGAAACGGCCAAAGCCAGAGGCATTGCCGGAGCTGGTGGAGAAGTTGGGGTGCTCGCTGGAGGATGTCGTGTATGTTGGGGATGATATGACGGATATTGGGCTTGTAGATATGGTGCCGACATTCATCTGTCCGGCTGACGCGGCGAGTGCTGTGCTGGAACGGGCGCATTGTGTGACTGAACGAGACGGTGGGCATGGGGCTGTCCGCGAAGTGTGCGAGGCAATCATGAAGCATAATCAGAGATTTAGCTGAGGATAGGATTGCATGGCCGATGTCTCGGTAGTTATAGTCAACTGGAATACACGTGAATACCTGCGAGATTGCCTGGCAAGTCTGAGGGCAAATTCGGGTGCGCTGGTACTTGAGGTCATTGTGGTTGAGAACGCTTCGGGGGATGGTAGCGCGGAGATGGTGGCCACCGAATTTCCCGAAGTGCAGCTTATTGAGCCAGGTGAAAATACTGGATACGCGCGCGGAAATAACATTGGGCTTGAGCATGCCACCGCACCGCTTGTATTGCTCCTGAATCCGGATATCGTAGTACAGGCGGGATCGATAGAGCGATTGGTGGAATTGCTGGAGGAGCATCCGCAAGCTGCAGCGGCGGCGCCGCTCCTAAGGCAGCCGGACGGTTCTATCCAGCACTCGTGCAGGAGTTTCCCAGACCCTGTTGTGGTATTCTATGAGGCATTGATGCTGCGGAAGCTGTTCCCGAAGAGTCGTCGCTTTGGGAAGTATACCATGAGCTGGTGGGATTATGGGGATACCCGTATGGTGGATCAGCCGATGGCGTCAGCATTCCTGATGAAGCGTGCTGTATTGGATGAGGTAGGTGTCTTTGACGAGGGATTTCCCGTGTTTTTCAACGATGTAGACCTGTGCAAGCGGTTCTGGGATGCGGGATGGGAAATCTGGTTTACGTCGGATGTGGAGATGCTCCATGAAGGTGGTGCATCAACCCGGCAGCGCCCGCTGGCGATGATTCGTGAGAGTCATTTGAGTATGATAAGGTATTATGACAAGCATTACCGCGGAAAAGTGTCGTGGTTGACGTATACTCTGGCAGTTTCGCTGCTGCGCGGTGGCATGTACGTGCGACTGGCGTTGCGGCGTCTGTCCAATGGATGATAGTAGTTAGAATGACTGTCAGTTGATTTTTAAGCGATGCAGGAGGAATAGAGATGATTGACAAGCAGCTTGCAGCCATTCTCGCATGCCCAGTGTGCAAGGGGACAGTCGAGGTAAGCGAAGATTGGGTAACGTGTGCGGTATGTGCAAAACGGTATCCAATCAGAGATGACATTCCCATTATGCTGATTGATGAGGCCGAGGATATTGTTGCAGACAGTGCAGCAATTGAGGACAGGGATAAATAGCATTGCCATCAGGAGCTAATTGGCTGCGCAGGCTCAGGCCCGATTGGTCCGCGCCTGTTTTAGCGGTAACGCACTATGGAGATACCTATCGATAACAGGCAACGACGGCTCTGTGTGGTGATCGTGAGCTGGAACGTGCAGAGAGATCTGCGCGCGTGCCTGGATTCGGTCTACCACGGCAACGTTGGTGTCGATTTTGAGGTCGTAGTTGTTGACAACGCTTCGTCGGACGGTACTGTGGAGATGGTGCGGGATGAATTTCCGCAGGTGAGGTTGATTGATAACGATTATAACGCAGGCTTTGCGGGCGGAAATAATCAGGGGCTGCGTGTAGTGGCCGCAGATTACTATCTGCTGCTGAACCCGGATACCGTCGTGCCTGCGCACGCTTTTGAGCGGTTGCTGGATTTTGCGGATGCACATCCTGAAGCCGGGCTTGTCGGGCCGAAACTGCTGAATGTCGATGGTAGCCTTCAGTATTCGGCGCGGCGCTTTCCGACAGTCAGCGCGGCCCTGTTCCGGAATACGGCCATTGGGAGATGGTTCCCGAACGCATCGTCGCCGGGACATTATCTGATGACAGATTGGGATCACGACAGCGCGCGTCAAGTTGACTGGCTTTCAGGGGCTTGTCTGTTGATACGGCATTTGGCTCTGGCCGAAGTGGGGGATCTCGATGAGGGATTCTTCTGGGGGTCAGAGGATGTGGACTACGGTTTCCGGATGCATAAGGCAGGCTGGGAGGTCTGGTATACACCGGAGCCAGCGATTGTGCACGCAATAGGTCAGAGTACGAGTCAGGCGGTGCTGCAGACGATCATACGGACTCACCGGAGTATGCGAAGATTATACGCCAAGCATCTGGCGCGCAATCCCTTCAGTCGAGCATTGGTGAGTGTGGGGATATGGTTGCGCGCAGGCGTGTTGATGGTGAGCCATATGAATCGCGCGGCTGTCGCGAGAGTGAGATTTGTGCTTTTGGGGAAGAGACGGAAGCATGGATAAGCGTGAGAGAACCTGGAATATTGTGAGTGACGCAGGGCGAGGATTGCTTATCGCGGTGGTCCTGCTTTATCCATTGCTTGCAGGGAAGAATTTCCGCTGGCAGAATGCGATTATACACGTCTTAGTGGTGTTGGCTGCGCTTTTGTGGAGTGCCGGGCAGGTGCAGACAGGGAAATCGGTGCGTGTTATTCGATACCGGGCTCTTGACTACAGTTTACTTGTGTTGCTGGGCCTTATCCTCATTGCCATTATCCCATCTGTCTACAGGTATGCCGGAGTATTGTTCGTTGCGTGGTTCATCGACTGCCTGATTGTCTATTGGGTAGCTCGGGAAGCATTTGTGGAGCCTCGATGGCGCATGGCACTGACTGTCGCATTCGTGTCAACCGGGGCCATCTGTGCCCTCATGGGATTACGCGAATACTCGCATACGGTCATTTTTGCAGGCGATGCAACCTGGCGGATTTTCGGGCCTCTCTATAACCCCAACATCCTGGCCTCATACCTGATCGGGCCACTTTTGGCAGCGCTTGGGCTGGTCATGTATTCGCTTGGGCAGCGGAAAGAGCCAGCGGAGACAGTGGCGCCGGCGCGGGGCAGTTACAGCGGGCGGAGCAGCAAAAGGCGACAGCCGGTGACAGTGCCCGTTTCATCAGAACGCCCCCGGTTTGGGCTGATTCTACAGGGCGTAGCGGTGGTCCTGCTCGTTCCCGCATTGTTGCTCACTGGTTCGAAGGCTGGGCTATTGGCGTTTCTGGTTGGGCTTGGCGTGTTCATGTTTGCGGGAGCGGCGAAGAGACGACGGGGTCGGATGGCAGTTGTTTTTGCGCTGCTTGTGGTTGTGATGGTGGGGGCAGTTTCTGCCTTGCCGCCGATTCGCAAGCGCGTGACGGAAGCTTTTTCTTTGCAGACGCATTCGACGGCATTCAGGTATTACACCTGGCTGGGTACGGTCGACATGCTTGCTGACAATCCTCTGCTTGGGACCGGCCCGGGCACATTTGAGTATGCGTATCCGAAGTATGCGCGGGCAGGCTTTACACGCACAGCCCACGAGACATATCTGCAAGTTGGCGCTGAGGCAGGGGCTATAGCTCTTCTGGCGATGGTGGTAACTGGCATTGCAGCGATCATTCTGCTTTGGAGAAGAGCGCAGTCGAATGCCATATCTGAAGACGATGCAGCGAGGTTTGACAGAAGTATGTGTGCTGCCGCGGTCGGATGGATAGTTGCACTGGCAGTGCACAATCTTGCCGATTACAGCTTGTACGTGCCAGCGGTGACGGTGACGGCATTTCTGGTATTGGGGATTGCGCTTTCTGCTGGTGGCACCATGCCGCAGATACAAAACAATCGGTTGATGATGCCCGTACTGAGTCTGCTGCTGGTCGGGGCATTGTGGATAGCAGCAGGGGAATTATGTACGACCAGGGCTGAGGCGTTAACGGATATGGGGAACGTGCGTGCAGCTCAAGCTACCGCAGCCCGTGCGACGACAATTCTCCCAGTTTCGGCAGAAGCGTGGGAAGTGCGGGCTGAGGCGTTTGAGGCGACGATTACGGGCCCGGACGTTCCAGCCATGGCGCAGGCTATTGATGCATGGCAGCGAGTAGCGCAACTTGCACCGACTCACACCAAGCCACTTCTGGCGCTGGCGCAGTTAAATAAAGCCGCCAATAAACCGGCTAAGGCCCTGGAGGCCGCGGAGAAGTCTGTTGAACTGTATCCGTCGAATGCACGAGGCCTCGCAGAGCTTGCCGAGGCGCAATTCGCATTGGGGATGAAAGACGATACGAAGAGAACATATGAGGCGATGCTCGCGTTGCTCGATGAGCCGGTGGGAAAGTATCCAGCGGTGCCTGAAATGCCAGACTTGAGCTACGTCTGGGCGTGGACATATCTTGCGACAGAGGCATATGCTGCCAGTGATGTAGTGACGGGCGAGCAGATGGTGTATGATGCACTCAAGTTACTCTATCAGCGTTTGCTCGCACAGGATCAGATGTTCGCACTACAGATGGAAATGAGCGGTCAACGCCCGCGCGAAATGATGCAAATCGCGGCCATGGCTGATGGTCTGGGCGGTATTGTCGCAAAGCACCCCGACAGTGTGAACAGGCTTCGTCTCGCCGATGTGTGGCGCAAACTACAGCGCGACGATGTCCAAGAGAATCTTTTGCTGGATGTGATTGGCAGCGGGGATGACGCCAGTGCAGATAATGAGCGGCTATACATTGCAGTTGCGCACTTCATGCTTGGCGAGTGTTATGCGGGACGTGATGAAAAGTATCGGGCAACGATCGAGTGGTCCGAGGGCTTGAGGTTGCTCGAGAACATCCCTGCAGACGTGGTTGAGCGTGTGGGTGCGGACAATGGGCGCACTCCGGTTGGTGCAGAAAGATTTGCCACGTTGCGGAGTCAGGCAGCGGGTGAGTGAGTGGGATCGCCGGCGCTGGCACGGTGCCGGAAACAGGAGGCAGAACATGGGTAACGTCCTGGTATTACATGGCCCCAATCTCAATCTCCTTGGTGAGAGGGAACGGCAGATCTATGGTATTGTCACGCTCGAGGAAATCAATCGTCGGCTTGGACAAGCTGCAGATGAGTACGGGGTGGCGCTCAAGATATTTCAGAGTAACCACGAGGGCGAGTTGATTGATATAATGCATCGGGAGCGGGGTTGGGCCGATGTGATCATCATCAATCCGGCGGGATATACGCACACTTCGGTTGCACTTGCCGATGCGATAAGATCAGTCCGGGTACCAACGATAGAGGTGCATTTGAGTAATATCCATGCACGCGAGACCTTCCGGCACGATTCGATCACGGCCCCGGCGTGTGTAGGCCAGATATCGGGTTTTCAAGGGGACAGTTATCTTTTGGCACTAGAAGCAGCTCGCAAACTGATTAGACAGGAAACTGAATAATGTATTGCTATGAAAAGCGCCAGTGCGAAGTTCGTTGCTGGTTGAATGAAAATAGGTTGGACGCGATTGTGGTCAGTTCGCCTTCAAATGTGCGATATCTGTCTGGCTTCACCGGTGAGGGGCACCTAGTTCTTACCCGGGATGGCGGGGCGATTTGTACGGATGGGCGCTATAAGGTGCAGGCACATGATGAGACGGAGGGGTTGGCCATCGAGTTGAGCTCAAATGGCCATCTCGGAGGCGTCATTGAATACCTCACAACGCAGCACAGTGAGCTGTGTTCTTTCGATGAGCAAGTCGTGACCTATGCCGGATACAGAAAGCTCTGCAGCTCGCTGGGCGAGGCTTCGCTTCGACCTGGCAGCGGGGTTATTGAGCAGTTGCGCATGGTCAAGGAGGAAGCCGAAATTGCTCAGATGCGCGCAGCGGCAGCAATAGTCGATGCTGCATTTGATAGCCTTGTGGATGAACTGACGCCGGGGATGACTGAACGAGATGTGGCTTTTGAGTTGGATCGGCGGATACTGCAGGGGGGGGCTGATGGTATCGCTTTTAATACGATTGTGGCCGCGGGACCATCGGCAGCGTGTCCACATGCGACGCCTGGCTCGCGCAAGCTGACAGAGGGCGATATGGTGAAATTTGACGTAGGAGCCAGACTCAATGGTTATTGCAGTGACATGACGCGCACAGTGTTCCTTGGTGACCCCGACGAGAAACTGAGGGCAGTCTACGGCACTGTGAAGCGAGCACAGCAGGCGGCTTGTGCTGCAGTTCGCGTGGGCGCTCTATGTTCTGACTTGGACGCATTGGCTCGCGAAATTATTGCCGACGCCGGATATGGTGAAAATTTCGTGCACAGTCTCGGGCACGGTGTTGGGCTGGACGTGCACGAGCTACCCCATCTATCATCACGCAGCACTACAGAGCTCCAAGCTGGGATGGTGGTGACTGTGGAACCTGGCATCTATATTGAGGGGTGGGGAGGTGTGCGCATCGAGGATCTCGTCGTTGTGCGCGCCGGAGATTGCGAGGTATTAACGCAGACACCAAAGGCGGAATGCTTCGGCTGATGTCGCATTTTGACTCTGGGCATTGTTATGCGGTACACTCTAACATTGCAGTATGAGTGATATGATTGGATTCTGTGGCTTTGACGTGAAGCCAGATGTCAGGTGATGGTGCAATGATTTCGGTGAATGATTTGAAGCCCGGCTTGACGATTAT
>CAYSRY010000144.1:4230-8956 GCA_964433395.1 uncultured Armatimonadia bacterium | reverse complement strand
GAGGCGTCCGACAAATGGAGATGCGAATGACGCGCCAGCCTTTGCGGCCAGCAATGCCTGGGCAGCGGTGAAAACCAAGGTGACGTTCGTTCGAATGCCTTCTTGTGAAAGAATGTGGACGGCCTTCATGCCCTCTTTGATCATCGGGATTTTGACCACGACATTGTCTGCCCATCCTGCAAGAATCCGTGCTTCTGCAACCATTTCGGATGCCTCAGTGCTGACCACTTCGGCACTTACAGGACGATCTCCCATGACAGCGCAGATTTCTTTTATGGTAGTCTCGAAGTCGCGTCCTTCCCGTGACACCAGTGTAGGATTGGTGGTTACTCCGTTTACAATACCCCACGCATCGGCCGCTTTGATTTCCTCAATATTGGCCGTATCCACGAAAAACTTCATATTTTTCACCTCAGCTTCGCCGGTTTGTCGATGACGTACCAGCAGCGGATTTTACATGTCAGGGCAGCGGATCGGTCCAATGTCGCTTATGCATGTGGACCTCGCCATTGTGTATGTAGAGGAAATCGGCCCTGTCCCGTTTCCAACACCCGTCATTGTAGTATCTGAACTCCTTGTTGCCCTGGTGCCATGAGATGTGATCTATCTTGTGGATATGGCCCGTGAGTATTGTGTCAACTGTACATTCGCATGACGCATTGATTTGCGTGAGCCGGTTGACTGCAGCGCGGCGCCAGGGGATACGCGAATAGTATGCATCGCCCATCTCACGGAATAATACAAATGCTTCTTGTGGTATGTTTTGAGCAGTGAGCAGGTCCGCGGGTTGGATGCCGTATTCGGCGAGTGCTTCAATAGCTGCAGTCTGCTCTTCGAATTTTTCGCCATCGCGTCTGACGTCGGCAAAGTCGTCGAACAGGTCACGGGCCATGAGACTTATGCCAATGCGTGTCTCTTCATCCGTGAACGTAAGGCCACCGGGTTCCCATTGTAATGATGCGAAGAAATCATTTGCCACAGTGTGCGCCGGAGGGAACGCGCGAACAGTCGCCAATGCATTGCATTCCGTGAAATGGCGCATTGCCTCATCCGGATCTTGCGCATCGCCACAATGTGCTATCAACAGCCGATGATTGACGTATGCCCAGAGCCACGCATCAAGAAGATGCCCGTGCTCTATGGAGAACATCCGGTCACCAGAGCGCATGAGCAGTGAAGGGTATTTGATTGAAAAAGGGACGTGTCTGGTCTCAGCGGAAATGCCGAGAATACCTGCGTCATGATTACCAATTATGTAGCTGATGCCAATGCCACTGCGATGAATATCGATGAGACTATACAATAGATCATAGTATGCAGGCAGAAGGGGCTTGTCGTCTTTTTGCGGGATGTCAAGAGTGTCACCGTTTATGACCAGATGGTCGACGCCGCTGTCGGTCCGTACCCATCTCAGAAAGTCCATGAATGCTTGTCTCTTTGCCTCACAGTCCCCCGGGCGTTCACCGGACCACTCGTCAATATGGACATCTGAGAGAACGATGACGTTCTCCGCTGAAATGATGTCTGATTGCGGCACCACGATGGACCTCCACTCATGGCGTGTGCTATTCGACGGCCGCTACACTTTTGACTTCCGGTACGTCTTCCTGGATGACGCGAGCAATGAGGTTGCTAAGCGTCATCTGGGCCATCGGACAGCCTTTGCAGTGGCCCTGCAGACGGATGCTGACCTCACCATCTTCAGAGACCTCGACCAGTTCTACATCCCCGCCGTCGCGCTGTAAAGCGGGGCGGACTTTTGCAACTGCGGCTTCTACACGCTCAAACAACGCCATTCATATCACCTGTATGACCAGTCATTTTTACGTTCTCTATGATGATTGTACACGAATCCCGTTCTATCGCCAAGGGCGTTGCGCCGCGTTCTGAGAAACGCCGCGAGGTGTCTGGTAACAAACTATAGATCCGCCCAGTATTGCGGCTCTCTGTCAGCGAGAAATTCGAGTGTGCCATCAAAATCGCGCAAGCCGGCGGTAGTGCCCAACCCTGTCGTGCAGAGCGCCCCTACAGCACTTGCAAATTTAGCGGTGCGCTCGAGATCCCATCCTTTCAGGTAAGCACACAGGAACCCGGCGACAAATGCATCACCGGCACCTGTTCCATCCACAGCATTAATTTTGTAGGTGGGGACGTATTGGCCGCCTTCGCAGGTTGCAATGTAGGAACCATTGGGACCTATCTTCAGGCCAACGATTTCCACGCCACGGTCGATAAGAGCTTTGGCCACCTCGGGGGGATCCTGCAGATTAGTCAGCTCGCGGGCCTCGGAGAGGGACGGGAGGAATATCTGAGTGTGCTCAAGACATGGTGCAAGCGTGTCCATCCATTTGCCTGTGTCATCCCAAACAGTGTCGAGGGCAGTGACAGTGCCGCGCGCTTTTGCCTCTTTGAGTACCTGGGCCATAGGCTGGCCATCAAAGCCGGGCATGACGAGTGCGCCGGCACAGTGGAATATTTTCGCGCTGCCAGCGATATCCATGTCGATATCCTCCGGCGTGACTGTCGCGTTGGCGCCGACATAGTGAATGAACGTGCGTTCTCCCTCGGAATCGATGATCACCATCGTCGCGGAAGTTTTGACGTCTGGATCGACTTTAACGCCGGAAATATGGGCGCCGCCTTGTTCGAGGGCGTCTCTGACAAATGCACCGAAGCCGTCATCGCCAACTTTGCCCATCACGGCTGTGTCGACGCCGAGTCGCACCAGTGCGAGACCCGTATTTGCCGCACACCCACCCAATCCCATACCCATATCAGGCACGAGACTCAGTCGGCCGCGCTGCGGCCAGCCATCAATCGGTTTTCCATATACATCTGCAACGAGAATCCCGAGACATGCAATTTCGGACAAATATCTCACTCCTGATATCAGCGGACTATGTATCATAGTCTCATGCAATGAGCTGATTTTCGACGGTCCGCAGGAAAAGACCTGCCGCTATGAACACAATGTATATATTAGCGCAAGATGACGGTGTGTCAACACCGGATACGCTTTACAACTGAGACTCGAATGTGTTACGATTGTTCTATCGCGTTGCCCCGACTTGACTGCTCGCAGTTCCGGCGGCTGTTAGGTCGAGGGAGAAGGGCACGCAGCAAGTGCCAGTGTAGCAGTGTTCAAGACGCGGCCAGGTTATGCATGTGGCGTAATCTGCAGCAAAACTGAAAAGAGGAAATTTGATGCTGACGAAAACTGACAAAGACGAGATCATGAAAAGGTTTGCCCGTTCAGAAGGTGATACAGGCTCACCAGAGGTACAAATAGCGCTGATTACTGGGCGCATTCAGTACCTGACGAAGCATCTGCAGGAGCATCATAAGGACCATCATTCCCGCCGTGGTTTGCTTAAACTTGTTGGACAGCGTCGCAGGTTGTTGAACTATCTGCACAGCAAGGACGTCGAGAGATATAGAACGTTGATCCGCGAGCTCGGTCTGCGCCGTTAGACAGAACCGATGTTACGCGCGTGTTGAGCTGCTATTTTGAGGGGCAGGCACCAAGCGTTTTGCCTTGGCATAGCCTGTCCCTTTTGTAGTATGGTAGCATAATAGTGATGTACAATCGTAATGAGAAGTCGGCCGAGCCCAAGTTACTGGACGTCCCGAACGACGGGGGATCAGAGAAAGATGGCACTGCGTCCCAGTTTTCTCTGCTTCCCTTTCTGTTTCGGGGGCTAACAGGACTCTCGGTCGATTTCGAGAGGAGACAATTGAATATGATAAATGAAGTAAGCGTAGATTTCGGTGGCAGGCCACTGAAAGTAACAACGGGGCGCTTTGCTCTGGAATCTGACGCATCCGTGACCGTGCAGTATGGTGACACAATCCTGCTGGCGACGGCAAACGTAACTGACAAACCGGTCGATGCGAATTTTATGCCGCTTCGCGTTGATTTCGAAGAAAAGATGTACTCGGTTGGCAGAATTCCCGGTGGCTTCTTCAAGCGGGAAGGTCGTCCCTCGGAAGACGCTATTTTGACTTCCCGCAAGATCGACCGTCCGATTCGTCCGCTGTTAGACTCGGGAATGCGCAATGATATGCAGGTAATCGTTCTTCCGCTGTCAGTGGATGACGAGAGCTCGGTTGACGTTATTGCGATGATTGCCGGCAGTGCTGCAATGCACCTCTCAAGCATTCCCTTTGCTGGCCCCTTTGGCGCTGTGCGCGTTGCCCAAATTGATGGCGAATTTGTGATCAATCCTGGTTATGAGGAACTCAAAGAGGCAACACTGAACCTGTTAGTGGCCGCTACTCGCGATGGTATCGTGCAGATTGAGATGGATGCGGATCGCGTTGATGACGACGTTGCCGTCGAGGCCATGGAGATTGCGTACGATGCGTGCATGGTTATTGTCGATGTCCTGGATGAACTGAGATCGCTTGCCGGTAAGCCCAAGGGAGATTTCAAACTGTGGGCTCCGTGTCCTGAGATCGCAGAGCTTGTTGAGCAGAATTTCAAGGCCCGGATCTATGAGGCACTTGAAATTAAGGACCGTAACGCTCGCGATGCCGCGTTGGATGGCGTTAAGGACGAAGCTGGCGTCGAAGCGGTTACCCGTGGTTTTGACAATCCAAGCGCAGACGTACACGAGATCTTTGAAAGTGTCGTCAAGGAACGTTTGCAGACACTGGCTTTCGATGAAAATTCGCGTGTTGATGGTCGCGGTATGGTTGTGTTCTGATTGATGAGGATCCCTCACGA
>CAYSRY010000144.1:0-4220 GCA_964433395.1 uncultured Armatimonadia bacterium | reverse complement strand
TGGTCGCGGTATGGATGATGTAAGGCCGATTAGCTGTGAGGTCGGTTTTCTGCCGCGGACTCATGGTTCAGCGCTATTTACACGTGGTGAGACACAGGTTCTGACGACCACCACTTTTGGCGCATATCGCGATCAGAAGATGGTTCGTACGCTGCAGGAGGAAGAATATTCGCGGTTCACGCACCACTATAACTTCCCTCCGTTTTCGACGGGCGAGGTGCGAGGTCTGCGCGGTACAGGACGTCGGGAGATTGGTCATGGTGCCATTGGTGAGAAAGCACTTGCTCGTGTTCTGCCGCCTGAAGAGGATTTTCCGTACACAATTCGTTTGGTTTCGGAAGTTTTGGGCGCTAATGCATCAACCTCAATGGCAGCCACATGTGGTTGTAGCCTCGCGTTGATGGATGCGGGGGTACCAATTGAAGAGCATATCGCTGGTGCTGGCATCGGTCTCATTCGTCGTGGAGATGACTATCGGCTCTTGACCGACATGCAGGGCGTTGAGGATTTCATGGGTTACATGGACTTCAAAGTCGCCGGTTCTGCCGAGGGCATCACGTGCATTCAGATGGATACGAAAACGACAGGGCTGCCCATTTCGATCCTCGCAGAAGCGTTAGTAAAGGCAAAAAGCGCGCGTCAACACATTCTGGGTTTTATGAATGCTACCATCAGCGCGCCGCGTGCAGAGCTTTCGCCATATGCTCCACGCATGGTTCAGTTGTCTGTCCCAACAGACAAGATTGGCCTCATCATTGGCCCAGGTGGGAAAAATATCCGCGCCTTGCAGGCTGATCATGAAGTCAGCATCGATATTGATGATGATGGCGCAGTTCGTATCTTCGGTGAAGATGGGGAGAAAGTGGCCACAGTCTGTGAGATCATCAGCGACATGACGCGGGAGATTGAAGCCGGAGAGGTGATCACTGGTAAGGTGGTGAGCATCACGGACTTTGGCGCTTTCGTGGAAATTGTGCCTGGTAGGGATGGGCTGCTGCACATTTCTGATATTGACTGGAGCCACGTCGACAAAGTCGATGACGTCCTGAAGGTCGGAGAACAGGTCGAGGTGAAAGTCGTCAGTGTCGAGACAGATGGTAAAGTACGCCTGAGCCGCAAGGTTCTTCTTGAGCGTCCAGCAAATGCTGGCAGTGATACGAATAGCAGCGGCGGTAGTCGTCGTGGTGGCAGTCGTCGCGACAGTGGCAGCAGCAATAACAGCAGCCGCCGTGGTGGTAGCGACAAACGTAGTGGTGGCAGCGACGGCTCGACGCGTGGTACCGCGTATTACCGGGACAAAAAGGATTAGTCAGCCTGTTGTTACGTGCGATGCAATGTTACTTATTGACAGGTCAGGACTGACTGTTCTATAATATAGCAACTAAATGTGTGGATGGCGGCCGACCCGCCCGGGTCGGCCGCTTGCGACTTTTGTATTGAGAGCATCCTATCGTCGATAAGAAGGGTTTGCTGACGCATGTACGCGATATTCGAGAGCGGTGGCAGACAGTATTGGGCCCAGACCGAGCAAGTTGTTCGTCTCGATAGCCTCGGGCTTCAGGCTGGCGACAAAGTTGAGTTTGAGAACGTAATGGTTGTTCGGAATGATGAGGACATGCAGGTTGGCCAGCCGTACGTAGCCGGTGCCAAGATTGCAGCGACGGTTGTTGAACAAGGGCGTGGCAAGAAAATCCGCGTGTTCAATTACCGGTCCAAGAAGCACTCCAAGAAGGAACGCGGCCACAGGCAGGACTATACCGCCGTGCGGATTGACAAAATCACCGTCTGAGGTCCCTGGTGTCCTCGGGTCAGAGTTGGAAGGTGAACTGAATGGCACATAAGACAGGACAGGGCAGTACGCAGAATGGTCGCGACAGTAATTCTCAACGACTTGGCGTCAAAAAGTATGACGGCCAGGAAGTCAGGGCTGGCAACATCATTATCCGGCAGCGTGGAACTCGTATCATGCCAGGGGCAAATGTTGGCCGTGGCAAAGACGATACACTTTTCGCTCTGACTGATGGTGTGGTGAAGTTTCAGCACATTACGCGATCAAAGCGGCAAGTGAATATAATCACGAGCTGATAGTTGAAGAGCCCGAGTATAGAGCGTACGAGTGAAATTTGTAGAGGCAGTGCCGGCGCTATATATGGCGCCGGCATTTGCGATAATTGGCCATGAGTTTTCGGGACGGAGCAAACATTGTTAATAGATGAGGCTGTTATTACAATAGAATCCGGGCGTGGCGGAGATGGCGTCGTTCGTTTCCGTCGCGAGAAATATGTTCCTCGCGGAGGGCCAAATGGTGGCGATGGTGGCCGCGGAGGCAGTGTTTATATTGCCGTCAAGCCTCACATGCGCACGCTGCTTGACTTCAAATATAAGACGAAGTACACGGCTCCGAACGGCCGACCTGGTGCGGATGCCAACAAATCTGGTGGCGACGGCAACGATCTCGTAATCTATGTTCCTGCCGGAACAGTTGTGTATGATGAAGAAACTGGGGAACAAGTCGCAGATCTTCTGGTTCCTGGGGACCGGTTACTTGCTGCTGCTGGCGGTGTTGGCGGGATGGGCAACAAACACTTTGCTAACGCAACTCGTCAGACGCCGCGGTTCGCTGAGCGTGGTGCACCTGGCGTCAGTCACATGCTGCGTCTGGAACTCAAAATCCTCGCCGATATTGGTGTGGTCGGGTTCCCGAGCGTTGGTAAGTCTACGTTCATTTCCCGTGTCTCTGCGGCGCGACCGAAGATTGCGGACTACCATTTTACGACTCTTGAGCCCAATCTTGGTGTCGTGGAGTTTTCTGATGGGCGCCGTATGATCATCGCAGATATGCCAGGGCTGATTGAAGGCGCGCATGAAGGTGTGGGGCTTGGGCACCGGTTTTTGCGTCATGTGGAGCGGACGCGCGTACTGATTCACATGCTTGATATCGCAGGTATTGAGGGGCGCGATCCTCTTGATGATTTTGCAATCATCAATCGCGAGTTGCGATTGCATGACGAACGTCTCGCATCTCTGCCACAGATAGTCGCGATGAACAAGGTAGATCTGACAAGTGGGCGCGAGTATGCGTCACTATATGCCGAGGCTCTGCAGGCGCAGGGCTATGAGACGGTTGGCATTTCGGCTGTGACTGGCGAAGGTTGCGCTGAACTGCTTGAGAAAGCATGGCATCTACTGACACAGGGCAATGACTGGTCATCTCTGATCAAAATCGAGCGTGAACCGATACTGTATACGATGCCTGAACCAGTGGAGATTGAGCTCCGAGTCACCCGCGTGCTTGACAATGTTTTCGTTGTTCGTGGCACGGTTGTTGAGCGTATCGTCGAACGGACCGATTTGACCACGCCTGCTGGCGCCGAATGGTTGCATGAGCAGTTGAGTGGCGTTGGGATCATTGACAAGCTCGATGCTGCTGGCGCACGTGAAGGTGACACAGTGTTCCTCGGACAACTAGAAACAGTCTATAGCTTTTCGCTCGACGAAGGATAGTCTCCTCAATGACACAGCCTTTCGTTGAGTAATGCGAGGGACCTTATATCAGCACCCCAGAAGATGCAATTCAGGCGTCAATTGATCGTAAGAGGTTATGCGCAAGCACTGTCGGGCACGCGTTGAGTGACACTTTTGCGAATTTCGTTCCACCTTTGTGGTATGTTGTGCGTAGCATGTTTTCGCTCAGCGATCAGGGGTTGGGCGTTCTCCAGATGTTGCTTTCCCTGGTTGGCAATTTCGGTCAGCCGATTTTCGGATATCTGATCGACCGTAAGCGTTGGGGCAATGTCATAGGAGTAGGGTTGCTCGCCGGTGTGCTTTTCAGCTGTATGGTCGGTTTCATGCCCACTCTCCCGCTTTTTACACTGGCCCTACTTCTCTGTGGGCTTGGAACTGCGCTTTTCCATCCTCAAGGCGGCAGTTTTGCAGCAATAGCATCTGGGAGACATCGCGCCGTCGGTATGAGCATTTTCGGCATGGGGGGATCTGTTGGCTTTGCTCTTGGCGCTCTTATCAGTCCGCTGCTGCACGGTGTCGGTATGGCCATGGGATTGGGGCCTCTTCAGGGATTCATTTTCGCAGTACCCTTGGCATTAGCGTTGACTTGGCGCCTTCACGTATACAATCGAGCCAATGTTGTTGCCCCAAGCAATTCAAGTTTCAGTTTCCGAAAGCATCTTCTTCCATACTGGCGCCCAATGGCACCAGTTTTG
>CAYSRY010000143.1:0-9080 GCA_964433395.1 uncultured Armatimonadia bacterium | reverse complement strand
TATCACGTCATCGCTCTTCTCAATCACGACGGCATTCTGCCATGCCCCAGTGACTTTATGCCAGACAATGCGCAGTCCCGACACGCGCAGGCGATCAATGTGCCGCATGAATATTCCAGCGGGAACGCGGTTGCCACCGGTCGGTTGCGCAATCCGATCTGCGAAATCGGGGTCTACATCGCCACCAGTCATCTGCAACTCCACCTCATGCAGGCGAATATCGGAAATGTGATGCCCTTCGTTCCCCCCAATATAGCACCCTTCTTGTCCCAGCGCGCGGAAATGCGAGAATGATATATTCCGGATTGCGGCGGGCTGTTTGGCATACTGCCCCAGCAATACATTGAGTGGCACGACGGTGTCCATCGTGAAATTAGCAAAATGGATATTTTCGATTGTCACGCCATGTGCGGACTTGTCCGAATATGCCGCAATCATGTTGATGCCGGTACGGGTCTCCTTGACGATGATATTCGAGAAGCTGCAATTGCGGACGATGCCATCTCCAACGCCGACGCGTATCGCACAGCATGGACTGCTCAGAACGCAATTCGTAACCACAACATGCTCGCAAGGCTGCGCATGACTCCCGAGCAGCTTGTTGTGCCCGCGCAGAGTGATTGCATCGTCGCCGGAGTGTATGATGCAGTCGCTCACCGTCACATCGCGGCTGCAGTCAATGTCAATTCCGTCTCCATTTTGCGTCTGAGGTGGGTTTGTAATGCGTAGTCCCCTGATCTGTACGCTACGGCAGCCCAGCAGGAACAGGGTCCAATATGTCGAGTTCTCGAGTGCTATATCCCTGACCGCTACGTTTGTGCAGCGGCAGAAGAACACCATCTGTCCCGGACGCCAGTCCCGAATCGGAAAATTGCGGGTTTTGCGCTGGTACGTGGTGTTCATCTCTGCCGCTGGCAATGGTGCGAAGAACGCGCTGCTGTTGCCGTCGATCGTGCCCTCGCCAACAATAGCCACATGTTCGGCTTTATAGGCAATTATCAGGTGTGCTCCCGTCACGTTCTCCTGCGCAAAGACCGGATTCTCCGGGAAGATATCGTCAGCGTTATAGTCTTCTCGTCGCGAACTGCCTTGCAATGTCGCGCCGGCTGACAGATGCAGCGTCACATGGCTCTTCAGATAGATAGTGCCTGTGATGTACACTCCTGCCGGAACGAATACGGTGCCACCACCTGATTCGTGGCAGGTGTCGATGGCTTGCTGGATGGCGGGCGTCGAGAGTGTCAGCCCATCACCGACTGCGCCGTGACTGGTGATATCGTGGATGCCTGAATTGCTGGTGGCAGAAGCGATCATGCTATTGACCTCACTATGCAGTGACGTAGACATCAGGTTTGATTTGGGTATCTCGACACTGGTATTGATTTCCCCATTTTACCGCTCAGTACCTGCCCGCCGCTTCAGCACACAATCATCCGCTTCGCCACGTCACCCACACAAAAAAGCCGGCACACCTCAATGGCGTGCCGGCTGATGTTCCTCCTTTATGCACTATGGCATATCAAATACGATGAAGACGCCATCAAGAGGCGGGACCGTCACTGTGCCGGAGAAAGTCTCACCACTCAGTGCGAGTTTTCCATTTTTGGCCTCAGCAGGCACCTGCACTCTGACTGTTGCATCTTTCAGCGCGTTGTTCGTAATGCCGACCATCAGGCGGCCGTCTCCAGCGAATGCGCGGCTGAAGATTTTGTCCGGCCCATCGACTGTAACCAGATCATCAGCTCTCTGGCCGTCCCAGACTATATCTTCAGTCTGGTCAAACAGGCGCGCGACATCAGAGAATAGCTTGTAATGTCGCCCATCATAGAATGGCAGCATCCACGAATCAAGCCCTTTAACGCCTTGCGCGATGTGCGTCTTTGCCTGCCAGCGAAGATAGTCAAAGTTGGTCCAGGTGGCGCTTTTCTTGTTGCCCCAGCCGATGTTCAGGCATGGTGCCAGCGGGGCTTCCGTCCGGCTCTCCAGCATCGATTCTACACGATTGAAGGCCCAGCTCAGGCCGTATGGTTTTGCCCAGGTTGATTCGTCTTGCGGATATACGCCATTGGCCATGTTTGCATAGTCCAGGTATTTCATGAATTCCCGGATATCATAGCCATATTCACGTTCACCCGCGAGCCTGTCAGCATAGATCTCCGCATGTCGCCCAATGGCGTCATGTTCCCACTGCGAGGCGACGAACCACGAGAACAGTGACGCGTTGGCGTTGCCGCGCTTTACCGCTTTGTTAATCTCACGCACATGGTGGCCGACATTGCGCACATGGAAGCGTACCCACTGAGCATGTAGTTTGCCATCTGGCAGGACATCCGCTGGCCAGTCGAGCTGGTCGGCAGCAATGCCCTCCTGTGCTGCAAACGCATGCTTGCAGCGATCACAGAAGCACTGGTAATGATTGCCTTCGTGATCCAAATCAAAGCCGTCCCAGCCTTCGTCTGCAATTCTCTTCGTTATGAGGCCATATACTTCTTCGCCGTTTTCCGCAGCATATGTCGGGCACCAGATGTACTTATCACCATTGCGGTACGGTTCACCATTTTCGTTGTAACGGGCTTTGCTGAGGTCGGCGGTGTCCTCAGGGAACACAGTTCGGTCATAACTCCATGGACTGGCCCAACTTGTGATCATCCCATTGGCGTGCGCATCTGCGATGTCCTCTGCATCACTCAGAACCAATCGCGATACACCGCAGCGAGCCAGCCATGCGTCAACATCGGAGCGCAGGCCTGTCTGTAGCTGTTTCTCATTCTCCGATACTCCTGCCCAGATTACCCTGTAGGCCCACAGGCCAAGCCGCGAGCGCTGTGGCTGGGGAGTTGGTGGAAGTTCTTCCATGATTGTTAGCGGTGCGCTCTGAACTGTGCCTTCACCGCCTGCCGACGTCGATTGCCAGTACATTGAGTAATCGCCTGGTTGCGCGTCACATTCCAGATAAAGCGTCAGCGCGTGCCCACCGAAGCCTGCAAAATCACTCATCTGTGCTGGCGCTGCGGCTTCTTCCGGAAGGGTAATGGTGTAGCGAACGTATGCCCGCCCATCATGCTCGATGGCCGCTTCGATCATGCCGATCCGATCTGTCCAACCATCTCGATAGGGCATATATGGCGTCCGCACTGTCACTCCGGCCGGGAGATCGATAATCATTCCCAGATCAACCGCTGGTGTTGCGTCTTCATTGCGGACATAGAAAAATGTTGCGTCAACACTGCCTGGAATAATGAAGAGCCCTTTGCCATCTTGGATGTTCAAGCTGAAATCCCAATTCAGTTTTGTGGGATCGTTGAGCACACTGGCGGAGACGGTGCCACTGAGAGGAGTCACCTGCTCGCCGGTTACGAACGTTGCGTCTCGCAGCAGCATGTCCTCTGTTGTCGCCGCATGCTCAACGCTCACTGTATTGGCGCCCGGCTTGACGAACTCTGTGATGTCGAACAGATACCCAAGCCCGCCGATTTCCGACCGATCGCTCGTGGCAAATTCTGGCTGAGCGGGCAGTGCATAGGCATTACCGACGTATGCGCCTTGCGCGCCTGCCATATAGGTGGCGGCTTTATTTACTGCATATTTAGGCCCAACTGCCGTGTCATTCACGTAGATGCGCATGATGCCAGCCGTGTTGCTGACTGCTCGGAAACGCATCATGGCCTGCACGAAAAAATACACGGGTTTGCCATGATCAGTTGCCAGATCAAATTCATAGACGGCGGTGCGGCCTGCCATTACTTCGACAGCCGCCGTATGAGGGCCGCCGTTGAGGCGTTCAACAAGCCCGTTCTGTGCTGTACACGACGAACTCAATGCAAAAATAACGCCAACAACTAACACGATGTGGCTGAGGGGAATCCTGCGCATCAGTTACCTCCGTAATATCGCATCTCTGTCTGAACAGCGCACCTGCATGCTGTTGCCGTTCTACTTGAAGACAATGAACTGGTATCCGAATGGTTCAAGCTCCACTCGGGCATGACCTGCAACGATTGTGACGCTCTGGCCGTTCAGCAGGTCAGTTGCACCATTTTCGACTGGGACCCTGAAGCGTCGCACTGCGTCATCTCCATTGATGACAACAATCAGGCGCCGGCCATCATCTGCCGTCATTTCCACTATGCGACTGCGCCGGGCAGTAGTCGTGATATCCTGCAACGGTGTCGCTTCCTTACCAATCCACGGCTCCGCGCGATCGAACATTGTCGCGAGGTCTGCCATGAGCTGCAGATAGCGCCCATCTTCAAATGGCCCGGTGCCCCAGAAATCGATGCCAGTTACGCCGTCCACCAGATGGTTCGCGCTCTGGTAGCCGAGCAGGTCTACGCCCGCCAGTGGAGTCGCGCTGCCGGCTGGTGTGTGTCCTCCTGAAGTGCATGAGATTACTGGCTGCCCATTCAGGGCTTCAACGGTCCACTGGCACACCGAAATCATGTCGGGTATGCCGCCGCCCCAGAGGTCTGTCTCCACTCCGAAGCCGGGCTGCGAATCCATCTCGATGGCTGGATCATTTGGATATACATATGTCCCAACTGTTGGCGCGGTCAGGTGCGGCGCGAATGTGGTGATGTCAGAGCAGTTTGTGCTGTACAGAATATGCTCGAGATATGGTTTGTAGTAGCCGCCCGACCACGTATATGTCCGTGCGTCAGGATTCGCGTCGCGCGCCATATCGGCGATGTTTTTCACATAGTCGGCTCCCTGCTCACATCGCCACTCAAGCCACCGCTGATGCAATGTGCCGCCAGGGCGCACATCGTCAGGCCACGTAAGAGCGGTCCCCGCATTCCCCAGCTCCGCACGAAATGCCTTTTCGCACCGCTTGCAGAAGCAGATGTTGTTCGCTGCATACCCTTTAGCTGCAGCCCCTTCATAGTCCAGCATGAAACCGTCTGCGCCAGTTTTCACCATCGCTCCGCTCACGAGAGGGGCAATCGCAGCTTCCCAGGCTTCGCCGCGTTGTGCCACATAGGTCGGGCACCACGACAGCCCTGCAATCGGCTTGCCCTCCGCATTCCATGCACGGGCCTCTTCGGGCGGTTCTGTCGGCGCGAAGTAGCTGTAGTGCCACGAGTTAGTCAGCGATGTTTCGATGTCGCGGGCTTGCAGAGCTTTCACCGACGAGAGGGCTTTGGATGAAGTGTAAGCCCGAGCAGTTCCTGTACATGCGAGCGTGTCCGCCAGACCTTCAAGCACTGGCGCATACTCACCATAGAGCGATAGGGAGTATACCCAGACGCCCACTCCATGTCCCGGCTGCGAATTGCGTACTTGGGGCATCTGTGGCGTCGGCAGTACGACCAGCAGCGCCGAATTCTCCGCCTCATTTCCCTGATCGCTTTCGAGATGCCAGTAGAGCATGTATTTGCCCGGTTCTATCCCTTTGACATACAGTGCCGACCACCAGCCGCCCCACTGTGACCACGGCACATCACCCGTCGGACCGAAGCCCGGCTTGATGTCCCACATGGGCACTGTGAAACGCGTCATCGACTGGCCATCGCGCTCGATTGTTTCTGTCTCAAAATCGGTCTTCGTTTTGTCGTACCCATCACTCATCACAGCGCATACGAGCTCGACTGCTTTGGTAGGATAGTCAATGACCAGCCGCACGTTGGTCGCGGCCGCATCTTCATTAGGATTTGCATACAGCACGAGCTGACGCAGCATCAGTCCCTGCGTGTAGTACACTGCGTCATTGTTACGCCCGCCCCAGCAATGCGGAAACAACGCTGAACTTGGTGCTTCCGCCCGGGCCAGCCCCGCAAACAGCAGGAGTGCGCTTGCGATGTATACACCAGACACACAGTGCGACAGTCGCCATTTCATTTTTTTCGCTCACTTTTGGCATTGGATGAAAAGTCAGGTGATAAATCTGTTGTCGGTACGCGAACCCGATTATGTTGCCCATGCCCTCCGGTATAACCTCCGTAGCTCACGCTTTCAGCCAATACTATCAGCACGTAATGCCTATCCAAGCGTGTGTGGACCTGCATATGTGACGGTATTATCAATCGCCAAAGTGTCCTGATTGCATTCTGTATGGTGAGAGGAGAGTTATGGCACAATGTTCATTATATAAAAAATACAGTAATTAAGGGAATGTGTAATGTTGGCGGCGAAATTATTCAGGTGGTAGTAATGAATTGAGTTGCGTTCAAGGCACCAGACCCGATGGGCATCGTACTATCAATAATACAAAAAACAATGTGGAGGGGTGGGCCTATATGTAAAAAAATCGGGTGGAAGAATTGTTGCGCTTAGCTGTCGTTCATGAGGAAGTGAACTGAAAATCAGCACTACAGGAGGATAATGCAGATGAAAGATAGGTGGAAGCTGGCAACACGCACAGTCGTAATGTGTCTTGCAGGCGTGATCATGACAGGAGGAATGGTCATTGCAGACAGCCGCCAGATTGGCGGCTATGTCGCTCAGGCAGAAGATCGATTTGTGCGCAACGTGTGGAATTTCATCAAATACTACGACTCCTCACAGTCTGTAGGCAGTCACTCCTGGAAACGTGATCAGTATTACTGGATGGAACCATGGGTTTTCGAAGGTTCGCACGCCTCCTACGTTGACAGTCAGGACCTGTCATATGTGGCCTGTCACGGAGGGCCATGGGTCATGGCATGCCACGACGGCATCGGTGATGTGGATCTGCGAAATGCCCCCCCATACGGTGACCTGCCGAATGGCGGCGACCTGGAATTCTTTATCGTGGAAAGCTGTTCTACCATCGTCGCGGCGCCCGACCCATCATTCGATTGGAACGGGTGGCGCAATAATGGGCCTGGCGGCATTTTCGCCGGTTTGCACCAGGCTATGGGCTTTCGCACTTTGAGCTACTCGGACAATTGGGTTCCCAAGTGGTTCGCGTTGCGTACAAAATCCAATGAGATCGTATGGTCCTCATGGTTCTGGGCCGTACAGATGGAACGCAGTTTCCCGCAGCGCGGGCCTTGGCAGCCTGAACCCGGTGTCGCTTACCCGGGGTGGGCAAGTGCGATTATGCCTGTGAAGTGCAAATATGATCGGCTGGGTTCGTATGTCGCGGATCCGGTTGCAAGTGATTTGCTCTACAGCGTCTGGGAAGATTAAATGCGCAGGTACATCTTACGGCATTTAAGCACCATATGAGAGGAGACGAATAATGAAAATCAAAGCGGCAATGCGAATTGCGGCGTTAGTGGCTGTACTCGCTGTTGCGTGGATGCTTATCCCCACACGTACGCAGGCTCAGCCCAACCGAACCATCAGAGTTGAGCCAGCCAACAGGCAACTCCAGATTGAGCGTGTACCAACTCTACGCCCTGTCGTGGGGCCGAAAATCGTGTTCGAAAAGAACATAAATCCCGAGTGGATACGTGATGCGGCAAAAATGAAGCTCTATCGGTTGCAGCCGTCGAAACTTGGCAGCGCACAATTTAACAGCCTTGCCCAGCAACTCTTCGGCACCAATATGAATCGTGAAGACACCAGTCCAGATGGTATGTTGGTAAGAACTGACGCAGCGAATCCTTCAAACTTCATGATGCTTGACCCCGCTTCGGGGCTATTGTCAATCAGTCGTGGAATGGCTGACCTGATTGATGATAACCCCGGCCAGTTGCCTGGCGAAGAGACCGCCGTGAAGATCGCACGAGATTTTCTGAATCAGTACGGGCTGGGACCGGGCAACAACAATGAAATGCAACTCGCCCACATAGGACACATACGCTCCCAGTCATTTGATCCACGAACGGGAAAAGAGGGGCCAACCAGAGACCAGATGCTCACGGTCTATTTCTCCCGGCTTATTGACGGCAAAGAAGTAGTCGGCGGAGGCTCCAAGATGATTGTTCAGGTTGGCGATGGGGGGAAGGTCGCCGGAGCTGGAATCAGGTGGCGCGAGTTGGGAAACGCCACACTTGTGGGCGAGAAAGGAATTCGTTCCGCAGAACGAATCCAGAGCGACATTCAGGCATTCCTGCGCAGAGAACAGAAATTGGCCTCTGAGGTAAGAATCATGCAGACCGGGCTGTTCTACTATGACGATGGCGGAAACTATATGCAGCCGGTCATCGGATATGAAGCCATGGTCTCCACTGGCGAGCTCAGACTGCGCTATTTTGGCCAGACGGCTTTGCTGACTAATCCGCCTGAAAGGGTAGGCCCGGAACCATTATCCGAGAGTGCGCGAAAAATGCTCCAGATGGGTACTCAGGACGTGAAACCGCCTGATGCCAGAGAGGGCGACTGAACCGCGAACGATACTGCCTTGACATAGTTTCAGGCCGCACACACTGAGAATCGGCATCAGGGGCATCAGCATGGCGGCTGATGCCCCTGTGAGTGTATGCGGTTGACGCTTTGATATTGCGGGAATTGGAGATGGAAATGATGAAATATCAAGTCATACTCACCACGGCATTCTTCCTGATGCTGGGCATATGCTCGTGTCGCTCTCAGGATTGCCCTGCCACTTTGCTCAATGTTGCCGATGGCGGCCAGATGGTACTCATTCCGGCGGGCGAATTCCAGATGGGCGATGCCTCACAGTTCAATGCACAACCCGTGCACTCCGTATATCTCGACGCGTTCTATATCGACGTACACGAAGTCACAAACAGACAATGGAAGCGCTTTGTGGATGCAAATCCACAGTGGCAGAAGAGTCGCGCCGATGTTCGCTACCATGATGGCAATTACCTGAAGCACTGGGACGGCAACAGCTTTCCGCCAGATAAGGCTGATCATCCCGTGGTATATGTGAGTTGGCAGGCGGCGGCTGCCTATGCCCGTTGGGCAGACAAACGTCTGCCGACGGAGGCAGAGTGGGAAAAGTCCGCCTCAGGTCCCGAGCGGTATATCTACGCGTGGGGCAATGAGTGGCGACCTGACAAGGCAAATGTCTGCCGACGCATTGTGGGCACGACCCGTGTCGGCAGCTTCGACGCCAATGCCTATGGCCTGCGCGACACGACCGGAAATGTCCTCGAAATGTGCGCGGATTGGTTCAACGATGCGTACTACGCATCCAGTCCCTCGCGCAATCCCACTGGCCCCACTTCCGGGCCTTCCCACGTACTGCG
>CAYSRY010000142.1:0-9089 GCA_964433395.1 uncultured Armatimonadia bacterium | reverse complement strand
AAGGCCCTCCGAGCATCGGCGCGCGCTTGGACGTTCGGACAGTTATGGTGGGCCAGATATTTTTGGTGGGGCATCTGCATCTGCTACGAGTCGGTGGGGCCAGAATGATGGCGACTTGGGCGGTGGTAGTTCTCGGGGTAGTAGCCGCAGTGATAGCCGAAGCGGGCGTGACAACAATAATAGCGGTAGCAGTGGCCGTGGCGGAAGCAGTGGTGGCGGTCTTGGAGATATGCTCCCAGGAGACATGGAGCCGCCTACGGCGTTTCTTGACCAAAATGCACTTATCGTCAGGGGAACACAGGCTGAGATCGATGAATTCACTGAATTGGTCAAGATGCTCGACGTGAAGAGTCGTCAGGTCGAGATTTCGACTAAGTTCATCTCTGTGCAAACAACTGGTGCAGAGGCTTTTGGGATTGATTGGAGCGTATCGAATGGTTCGCTCGAATTCTGGAATTTGGGATTTGCACCGAGTGAAGCAGTGAATAATGCAGTCAGATATAGCCGCGGGCGATTTTCGGCGACATTAGCCGCCTTGCAGAGCAGTGGGCGTGCAATGGTAATCAATGAGCCGCGCGTAACTTGCCCCAATAACCAGTACGCTGAAGTGAATTTCTATACGACGATTCCATATTTTACAGCGACGACTGAATATAATCAGTTCGGTCAGCGCATCAACACTGAGGTTGAATCGGATTTTATTGATGTAGAGAACTCATTGTATGTGATGCCGCGTATCAATGCGGACGACAGTGTAACTATGTACCTGGAGCCGGAGTTGCAGGACAATGTTGGAGAAGTTGAAGGGCCAAATGGTGAGACGATCCCAATTATCACTACTCAATACGTTAGCACGACAGTGACCGTGCCTGACGGGGATACAATCGTGATGGGTGGGTTGATAAGGAAGAGCGAATCTTTCACATTCCAAGAGACGCCATTGTTGGCGCAGCTTCCTGTGATTGGCAAATTATTCCGTTCAAAGTCGGCGAACACGTCGAACTCTGAGTTGCTAATCTTCGTCACACCACGAATCATCCGCGATATTCCGTTGCAGTAGAATATGTTTGTAGCCGACGAATAATGACTTCAAAACGGCATCCGAGTGGGTGCCGTTTTGTTCTATCACTATTGTGTTGTACAGTGAAAGGTTGTGCGGAGTGGAGCTGATTACGACTGTCCATGTGCCGCTTGATGAGGCCGAATATGATATCGTGATTGGTGAAGGGGTCCACGATGCTGCAGGGAGGCTTTGGCCTGCTGAGGGCAAATGTGCCCGAGGTGCAGTCATATACCCAGCAAACCTCCTCAAAGAGTGTCAGCGCGCGTCTGAGAGCCTGCGTATCGGTGGATGGCAACTGGATGAGCTTGAAATACCCGATGGCGAGGCTAGCAAAAATTTGGATACAGCGGGGCAACTCTGCAGCCGGTTGGCGGATTTTGGCCATGACCGTGCCAGCACGATATTTGCTTTTGGCGGTGGCGTTGTTGGTGATCTCGCCGGATTTGTTTCGGCGATTTACATGCGGGGTGTGAGCTTCGCACAGATACCGACCACGCTACTGGCGCAGGTTGACGCAAGTGTGGGAGGCAAGGTTGCTGTGGACCTGTCACAGGGCAAAAATCTGGTTGGCGCCTTTCACCAGCCGCGAGTGGTCCTGATGGACACAGGCGTGCTGCGGACGCTGCCGGATCGGCATTTGCGATCCGGCTTGGCAGAGGTCATTAAACATGCATGCATTTCAGACCGGGGCTTG
Organism: uncultured Armatimonadia bacterium; assembly: GCA_964433395.1. GTDB lineage: Bacteria > Armatimonadota > Zipacnadia > Zipacnadales > UBA11051 > UBA11051. The sequence continues at coordinate 7,332 of CAYSRY010000142.1, read as the reverse complement.
TTTGATTTTGTGCGCGGTAATCTTTCCGCAATTTTCATGCGCGAGCCCAAAGTCATACAACATTTACTCGTAGAGAATTGTCGAATAAAGACGGATGTGGTGATACAGGATCCCTATGACCATGGTCTTCGGGGGCTACTGAATCTGGGGCATACAGTTGGGCATGCGCTAGAAGCGGCGGCAACTGACTGGTCGCTTCACCATGGAGAGGCAGTAGCTGTTGGGATGGTTGCCGAAGGACGCATTGCGGTGGAACTTGGCTTGCTTAACAGCGCGGACTTAAACGCGCTGCGCGAGGTGTTACAGCTGGCTGGCTTGGCTACAACTGTGCCGGCGACTGATATACCGAAAGCCATAGCTGCGCTGAAACTGGATAAGAAATCTCACGGGAACACCGTCACCTTGCCCATTTTACGATGTATTGGCCGAGCTGAATTGCATGATGTGAACGTTGAACGCGTTATCGACGCCTTGACGTGGGCAATTGAGAAAACAGATTAGGGCATAAGGGCTGTTTAAGATGAGCCAAGGAGTATCGGGAACGAGAAAAGAGCGTTTGGGGTTGTTGCCGTGGTGCGGTTGGACACTTTGGATCACGGTGAAAGGCTTCGCAACGGTTTTTCTTACTGTTGTTGTGTTTGCGACTTTTGCGTCGATTGTGGTGTTGTACGCTTTGGGGCGTGGCCCATCGCCTGTAGCGGTGCCAAATGTGGTTGGGCTTACCGTTGCGGATGGCACACAGGCGATGAGTAATGTGGGATTGGAGATTATCGTTAAGCGCGAGGTCTACAGTACAAATATTGACGAGGGATGCATAGTCGAGACCAGGCCGGCTGCTGGTAAGACGACTAAAGCGGGCAGAAAAATCGACACGATTGTCAGTCTTGGGGCGCGCACGATGAAAGTACCTGCGCTTATTGGACATGATTTCAGAGCTGCCCGCGAGCGTATTGAGCGTGCAAAGCTCAAACTCGGGAAAGTTGTCTACAAGTCTGCTTCTAGCACCAAAGATCAGGTATTGGAGCAACAGCCGGCTGAGGGAAAGACGGTTGGGCGGAACCATGCGGTTAATCTCGTGCTCAGCGGTGGTCAGGACTATGGTCAGTATGAGTTGAGCGATGGACGTAAGCTGTATTTCCGTTCTGTTGGTATCACCGTACCGAAAGGACACCCGCTGCAGAGAGTCAAGGTGCAGGTCCGAGCTTTGCGCCATGATTTCAGCCGAACGTTTTATAACAGGGTGCGCCGCCCAGGAGATAGCGTGAAAGTCGACATATATGGGCCTGAAGGTGCCACGATAAGGGTCTTTATCGAAGACGAACAGGTATTTACGCAGAAGCTATAGGCGAGAGAAGCAGCCAATTTGAGGGACACAGTGAGCACTTCCGAAACCGAACTCGTCTCAAGTGCAAGAAAAGGTGACCGCACCAGTTTTGACCTGCTGGTGCGCCGGCACTATACCCTCGTCTATAATACGGCGTACAGAATTTTGGGCGATGCATCAACAGCCGAGGATGCAACACAGGCTGCATTTATCCGCGCATTTCGTTCGCTTCCTCGTTTCCGAGGTTCTTCAGCGTTTTCCACGTGGCTCTACAGAATTGTCAGTAATGTGTGTCTCGATACCTTACGCGCGCGGAAAGATAACGTGACAAGCATCGACGTCGCATTTGATGGCGAAGACTCCCACGAACGTCCTCTTCCTGACAGTGACACGGAACCGGCTGCAGTTTTCGAGCAAACCGAACGCCAGAGAGCTGTGCACCGTGCCATCTCGGTACTCTCCGAGGATCATCGTATGGTGCTCGTGCTGTACGATATCAGCGGGTTTTCCTATGAAGAGGTCGCGGCAATTCTCGAAATGCCTCTTGGCACAGTGAAGAGTCGACTGAACAGGGCGCGTATTGCGCTTAAAGACATTCTTGCAGATAGCATGGAACTTTTCGAGTGACAGTACAGTCACACTCCCGTACAAAACTCAATTGGAGTTCCTGATGAGATGTGAAAAGTGCCGCAGCCAATTTACAGATTTGCATGAGGAAACGCTAAACGCTGACGAACGGCGGGCAATGCGCGACCACATTGACACATGCCCGGATTGCCGAGATGAGTATGCGGCATTCTGCGCTGCCGTGCATGCCACAAGCAGTTTACCTCTCATTAAGCCACCCGAGCGTATGCTGAAAAAGATTGACGATGCCCTCGATGACAGCCAAGCCACCGCTGTTAGCCCACTGCGTCGTTTGCTACGGCTTGGGCCGGTGCTGGCGGCGGCAGCCTGCTTCACTCTGGTTCTGACGGGAGTGGTTACGCTCAACCGGTACCACACCGGGGAAGCTTTTGATCTCAGGCCGCCACAGACAATGGTGATACCACCATCAGTCACAGAACATCAGGGCAGCGTGTCGCGTGCCAATGATGTGGCGAAGTCTGCGGAGGAAAAAAGTGAGACGCATATCCAGGCGGAAAGTGCTTCGGCCCAACGGCCAACTGAAGCGAGTGTGCCTTCCCGCGGCGAGAAGCGACATAGTGGGAGTAAAGCTGACAGAAATTCCTCATATCAAACGCATCCACAACCAGTTGCGGTGCGGCGTGAAGACGACCAGAATACTGTGAGAATTGACACTGGGGTCGACGAGGAAGTGCTTAAGGCATTGAAAACCTTCGAATACACACCGTCCGAAGTTGGTGATTATGTCCCATCACTACGTATGCCAGTGACTTCGCGTGGTGGCGGAGAATTCGGCACAGCAAATACCAGCACCCTCGCATCTGGGGTGGAAACCGCCACTCAAACCAGGCAGAGCGCCAGCGGTTGGACAAAGTCGTTGGCTACGACATTGCGCGGTTCAAGCTGCGATCTGCAAGTGATCCCTGCGATATACAATGGTGTGACGCCAGCGGCCGAAAGACTGTATGTGCATTTTACCCCTCCCATGGTTCGATTAGTTGGGCGACCGATGACATGTGAGCTTGAAATCATCTCGGATGCGCCACTCTCCGATGCGCGTGTGCTCATAGAGACAAAAGGTGAATTAGAACTGGTTAATAACCGGGACGGTTATGTGTACCGTGGCGGTGTTGCCACAGGTAAACCAGAAAATATTGAGTTCAGAATTGTAGCACATAAGCCTGGTATTCAAAGGATGCGCGTTAGTGTAGAGACACCGGTGGAGGGTCTCCGAGCGCAGATGGAAATTGTGCTGGCAGGCTTCGAGGTGCAACCACCCTCTCCGTCTGTGGATCCTCTTGGCAAGCCTATCAGTGTCAGTTTCTTTGAAACGCCATTGCGGCAGGCATTGATGAAGGTTGCGCATGATGGTGAGTTAAGTTTGGTCATTGGCGCTTCGGTTGGCGGGGATAGAATCAGGTATTCAACAGTGGATACGCCGGCCGGTAGTGTCCTCAGGATCATCGCAGAAGAACAGGGGTATAGTGTCGAATTCTCCGACGGTACGTACCAGGTATGTGCGAAGGACTAAGAAACCGAAGCGGATGCAGGACAAACGGTCCACCATGACGAAAACTCTGCAGGCGTTTGCCCTACGGGCATGATGTTCTTCTAATATTTGGGTGGTAGATGGTGAAACGGCACATAGCTGTGCACACGTGGCTGCCTGTTCCGCTTTTGCTTGCGCTGATCTGCAGTACATCGCTGGCTGCAAATGAAGTAAAAGTGCGTCCGGTAGTGGCTGTGCTTGAGTTTCACGATTACAGCAGCTATCAGGAACACTTAGTTGGCCGTCGGGTTGCCGATTCGCTTTGTGCTGCATTGACGGCAACCGGTCGCTGGGAGACTGTGGCCCCCGCGGCGGTGCGGCGAGCCATTCACACCATGAATTTGAAACCGCCGTTTGCAGTCGGTTATCAGCAGGCGCTTGCGCACGCTGTCAATGCCGACATGACGGTAACAGGTCGGGTCGAAGGTGTCAAAATAGACCCGGCTCAAGGTAGCGTGAAGGTCGTACTCATAGCAGACTTTATTGATCGTATCAGCGGCCAGTCCACCATGCCGGTGCAAGTTGCAGGTACTGCCAAGCGCGACATAAACAAACCCAAGCCGACAGATATGATTGTCGAAGAAGCGCTCACTCAGGCATGCCAGTTGCTGGCGGAAATCACCAGAACTCTGCCGCTTGGGCTGGCGGAAGTCACGAATGTTGATGGGGATGAGCTGACACTGCGGGCGGATATGAATTCGTCGCTCGTTACGGGAGACCGGATGCTTCTTTTCAGGAAGCGTAGCAGCGGGTCACGGGAATATGAATTAGTGGCTTGCCTCATGGTCAATAAATTGGACGGATTGAGTGTGCGCGCAAAGGTTCTTGGCAAGGCAAATGACATATATACAGGTGATCTGGCTACGTGTGTTGGACCCGCACGATCAGGGGCGGAGCGGTAGCCTGCCTTCATGCAGCAGTATTGAAAAGGATTGAATGCCATGACGACTAACCACAGAACACTTATGCTGCTTGCAATTGCTGTCTCGGCGCTGCTCGGGATGGCAGGCCTGAGTGGCTGTGGGGGTGGTGGCGGGAGTGACAGCCCGACCTATGCAACCACCCACTACTTCCCCCTTGTGCAAAGCAACTGGTGGAGCTACAACGTCACGCAATATGATTTGGGGGTTACAAGCGCGTCGGTTTCGTCAGCGTGTTTGTGGCATCCATTCGCCGGGCGTGAAGTGCTCACGCTTCCAACCATCGGCACCGCGTCATCGGGAGCAGAAGTGGGCGTTGGGGTTCTGCTGCTGCAGGTTAGTGGAACCATGAACGTTGACGGTGAGACATGGTACGAGTTGACCAGCACTCTTCAGAACTCGGCAGAGCCGCCAACAATCAGCTACTTCCGCCACGATGCCAATGGCATGCAGACCCATGTGGAGCCCAATGGCGGCGACCCCTATTCATACTACAGAATTAAGACCCCACTGGTTCTGAATAACACCTGGTATCCATTTGAAGGCTTTGATGATGTAAGCCATATTGGTGGTGTAAACCTAACCATCACAGTCCCAGCGGGAACATTTTACGGGTGCTTACTGGTGATTGAAGAATGGCAGGATAACGGGCACGCTTACAGGGTCGAGACGTGGTGGGCAGAGGATGTAGGTCTGGTGCGCAGCGATGACTACACTGATAACGTTCTGGCTGGAACCACCGAACTTGCTGCATACAGTACTATTAGCGAGTGAACACGATAATTCCAGTGTTGCAACGCTTGTTCTCTTTTGGTATAATCTCCAATTGGCAAGTCACTGTCAGAGAAAAGAGTTCAGATAGCGCCAACTGCTGGAACGACAGCCAAGTTTAGAACCGTTTCAATGTTTCACAAAAGTGATTCAGTTGTCACCACTCAAAGTAGCTGGAGTGAGCACATCGCCCGCATCCAGTACGGAGAGGACATTGCCATTATGCGGCAAGGTTCGGTCAATATCGCACTTGCAGTTGCAGTTTTATGCCTGGTAATGCTCGTGTCCGCACCGGCGTTTGCCCGAGAGGTTCAACTTGCGGGTATGCGGCTCGGAGATCATGCAATCAACCTCCTCGACATTTATGGCCAGCCTCAAGGAATTGTCGTTGGGGCAGGTGAGGAACTTGGTACTGCTGGTGGTGCAACCGCTGGTGGGATGAATATGATGGGGGCAGGACCAGCCATGCCGGGCGGTCTTGGCGGCCTTTTTGATATGCCAGGTGCCGCTCCTGAAATGATGATGGCCCCAGGAGCCGACATCGCTGCACCCGCAGCAGCAGGACCTGGCGGATTTCCTGAAGCCGACATGATGGGGCCTGAAGGCATGGGTATGCCTGGCGCTGGTGGTGCTGAGGCTGGTGGCGGTGCAGCTGCCGGGGGGGCGTCACCATTCCCAATGTGGGCGCAGCCCGTCTGGATCACGCTTGAATCCAATGATTGTGAATGGATTTATCAGCGTGGCGATGTTGTTGTTGGTTTCGTGCTTGATCGTGATGGGTTCATCAAAGCGATTGCTGTGGCAGCAGCGCAGTGTAATTTTGCGCGAACCGCTCTCTGGAAACCACATCGCTATGTGAAACTTGGCGATTCATTCAAGCAGGTTCTCTATCGCTATGGCTATCCCGATGAATATGTCCAGTTCACTGCGAGCTCGACTGGATCCGGGACAGTAACTGGTGGCGCGCCGACCGTGACATTCAATCAAGTGAGTCGCAGTTTCTCACGTGATTGCCAACTGCGATACACGGAAGAAAGCAACATAGCCTTCACATTGCACAATTTCGCCGTAACGCGAGTACATATCTGGGAGTAGGCTGAACGGTTAGCCACTTAGGATTGCAGGCGGCTCCCCGGTCTCGTGGAGCCGCCAACTGATTCTGGTAGTTCCTCGACGGTAGTCACCCCGGGAAGGATTACCTCCGCCATCGTCGAAGTAGTTACATGGTATCACCTCATGCGCGAGCCGGAATGGCCTGGGCTTCCAATGTGCTGAATGACAATGGACACTGATGTCATCAAAGAAGAAATCAAGCGTCGGGTTGACATAGTCAGCCTGATATCGCGATATGTCACCCTACAGCGCGCAGGGCGACGTATGCGCGCGTGTTGCCCTTTCCATGAAGAGACGCAGCCCTCATTCTATGTTGATCCTGCCGGAGGCTTCTACAAATGTTTCGGCTGTGGGGCAGGCGGTGATGTTTTTGCATTTCTGATGCAAATTGAGGGCATGACTTTTCCTGAAGCCGCTGAGCGGCTGGCCGAGATGGCAGGGCTTCAGTGGAAGACGAGCAGAGAAGCCAGTAAAGAAGCAGGCAAAGCTGGGCGCCAGCGGGAGTACGTGCGCCGCGTGAATCGGCTGACACTGGAGTATTTTCAGGACTGTCTGCACGGGCCAGTGGGAATGCCTGGATTGGGGTATCTTACCAGCCGTGGCATCCGCGAGGCTGCGATCCAGCGGTTTGGACTGGGGTTCGCTCCCGATAGTTGGGATGGGCTCGTGCGCTTTCTTGCGTCGAAAGGCGTCGACGGGAAGATCGCCGAACACTGTGGAGTAGTGAAAGCAAGGTCGGGCGGAGGTCACTACGACGCATTCCGAAATAGGGTTATGTTTCCGATTATCGAGGTCAATGGGCAGGTAATCGCATTTGGTGGGCGAGCTCTCGATCCAGACGAAAATGCCAAATACATAAATTCACCCGAGACGGCGCTCTTCAAAAAAAGTCGCACTGTATATGGACTCAATTTGGCGCGGACGACCATATCTGAGACCAATCAAGTGCTTGTTGTAGAAGGCTATACGGATGTTATCGCTGTATCTGAAGCGGGTATTCGGAACGTTGTGGCGTGCCTTGGTACCGC
>CAYSRY010000141.1:0-9095 GCA_964433395.1 uncultured Armatimonadia bacterium | reverse complement strand
TAGTCGCGGGCCGATCAATTCCCGCCAGATCCGCCGCGCCACTGTTAAGGTTGAGTACACTGAGTTCGGCGGCCACCCCCTCCTCAAGCGGCACTCGACGCCAAAACGCGACATTCAGACCGTCAGGTGAAACAGCAAAATGCGGCGAAACAGGTTCGGGGCAGAGTTGCGACCGACTGGCAGGCGTGCGAAAAACACCGACGGCACATGCGTCGGGCTTCATCTGCCAGCCGCCCAACACTGGCGTAACACCATCCGGCAGCCAACTGGCATGCTCCACAAGCATATTCGCAGAAGGGCTGATTTCAACCATTACGAGCGCCCCGACATCGGCGGCCGTAAGTGACCATGCCGCAGATGTAACGACCAGCAGCGCACAGATCATAGCCATACTGCGAACCTGGTACCTTCGATGAAGACCGTTCACATTCAAGCCACACCCTCCATGTTTCAGGCGTTCTGCTGGCGTTCTCACCGCGCACTCCATCCATAGCTATACATTCCGCTAGTATTCGTCACCGACAGCCCACGGCCTGCCTGTACTACAGAGCCAGGTAATGGCAGATAGCTTCAGCGACGCCCTCAGGTTGTGTTTCGGCAATAAAATCTGCCCCATCGCGCACTTCCTGACATGCTGTGGGCATGGCAACCCCAATTCCAGCTTCGGAGATCATTGTCAGATCGTTGAGCTGATCGCCACAGGCCATTGTGCATTCCATGCCGACGCCAAGATGATTGGCAAGCCAGCGCAACGCCGCGCCCTTGTTTGCCTCAGTGTTAAGATATTCGATGTATTCCGGCATTGAGCGGGTGACATAGAGCGTGCCATTCCACGCTGCCTGTTCTCGCTTGAGAAGGTCTGGAATGAGTGGCGGCTCAGCGCACACAAGCAGTTTCGTTGGAGAACTGCCATTGAACTGTCGGAGATCTCCCACGGGAGTTGATACATCGCCCGTGCGGCGGAAGTACATCCACGACCACTTATCGACATGCGTGACGTACAGCTTGTCATTGATGTAGTAGTTGAGATGCAATGACTCCTCGACAGATTGCTGGACAATTGCGCTCGCGAACTCAGGAGATATTGGCTTATGATAGATAGCGGTATCCTCATTGCAGCGGCGAATCATCGCGCCGTTGTACGAGATGATCAGGCTTTCTTCAATTCCGAGTTGGCGGGCAAAGTTAGCCGCGGATTCGTGCGACCTACCCGTTGCGATACAAACCGTGATTCCCTGCGCAAGCGCAGTTCTGAGAGCCTTCACGTTTGCATCTGAAATATCAGAATCGGTGCACAATAGCGTGCCATCGAGATCGGTGGCGATGAGCTTAATGTCTACGGCCATTTGTTACCCTCCATTGCACTGTCACCTCGACGGGGCCGCCAGTGTATCGTGCGACCTCGTCAGAACCATAACACAGAATGTGCATCCGGCCAATCGAAGCCGGATGCACATGTTTCAGCGCATGTTGCTCTGCGTCTTACTAACTATAGCTCGACGCCAATGTCAGCCAACATTTTTTTGATATTGTCGAGGCAGATGCGGCTAGCTGGTTCGCCACTCGCGGAGAACGCTGCTCCACCGGGCTGGTCCAGGAGATCGCGGTCAAGCTCCTCGGACGGTCGCCAGTGCGTCTCAAGTGAGCAAGCGCCATTGTAGCCCATATCGATAAGCGCTTTGAACTGCGCAGGGAAATCAATATAGCCGCCATCGCCAACCGGGACGCACCGCCCCTTCTCGGGATTGTCAACATGTACGGCATCTTTTATGTGCACATGGATTACATATGGTTTCATGCGTTCCCAGGCATCGGGGAAGGGCAACTCACCATTCTCAGCGAAGACTTCATTTGCCGGGTCCCAGATGGCTCTTATGCGCGGATTGGCCAGATCCTGGTACATCTTCTCAGCCTCAGCCGCGGCGCCAATGTGGGTGGACGCTTCATTTTCAATGCCAATATAAATATCTTCCTGCTCGCAGATCTTGATGGGCTCTTCGTACGCATCAAGCAACTGCTGCCAGACATTCTCCGGGTTGCCCGTGCGCCAGAATGTGAAACCGCGGATAATTTTGCAGTCAAGCTCATGGGCAATATGGACGCAGCGGCGAAGGATGTTGAGGTGTTCCTGGTACTGCGCATCGTCGCCCAAATCACACTTCAGAAACGGCGAAGCGATGCAGGGCACACTCATGCCATATTCCTGAGTGAGCTTCTTCATCTTTGCGACGTCGCTGTCGGGGATATTCTGTGGCGGATTGTCCCAGACCGAGCGCGGCTCCACACACGGTACGTTATACTCTTTGCACACCTGCATTACGCGTTCAAAATCCTGCGAGATCTCGTCACTTATGACGCTGAGCTTAAACATTCTATTCACCTCATAGTATGCAAGTTGACGACAAACTGTTCTTCTTCGATCGCTGCGTCTTCACCTGCACGTACTTCCGCCATAGCTCTGACTTCGCGTGCACGCGCAGCCAGATATCTCCACCCAGCCCAAAAAGCCCCGAACTCAACAAGTATTTCCGCTAAGAAACCCGCATATGCAGGAATTGAGCGGGGAATCAGGTCAATGGCGAGATTTCCCCCACCGACCAATGCTCTATGGAGCGAAAGACCCCAGTCGTGGTGTGCATGCATGGCCGAATGCGCAACATTGAGAATATTGGTGCGCGGCAACATCATCTTGCACAAATCTGGACTGGCCGCCAGAAAACCACACATCGCGATGAATGCCCATATTCCCCATGCTCTAGTCGCTACAGCTTCACGGATCATCCACCCCAACAACAATCCACCGATGATGACCCAAGGTATGCCCCATACCTTCCAAAGCAGAATCATCGGACAATGATAGGCCCGGCACAGGACGCCGAAATTCTCCAGATGCGGTATTGAATCCATGAGAAAGTGCGAGCCAAACGCTAACGGAATTGCCAGCCACCTGGGCTTTACGGTCGCTCCAATTGCTGCACCGACAGCAAAATGCGCAGGGGGAAGCATCGCCTAAAAATGCACCTTTCCGATCTTGCATTGTTCACTGCGACAGAGGCTGGCCATGAGTACGGCCGTAGCAATGGAGAAAAGCTTAGCCTCAGCGTTGTCCGCCCGTGAAGTCAATACAACGGGAGCTGCTGCCCCAACAAGGACACCTGCCGCCCTTCCACCAGCCATGAATGAGAACGATTTGGCGAGAATATTCCCCGCCTCAATATTCGGTGCCACAAGTATATCGCATTTGCCAGCGACTTCGCCTGTCAGATTCTTCTCCTGTGCGGCTATTTCGCTGACGGCATTATCCAGCGCAAATGGTCCATCAACTATGCAGTCTGGGAACTGATGACGCGCCTGCATAGTGCTGAGGGCCGCTGCATCGATGGTAGCAGGCATGGCTGGGTTTACGACTTCGGTTGCAGCCAGTATGCCAACGCGCGGTCGGCTGATCCCGAAGCAACGACTGAGATATACGGCATTCATTATGATGTCAGCTTTGGTGATCAGGTCAGGGGTAATATTCATCGCACCGTCTGTAACGAACGTCAACCTGCCCCGCTGCAGAGTTTCGAGAACAAAGACGTGACTCATGACATGCCCGGCGCGTAACCCAGTCTCTTTGTCCAGTATGGAACGCAGAAAGTCGTCAGTATGAATGTGGCCCTTCATCAGAAGGGCAGCCCGCCCCTCCCGAACGGCGCGGGCCGCCTCTCTGGCAGCGTCAAGAGGGTGCTGGATGTCAATTATTTCATCGCCAGCTAAGGCAATACCGACTTCTTCGGCCATCGGCTCAATAATGCTGGCGCGGCCGAAAAACAGCGGGCGAGCAATGTTTTTATCAAGAGCTTCTCTGGCAGCCTCAAGCACACTTTTCTGCTCAGCAACAGATATGGCAACAGTGCTGATGGGATGCTCAGCGACAGCGTCAAGTATCTGCTCGAACCGGGTGATCATATTTCATCATCCTCTCCAGCAAGTCTGCTCAACGCGTGGAATACTTCCTGAATAGCAGTGTCAGGCGTGGAAGCACCAGCAGTTATACCAATGGTCTGTGCACCAACAAACCACTCTGGCTGCATCTCTTCAGCCCGCTCAATATGATAGGTACGTGAGTTGACCTCAGAGCATATCTGGGCCAACCTCGTTGTATTAGCGCTATGGTACCCGCCTATGACCACCATCACATCAACTTTGCGCGCAGCGACGAGGGAAGCGGACTGACGCTGTGTCGTGGCATCACATATGGTGTTACTTATCTGCAGCAGACGAGTGCGCGGGAGAAGCGCAGTGACCAGACGGTTGAGATTATCAAGGCGTTGGGTAGTCTGGCATACAACCGCGACACGATGTCCGAGTGTAAGATTGTCGAGGTCATCCGGACCTTCCACGATAACAGCTCTGCCTCCGCTGTGTGCGCGGATGGCACGAGCTTCCGGGTGATCAGGCTCTCCGAGGATAAGCACTTGCCAGTTTTCGTCGCAGAGGCGATGAGCTTCATCCTGGGCTCGAGCAACAAACGGGCAGGTTGCATCAAGCAATTTCACTCCGCAAGTCCCCGCCTGCTCAAAAATGTCTGGGGCACACCCATGTGTGCGAATCATCATCGTCTCACCACGGTGCATTTCGGCTACGTCACTGACGACGCGGACACCACGTCTTTGCAGATCATCGACTACTTGGGGATTGTGAATCAGGGGACCGAAAGTTGCGCTCAACTGCTCGCTTTCGATAGCCTCATTGGCCATATCCAACGCGCGCCTGACACCGAAACAGAACCCACCCTCTTCAACGATGAAAATCCGCATCCTGAAGTCTCCAATTCGGCCGCTGATACCTTTATCAAGCCGTCTTTCATGTGGAAAGTGCGCCTCTTAGGCCCGGCGATTGCGTACAAGCATAACCAGTTCATGCCAGAGTTCAACATTTGCTGGCAGGTTGTCAGCAGCAGCGGTTGCCAATGCAGCGACCTCATCTGCACGACAGCAAGCGCCGCCCAGTCCGAGAAGCGCGGGATAGGTCATTTTTCCTGCGTCACCATCAGCGCCCACAGGCTTCCCCATTTCCTCTTCAGTCGAGGTCTCGTCGAGGATGTCGTCAGTTATCTGAAACAACAAGCCAACATGATGTGCGAACTCCGTCACAATGTGGAGGGCCTCATCGTCAGCCCCGGCAAGCAGTGCGCCAGTACGCGCCGCAGCGACAATGAGTTTGCCGGTTTTGTTGATGTGGATAAAACTCAGCGTATCGGCATCGGGCGGGAGTAGCTCGCCTTCAATATCTGCAGCTTCGCCGGCGATCAGGCCGGTAGCGCCTGTTGCCTGGCCAAACTCCTCAACAACGCGGCATACGCGCTCAGCAGGTACTCCAGACCTATGTAATGAGGCAAGCAATTCAAATGCTTTGATGATAAGTGCATCGCCTGCGAGAAGCGCGGTGTGTTCGTCAAACTCCGCGTGACATGATGGGATACCGCGGCGAGTATCTGCGTTATCTATGCATGGCATGTCATCGTGAATAAGTGATGCCGCATGCACCAGTTCAAATGCGATTGCTGCCGGTAGCACCGCTTGCGGATCCAAGCCGAACGTTTCGGCGGCTTTCATGACCATAAACGCTCGAATGCGCTTGCCCCCCCGGATGCTGTAGTGCATTGCCGCCAGGAGTTTGCTGGCTGGTCCGATCGCTTCTGGCACAACCTGGTCTATTACTGCATTGATGCGTTGTTGCGTCGCAGACAACTCAACGGCAATACTCATCGCGCGTTTCTCCCATATTTTCACCAATGACGAGTGCTATTACAGCCTGCACTGGCAGCCTATGTATCGGCCGCTTTGCGGGTGCCGACAAGCAATATCTTCGGTTGCGGCTTCGCAATGCTTTTTTCTTCCACGACCTCTCGCGAGACTTCTTTGTCATTGCGTTTTGTCACACGATAGGTAACACTGCGACGACCCGGTTTGCCATTTGACGATACTCGCTTCTCCCCTTTTGCAAGGGCATCTGAAGGTCGTTTTTCAACAGGCGCGGCAATAACCTCATCCACTGTGACTTCATACGTGGTTACCACCGTGATCGCGGGGACTGGCACACCGACGTCGATCTTTTCTCCTGGATGTATCGTACGATTCTTCATATCAGGATTGAGGCTATAGAGGTCGGCTACAGATATGCCGTGCGCAGTTGCAATTTTCTCGGGGAAGTCGCCAGGTTTGACCTGATACTTGGCTGGCCTATTGTGCGCTTCAGTGAGTTTTTTGACCACGTCCCGAATATCAGTGGAAATCCGCGACGGTTCTTCAGAAACTGTCACAATTGTGGCCTCTGGTTCCAGTTTCTGCGACAACATATTTGAAGTGCCTTCGCTTATGTACTCTGATTTCAGGGTATCAAGCGCTTTTTGCGCCAGTTCTTCTGTAGCCAGCGCTGCAACTTCAACACCATCCACCTCGATGCCTGCCGCCGAGACATACACAGTGACTTTGTCCTGAAGCAATGCAACCGCCTCATCAACAGTCAGTACCGGGCGTTCGTCAACTTCATACGGGGCATCTTCCCATTTTTGTTTGATAAATGCTTCGCCAGCTAATTCACCTTTGCCTGCAGCGACGAGGCGCTGCCTGACCTGCTCGGCCTCGCTCTGCGTGGCTACTACACAGACAATTTCATCATCAAGCAGCAGCGCCCGGGCAAAATGCCTCCGCTGGCCAAGTGCCCCAATGAGGATAATAGCCACAATCACGAGCACACACCCAGCGACTGCCAGACGATGAGCAAAGAGACTGCGTTCGAGACGCAGAACCTTCCTCTCCGCCAAATGCAGAGCCTCCCCTATGTCGCGATTCGGTCTCTCCATCCGCATTATCCTTAATGTATTGTGGCGCGGTCACCCCATGTCATGGCGTAAACCGCGCCGCAGACATCTGTATTGCGTATTCATACGCTGAGTTTACTGCATTTTCTTCTTCAATACGTCAACGGCCTTGTCGATCTGCTCCTGATGCCATGACTCCACGGTGTATTGTCCTTTGGGATCTGGATCAGGAAATATAATGTCGGGTTTCACACCTCTATTGCCTTTTTCATCCTCAATACTGATGTCCGTCATATCCGGCGTCAAGTAAACTGCAGTAGACAGGAACAACGCTGAGCCGTCTCGCATCTCAATGATGGTCTGCACTTTTGATTTGCCGAATGTGTAATGCCCAACGACCTCAGCGCGGTGGCGTTCCTTGAGCGCCCCCGCGACAATCTCGGATGCAGAAGCGCTACCGCCATCGACCAGGACAACGATTGGCATGTCATCTGGGACCAAAGTGCCATTCGGCGCGTTAAGTGGCTGCGCCTCAGCGTCTCGACCTTTTATGTACACAACCGGTCCGCCATTCAGGAAAAAGCCGCCGACAGCTACGGCAGCATCGAGAATGCCCCCCGGATCCATTGACATGTCAAAGACAAGACCTTCCATGCCCTGACTTTTCAAGTCGACAATGGCTTCACGAGTGCGGCGTTCTGCTATTTCGTTAAAGCTGCGAAGCCAGACATAGCCAATCTTTGTACCATCTATCATATTGTATTCAACAGTTGGAAAATCGACTTTATCGCGCGTAATGGCGATATCGAGAGGCTCATTGACCCCCTGTCGGATGACGGTCAGCGTCACCACTGTCCCGCGCTTACCGCGAATTTTGTTGACAACCTGGTCGAGGGTCAAACCTTTGACCGAGTCGTCATCAACTTTGACGACAATATCCTTGGAGCGCAGTTGCGTGAGAGAGGCCGGTCCACCTTTGATCACGGAGGAAATCACCACGTAGCCCTGTCCCGTGGCTTCATCCGACTGCCATTGCAGAACCGCTCCAATACCGTCGAAGTGCCCGGTATTCTCGGTCCGGAAGTCTTTGTACTGCTTCGGATCAAGAAAGCGTGTATAGGGGTCGCCAAGTGATGCAAGCATTCCCCGAATGGCACCATAAGTGAGTTCGCTGTCATCCTCGACAGGGTACACGAACTTATTCTTAATTTTCTCGCGGACTTCCCAGAACGTTGATATGGGTGACAGATCAGTTGCGGTAGGAATATCATAATCCTGCGTTTCCTGGTAGGTACCAGGAACGATTTGCGCCAGCCCTGGCATCACACCTCCGGCAGTCAGAAACTGCGCAGTGGTCAAACCACCGAAGAAAAAAAACACAGCAATTGCGAAAGCAAGTACGGCAATGGTTGTATTGCGCTTCATCTGTGCCTCCAGGCACTCTCAGGTGCTCATCTGACTATTTGAGCAGCTATGCACTTACAGGTAGTCAAGAGGATTACGCGGACTTCCGCTTGTTCGGATTTCAAAATGGAGGTGCGGCCCGGTGGACCAGCCTGTGCTGCCACAACGACCAATCATCTGTCCTTTGCTGATCACCTGTCCACTTCCCACATTTATGCTGCTCAGATGGCCATAGAGTGTCGATTTGCCACTTCCATGGTCGACAATGACACAGTTGCCGTAAGCTCCATACCAACCGGCGCGAATCACACGTCCTGTCGCAGCGGCATGGATGGGCGTCCCAGAGGAGCACGCTATGTCAATACCAGTGTGCGGTCGGCGTGAATGCGTAATCGGATGAATACGCCATCCGAACGGCGATGATATACGCCCATGCGCAGGCCATGCAAATGTGCCTGCAAATTTGCCTTTGTACGCGCGGCTGCTGTAGCTGCCTCGCGCCAGAGCCGCCAACTCACGCTCAATAGCTGCCGATGCTTCATCAAGAGCTTTGAGCTGCGCCTCAACGTTTGCATGGCTACTTTTGGCTTTTGCGAAAGCTGCTGCCGCTGCTTTCTGTTTCGCGGTCACCTTGTTGCGTTCCTCGATGACTTTCTTGCGCAACACGATTTGCTCAGACTCTTTCTGACGTAATTGACGACGCTGCTGCTCACGCTTTTCCTGGTGCTCCATCATAGCGTCAAGCAGACGCGTATCCTCGGCTGCCATACGACGATTAAACTCAGCGCGATTCGAAAAGTCCTGAAAATCTGTCGCATTGAGCATTACTTCGAGATATGAGGGAGTTCCGGCCTTATACGTGACGAGGATACGTTCAGACATT
>CAYSRY010000140.1:446-9106 GCA_964433395.1 uncultured Armatimonadia bacterium | reverse complement strand
ACGAGAAAACGTGAGTGGGCGCAGGCGAGTCCCTTCACCTGCACACAAGACCAGTGCTTTCATTTCGGCCATAAAACATTCTCCTGTTTGAACCTCTCAAAGTCTTTACACATGAGTGATCTGCGCTGACCTCTCCACGGCGCTGCGCAATATATGGAGCGATCCTGTCTCCGGAAAGTCGCGCAACACCATATGGGGGAAGAGGTGGCCTTCGCAGACCTCACGTTATACGCCACAATTCCCGTTCCTGATTGTCAATATGTGATGCACTGCCTGCATCTCGCGACCACGATGCGACCAGCTACGCCGCGGATTTCAGCCCGACTAAAACCCACCGGAACCGGTCAACAACGTGAAAAGCCCGAAAATTGGTGTCATCAGTACCATCTGGGTAATAGTGCTGAATGGCGGTACAAAAAGCATCACAATCGCGCCGATCATGATGTACCGGCCATTGCGCCGGTAAAAATCTTCAAGCTGCAAAGCCTGTTTGGGAGGCAGGAGTGCCGCAAGGATGTGCGAGCCGTCAAGCGGCGCAATTGGTATCAAATTGAAGATCGCCAGCACGCAGTTCGCCAGCGTCATGATTGCAATAGCTTCCGTATATGGCGCGGTGTACGCGTACACGGGCAAATTCATGGCACCCGCATAGGCGATAGCACGAAGCATAATTGCAAATACAACCGCCGTGCACAGATTGCTCAGCGGACCCCAGGCCGAAACCCACAGCTCATCTCGCCGGAGGTTCCGAAAATTGCGCGGGTCAACTGGCACAGGTTTTGCCCAACCGATGCCGGCAAAAAGAAACAACGTGCTGCCAATAGGATCATAATGCGCCAGCGGGTTCAATGTCACACGCCCAAGGTCGCGCGCAGTCGGATCCCCAGCTGCCAATGCTCTCCGCGCGTGCGCATATTCATGAACCGTAATTGCCACTGTAGCGCCCAAGATCCACGCTATAAGCTGCCCCAGGTCGTTGTGGCCCTCTAAATACGAAAGCAGCATGACATCCCTACTCTACCGCCAGCGCACAGGCGCGGCGTGTGATTTCCCGGAAAGAGGCCTTCCTCAGCGTTTCGGGCGTTGCGGCTTTGATGGATACTGCCTCAATACCTCTGCAGCAGCGTTGAGTTGACCGCTTCGGTCGGCGTCCACATCAAGCTTCACCGCCATGGCGGCATCAAGGGCTGGCGTATAACCCGGACCCGGCTTGTAACCAAGATTCAGCAGGTCCTTGCCGCACACATCACAAGTTGCGCCCATCAGGTCCCGGCAGTACAAGCCGAGATTCGAACGCACGACGGGGGACCCTGCTGCCCAGCCAGCAAGCAAAGCCGCGGGAGGAAGATGACACAATTCTGTGTATATTCTACTACGTTCAGCCCCTGATGGAAAGTCTGCACAAATCTCGGCCTCAAGCAAGTCCGCTGCCTGAAGCGCTCCGCGCTTCTCCTCGTGCAGCAGCGGCCAGCGGGCAACCCATTCCCGTGTCAGGCGCGCACCAAGCACAAGCGATAACGCCGCGGCAAAGATTGTGCTCTCATCGGCATTGATACCAAGCTCCTGCTGCGCCAGCACAATGCTGTCAAGAAGGGGCCAGTGCTGCCGCGTGGTGTCAAGCCAGAGCCATTCAAGGGCGTGCCAGCGCCCCAACCACCATAGCGCCCAGCGTGCGGACGGTTCTGTCAGGAGATAACGCAATTCCGTCACCAGACGGTTCCGCGAGACTGTCTGCAGCGCGCCATCAAGTACAGAAGTGCGGATCCACTGGTCCGTGTCCTCATCCAGCCGCAGCGAAAGCCGCGCGGCAAAGCGCGATGCCCGAAGTATGCGCGTGGGGTCATCTGCAAAACTGTCTGCATGCAGGGCCATCAACACCCCATGGCGTAGATGGCGGTAACCGTCAAAGGGGTCCATCAGCTCGCCAAAATTATCCGGCGATAGCGAAAGGGCCATGGCGTTCACGGTAAAATCGCGCCGTGAAAGATCTTCGCGCATTGATGTCGGCGTTATCACAGGAAGTGCGCCGGGATGGGGGTAGTGCTCCCGTCGGGTGCCAGTCAGATCAACATGGCGGCCATCCGGGTAATGCACTGTTGCGCTTCCAAAGTCAGGATGGGGTGAAACGCGGGCGCCATCGCGAGCCGCAAGCGCTTCTCCGTAGGCAAGCGCATTGCCCTCGATCGCAATATCAACATCAAGCTCCTGGCGGCCCAGAAGCAGGTCGCGCACTGGACCGCCAGCCAGAAAAACGGGCAGCCGTAGCATTGCGCCCAGCTGCCCGAGGCTCTTCAGCCACTGCAGCTTGCGCCCCGATACCCTCCCGGTTAGAGCAAGCCGCATGCTTCTCTTGTCACTCCCTGTGTCGTACTTGGTCGTCTGCTCGATTATCCCAGCCGCTCCGGCACGACGTCCTGAGCAAGCAGATCGTCCAGAGACTGGCGTCTGACGATCAGTTCCGCGTGCCCGTTGTTTACAAGCACCATTGCTGGTTTCGTGAAGCGGTTGTAATTCGAAGCCATTGCATACGAATACGCGCCGGTGCACTGGATCGCCAGAGTGTCACCAGGCTGCGGATCAGCCAGCGTGACTTCTGGCATCAGCGTATCGGTCTCACAGTGTGAACCTGACACCCGGACGATGCGGTCTGGGGCCTGCCCGGCTTTGTTCGCGATCATTGCTTCATATTCTGCATCATAAAGCAATGGCCGCGGGTTGTCCGAAAGCCCGCCGTCTATCGATACGTACGTGCGAACGCACGGGATATCCTTCACCACGCCAACTGTATAAAGCGAAAGACCGGCCTCTCCGACAATCGACCTGCCTGGTTCCAAAATCAGTTCTGGCACAGGCAGATTGTGCTCCTGACATGCGTCCTTGACTGCTGTGCAGATCCCGTCGGCAAGCTCCTCAATCGTCGGCGGGATGTCATCCTGGCGATACCGGATACCAAGCCCACCGCCTATGTCAAATTGCTCAGCCGTATAACCAGTCTCAGCCGCAACTTGAGCCGCAAATTCCATGACAACATGCGCGGCCCGCGCGAAACCATCGGTGTGCAGAAGCTGCGAGCCGATGTGGCAGTGGAAGCCGTGCAGATTCACGTTCGGCAACTCGACTGCGAGCTTCGCCGCCTGCATTGCGAAACCGCCGGTTATCCCGATCCCGAATTTGCTGTCCTCGTGACCGGTTCGGATCCGCTCGTGCGTATCCGCCTTAACTCCGGGGGTGATCCGGATCAGTATGTCTGCCACTGTTCCCATCGTCTGTGCAAGATCCGAAAGTCGCTGAATCTCAAGCAGGTTATCAGCCACGACGCGACCGATATTGTTTTCCAGGGCCATCTTCAGAAGAGAGTCCTTCTTGAAGTTGCCGTGCAATTTGATCTTACCCGCTGGAAAGCCTGCCTCAAGCGCCGTGTAGAGTTCTCCCTCTGACGCGACGTCGATCGCCATACCCTCCTGCTCCATAATTCGGCAGATTGCCTTCGTCATAAGAGCTTTCGAGGCGTACGCAATTTCAACTTTTGGCAGACGCTTGTTGAAAGCGGCGATGTATTTCCGACATTGCGAACGGACGATCTCTTCATCAAGCACATAAAGCGGAGTTCCGAATTCTCGAGCGAGTTCAACGGTATCACAACCGGCCACTGCAAGGTGGCCTTGCGGGTTGATGTATTGGTTGGGCAGAAGCATGAATATGTCCTCCAGACGTCTCGTTGGCATTCGGTGAAATTTCCAAAAAATAACCTCAAAAGCACTGCCGCTTTTGAGGTTATATCTCAACTTACGCCGGCTTGCCGGCTTCATTATGCGGCGTCAGAATTCGTTGCTGGTGATCACGATCTGCTGCGTAGTTGACTCGTAGGCAATAGTCATATCCAGCATGTCAGCGACAAACTGGAGCGGCAGCATCGTGCGCCCGCATTTGATGTACGGTGCCACAGACGTGGTCTGTGTGACGCCGTTAACATCGACCTCCGGATCGCCGATCGTGAGGTGCAGATCGGTCGTATTGTTAATGGCACGAACTTCCTTGGTGATTGGGAACCAGTAAAGAACTCCGTCGGTCTCTTCAAAGATTTCGCGAAGCGGCGCTGTAGCGATGCCGCCGACCGTTTCGGGCGATGCCAGCAGCTCAAGCGTCTTACCCTCGTAAACGATAGCGATGTCTTTCATCTTCGATGACGTCACGGCATTGCCAAGCTCTGGATTCCCCGGATTACTTACGTTCCCGCCAAGCAGTTCCGGTGCCTCGGTGCCCGGGAGCATGGCCAACATTGCAAGCTGCCCATGGGCGGCTGCAACTGCAGTCGTCGCGGTCGTGGGGAGAGTCGATACCATTGCTGGTTTCGTTACGCGGGCCGTAGGGGCAACAAAAGCGTAGTCACCGGGAACGACTTCGGTGATGGCTCTGAATGTCGGAATGGTCTTGTCACTGGCTGCAGCTGTGGCCACACCTGGCAGCGGGGAGATCCGCTGCGGTACTGATACGCGCGGACCGGATGTCGCCAGGTCAACTCGTGCCAGCGTTGCTGCTGTGCTGGTGCGCGCTGTGTTTGCAAATTGCGTGCCAATATTGGAGGGTGCCGTGCGACTGATGAGATCAGGCGTACTAACACGTGGGGTCGCAGGAAGAGCCGCTACCTGTGTAGCACTTGTATCAGCCAAAGTCAGCGTCTGGGCCGTTATAGCACTGGAGCTGATCTGCGAAACGGATGGGGCAAGAGCGGGACGGACTACTTTTGCGCTCTGAATTGGCGCGGAAACAGCGGCGGTCGCCACGGTTGTGGGCCTCTGTGCTGCTGGAGCCGGAACTGCGGCAACTGGAGCTGACGTGCTGATAACTGGAGGTGTCGCAGCTGGCCGCGTTGCGACTGCCAGACCGCCCTGGTGAAGATTGGTATTTGAGTTTGTTGCGCCTGGAGCCTGACCAAAATCGTTCACAGCAATTCGTGGCGTAGTTGGCTGAACCGATGCTGGAACGACAGGTATGACAGTCGGTGCCAACGCCGGCGGAGTCGCGGGTACTGCGGTCGTGGCAGACGGCGCCGAAATTACCGGAGGTGCTGCGGCCACTTGGGGCGCTGCTGCGACCACCGGAGGAGCAGAAGTTACGGTCTGCGGCACTACAGGGCTCGCCGCTGACGTGCTCTGCATGCGGGTCATGGCGTGGTTCTCAACGAAAACTGTTATTTCGGCCGAGCGGGCCTCGTTGTTCGAGGAATCAACCGCTGCGGCGCTCAGAATATGGCGGCCGTCTGGCAGTTTCGAGGTGTCCCACTGATCATAATAAGGCGGTGAATTGTAAATCATCTTGTGCAGGCGACCATCAATGTAGAAGTAAACCTGCTCTACGCCTGCATTGTCGCGAGCTTCAGCGCGAATCTCAACAAGCCCTGCGAGCTTGGCTCCCTGGGCTGGATAATAAATGTTCACTGTCGGTGGAATCTGATCAACCGCTCCACTGGGCTGAGAGATATTAGTCTGCGCCTGGCGGACTGTGACCGAGATCGTAGCGCTGCCGCTCGCCCCAGCGTTGTCAACGGCCTTCGCCGAAATCGAGTGCGCGGTCGCTGCCGCAAAACTGAAGTCCCATTCAAAAGACTTCTTCCCTGAAAGCTCTGGGGACGCAAGGTTCGATTTCCGAACCAGCTCATTGTCCACGTAGATCTCAAGTGTTGTGATCGGCACCGCTGTGTTTGTAGAGTAGGCGATGTCGATCCAGATGACCCCGCTCACGACCTGTCCCTGTTGGGGCTGCAGGATTTGTACTCCTGGGCCGGCATACGCGACCGGAAGGACGGACATCATCAGGAAACTGATCAGAGACAACACATACATATATGACCAGCACCGGCACCTGAGGCTCGGCATGTTCTCTGTGGCCTCCCTGACTCCAACGCCAATTCCCCGCGGCATACACCACGGATTCGTATGGAGCTACTTGTTTCTTCCCCTCAGGCGGGATCCGCTGGCGAAATTCTCTGCGCCAGCGAAACCAGGCTGTCCACCTGCATGAGACCTGAAACGCTGAATACTCTTGATAAACCGTAGCATATTCAACGTGGAGGTGTCAAGAAAAGCCCGTATTCTACAAATCTACCGCCCCGAGACCTCAAACTTGTATCCCACGCCCCAGACTGTTGCAACGCTCCACGGGACTTCATACTTCTCTTCCAGCTTCTGCCGCAGGCGCTTCACATGCGTGTCGACGGTGCGAAGATCATTGTCAACAGGCCGGTAGCCCCAGACGGCCTCTACAATTTCTTCACGGGTAAAAACATGCTGGGGCTGCGAAGCAAGGAAAAAAAGCAGATCAAACTCCTTAGGAGTAAGCTTTTGCGACACCCCCTGTACAACAACCGAACGGGTCGGCAAATCCAGGTGCAAATCAGGGTAATCCAATTGACGCTGCTGAGATGTGGCCTTCTGGGTCAAAACCGTTCGCCGCAACATTGCGCGAACGCGGGCCGCAAGCTCACGCTCGCCGAACGGCTTCACCACATAGTCATCGGCCCCAAGCTCCAAGCCAACAACAATGTCCAACTCTTCATGCCGATTGCTCACCATGACAATTGGTACGTCACTCTTGGCGCGAAGACGGCGACAGACCTCAAGACCGTCTATGCCTGGAAGATCTACAGCAAGGACCACGAGGGCTGGCTGGTGGCTCCCGTAGACATCAAGCCCCTCTTCACCGCTGCCCGCTTCAGCAAGCCGGTAACCTTCGCGACCGAGGGCCGCGCGGATCTTACTCAAGGACGATGCCTCGTTGTCAATGGCCAAAATCAGTTCACGCTCGTCCACCATGCAACCCTCCAAATGGCACCATGCAAACAATAAATGACGATATCTCCACCAATCTTGACCTTAACATACCAGATGTTCAATAAGTATGCAAACAGAAAGATTTAATGCCAATTAGTGGAGGATTAAATTCAGATGTCACCTATTTGACAAATTTAGACAGATATGTTGATGCCACTGGAAGCCATTCGTAGAGCAAAAACTCAACGCGACCGATCAAAAGTGAGATGCGGGCCATAACCGTATTCCCAAATCCCGCACCAAAAGCAATCATCAAAAACCACATGCCGGCGCGCGATGCCATACCAAGGGTTCCCTTATGGGGACGCGAAAAATAGAAATACGCTAACGTGCTGACAACGCCAACAAGCACCACAAACGCACTAAGGGCCATCGACCATGACACATCGCCCGCAGCAAGCACTGGCTTCATCGTCGCCTTGCCCTGCTCCAATATGTACGCCTGTACCACTGCGGGAATACTCGCGCCGGAATATAGCCCAACTGTGAACGCGATTGGATAACGCGAGAGCCAATCATATCTCGGAATAAATCGGCTCAAAATCAGCAGCCCAAGCACTGTCGGAACAAGCACCCAGTAATCAGCCACAGCATCTCCTGCCCCGCTCGGCCCCAGCGACGGGAACAGCTCAAACACAACCAGAGGCAGAACGGCCTGTTTCCAGATGATGACAACCCCATAGCCTGCTGAAATACCAACAAACAGGTGCTCCGCAAATTTATAGACCGGGTTATCGCCGATCAGAAAGGACATGATCGCGAAAGTCAGCAGGGCTTGCAGCCACAAACCCACAAAATCAGGGTTCAGGCTCAGTCCCAAGAACACTAACTCGCTGCTCTGCTGTGCATCAGCCATGCGTCATACCTCGTATCATCATCGACAACCTCCATTGCGTTCACGGACTGAGCGCGGGTGCCGTTCCGATGTTACCGCTTGCGCCGTTTCAGGAAATACCCGACGTTCCCCAGCACAATAAACAGAATTATCAGCACGTGGCAGATGGATTGCGACGACATCCCAAGTAACCCCAGGCCGGGCGCCCCAACCAGTTGTTCATACTCTGCGGCGCCTTTCAGCCCGTTGATAACCCCGACCAACTGACCTGATGTCCAGTATGGGTACAGGTCGGTCGCCATCACTGCTGTCACACCCGCTGCGACGGACAGGTTGTACTGCTCGTGCGCATACGCCACCCATGCGAAGGGCAGACTATTGCTCGCGATGTCAACCATCAGAGCGATGTCATCATAGGTGACTATTCCCTTCATCATCGGCAACGTTGACAGCCGGTTGCCCAGTGCGTCAGTGTTTGCGTAGACTTCGGGAATGTCGCGGGCCATACCAAGAATTACCGCTACACCGCCGGGCTTATAGCCAGCATTGACCCAGTCTACACCATATTCCTTATCCATCTCTGCACCAATGGCGTCGATTACTCGTTTGATCATCAATGCCCCTTGCGGGTGCAGGGTCATGGCCAGGATCCGGTGATTCTTCCTGAAGGCGTGGCGAACTATGGCTTTGGCCATGGGTTCGAGTTCAGGCATGGATGCAGGGGCGTAATCAAAGGCAATCTGAATGACCGAGCCAGCCGGCAGCTCATCTATATAGTCGTACACAGATGTAGTCGAGGGACTCGGCTTCCCGACGGGCAACTCCAAATGCAGCAGGAATGGGAGGACGACTGCGGCAAGCATCACCAGATACAGCCATCGCCGATCTATCTGCTCCAGTTTCTCCAGTAGTTTCGTCATAGCTTTATGCCGGCGCCCCATTGTTTTTCAGCAGATGTTATGCGTGCCATGATTTCCTTACCCGCCAAGGTGTGA
>CAYSRY010000140.1:0-436 GCA_964433395.1 uncultured Armatimonadia bacterium | reverse complement strand
CGCAACGACGTCGCAATTGAACCGAGCGCCACTCCAAACAAAATCCCGCGTTTGCCGGCGACTGCTGGATATTGCATGATCCACTCATACAGGCCCGGCATGCGGTCATAGAGCATTTCGCCGATCGGTACACGGCCAAGCATCACGATTATTGCTGTCACCAGCAGAATCGTCGCTTCAACGTTCCGCGCCCGGAAGGTCCTGTATGCCGCCGACCCGATAAAGAACGCGAGCAACGCGAACATCGTCGCATCAAGCGGAACCTGCACATTGTCAAATACCCATGTGAACAGGGTGCCCTCTTCGATTGCCAGAAGCTGCGCGCGCACTGCCTCGCCGGGCTGGCAGTACAGCAGCCCCGCCCACACCATAAAGCCAAATGAAACCAGCGTCACCACGCTGTAAACCCAGTCGGAGCGCTGACGCCGGATTTTCC
>CAYSRY010000139.1:0-9127 GCA_964433395.1 uncultured Armatimonadia bacterium | reverse complement strand
CAGCCGTCACCCTTCTCCCAGAACCATTTGTAATAGACAAGTATCGGATCATCGTCGGCAATGACCCGATCCGTTGGAAAATCTTTCAGATCCTGATAGCGCACGCCGTTCTTCCCTTGCACCTCTTCGGGAATATCATACCCTGCATACTCTGTGAATGCTTCGCAGTCTGCCTTCGAGAACGAGGGACTCGCCTCTCCACGAACCTCTGTATGCACCAGTGCTCCGGCAAATGCGGGGAAATCCCCATATGTCTCTCCGGCCGATTTGCCCACGTTATAGCAGAAATTCTGAACCTTCGGCAGCAGGCCATTGACATCTTTCTCGGCTTCACCGTTGCGATCTACCCGCAGGTACTCTTCATAGTCCCGAGCGTATCGTCCCGGTGACAGCCCGGCGATAACTCCTATGCCGTCCTCCAATGCCTGATCCAGCATCGCGTAGGTTTTCGCGGCGCCCTCTTCGCTCGTCGCCAGTGTCGGCGCATCTGCGTTCCACACCTTCGCGAGGTCTGTTCCAGTCCCCAGACAGTGTGTGAACCCCATTTCCTTCAGCCGCGGGGTCTCTTCAGTAACTCCATCCACGCCGCCGACGCCCCACATTACGACTGGCATACGTTTCACTGGCCGGGGCGCGATGACCACTTTGAACGCTTCATCGCTGCTGTATGGCTGTTCACCGGCGATGTCCATTCGCGCATGAATATTGTATTCTCCGGGCCGCAGGGCCGTATTCAGCGGATATTCAACTATGGCGGTCTCGCCCGGAGCAAGCTCCTCCAATTCCTCAGTCAGAGCATCCGTCTCCGCCGCCCCAAGCCGCACCGTTACTCCTGTCAGCGGTGTTCGCAGTCTGTTCGTTACCGCAAATTCTAGCACTATATCCTCTTCCATCCGCACATATGCTCGTCGCTTTGTTACCACGGCAAACGATGCTGGACGGAATTCACGCGCACCATTGCTGATGCGCACCTCATCGATATACCCCGGGAAACCGTGGTAATTGCTCCCGTTTCGATCCCCGATGGTCAAAAATCGTGTGCCGGCCGCAATGCTCTTGCGGCCCGGATAACTCGCCCCGCCCAGCGATGAGCCGTTCCGGTAAAATTTCCCGGTGCCGTCCCCATCATACGTGAAGGCGATGTGGTACCATTTGCCTGCTTCATATTGCGCAGCCGTCGAAGCGAATGTCTCCGATGCTGCTCCAAAGCCGAGGCTCGCTCGCAATATGCGAGTTCCGGAGCTGCTGGCTGCCCCAAGAACAATCTGGTAGTCCGTCGGCGAAACGTATTTCTTATCAATCAGAAATGCTTCCGGATACCCTTCAAAATCATCCTTCGGGCTGATCCACATTTCAATTGTGAATGCGCCCTTCGGGCTCAAAGTGGCCGCATTATTCACATATAATCTGTGTTCCTTATCCTCGTCGGGCCATCCGCGAAAACACTCCAGGCATGCGCCGAATTTCCCCGCGGGATTCACCTCTGCACCCTTCAATACCCCGTCATGGCCATTGCCTGAGGAGTCCAGGCCCGGATTTGCACCATCAAAACTCCACAGGCCGATGACGCTATCTCCGGTCGCGTCATCACCGGTGTATGCGCTTGGCCACGGTTCTGAAAGTTGCATACTAGGACCCTCCTGTGCCAGTGTCAGCGAACACAGCAGCGCTAGGCTGAGTATAGCGACAGTGATTGGTCTTATCACAGGTATCCCTCCAGTGGTGTATCGTGTTGGCCTCATCTGATACGTCACCTCGCGGCTCCGATTGAGCGGACGAATACTGGTTGCCAAATGCCACCTGCGGCTGCGGTATTCATCGCCCGTACTGTTATCTGGTTGGGTTCGCCCCATTTGATCACATCACTCACATCAAGTGTAAACGGTTTGTCCCAGCCTGCGGGGCCTATATCGTGTTCGCCCACATAGTGCCCGTTTATCCACACCCACGCACACTCATCCACTCCGCCAAAATGCAGAAGTGCCCGGCTTCCTCCCGGATTTTCCGGCAATTCCACGGTGCGCCGATACCAGCTTACTCCGATGTAGTCATATCCCAGTTGGGTCCATGATTTCTCAGTCCTCATGTCGTCCCAGCCTGCATCATCGAAGTCCACTGCATACCACGCGGCGTCTCGACCGATGCGGTCCGGATCTGTGCGGAATTTCCACCCTTCATATGGCAGGCGAAATTCTCCGATGACCTGCAGGTATTGCGCTTGCGCAATCACCACTGCCTGCTGAACAAAGCCATCTTCATCATGAGCGGCCGAAGCAATCAGTTCCAACGTTTCATTGGTCCGCGGTTCAATCTTCACCAGACCGTATATAGCTGCCTGGCGCACCATCGGTGAACGGTCATGCAGCGCGCGCTTGAGGTAGGGGAGACCATCGGGGCCGGTGGTCCCCAACGCCAGCGCTGCATTTCGGCGCACCAGCGCATCATCATTCCTCAGTGCCTTCTTCAGCGCTGGAAGCGCAGCTTTCCCAATACGCTCCATCCGCAAAACTGCGGCCCGTTTCACCAGAACATCCGGGTCTTCCAGTGCCCGGATAAGCTCCGGCACGCTCAGGCTCCCTGCCGGAAGCCTCAGCACAGCCGCGCGCCGGGCTGCTGCGCTCATCTCCGCACTACGGCCCTTCTCCATCTTGCCA
Source organism: uncultured Armatimonadia bacterium (assembly GCA_964433395.1). Classification (GTDB taxonomy): domain Bacteria; phylum Armatimonadota; class Zipacnadia; order Zipacnadales; family UBA11051; genus UBA11051. The sequence goes on along the minus strand of CAYSRY010000139.1, from coordinate 6,473 downwards.
GCGTACGCAAACGCCGTCCCAGCCACCAGAAGACCGATCGCAACCAACACTATACGCGCTTTCACAGCGGAATCCTGTCTCATACGGTACCTCACCTATGGGTATCGACTGTCGACTGCTGGACTTCTACTGCGTATCTGGCGCACTTACCTGTTATCTTTGCTCGCCTATCCCTGAATATCCTCTGGCACAGACAAATCATCCTTATCTATCAGTGTCTCCCCGTCTGCCGTCACCTTCAGCGTTGGCGATTCTCCATTTTCACCTGCCAATTTCAACGTTACATCATATATCTTCCCATTGGCCTGTCCGCGGAAAAGCACTGTCCCTTCATGCACGTTCAGGCCGCCATTGTTAATATGCGTGTCCCCGAATGTCATCAACATCGGCAGTACGAGTTCCGTCAGCGGCTGCGAAGTCACTTCAATATATGGGTTATATTTCTCCGCCCCCGGATACGTTACATACCGCACGCCCAGCTCATTGCGCATCGGCAGTATGCGCATTGTCTCTTCGCCTTTTATAATCTCGATGCGTCCTTGCCGGGCTTTTCCGTTTACTTCCATTGCCGTACCGTTCAGCGTCACTGTGGCAAGGCCCTTTGGTGCATACGAATCCGGGTGCAGAAGCCACGAAAAGCGCCGCGGCTGCTCTGCCGCTCGCAGCTGATCCACAATCAGCAATATATCCGGTTTGATATACACAAAGTGCCGCTGTACCCGCGTTACCAGCGACGTGCCGTACGCCGCTGTCGCGTCCGCCATCACATAATCCACATGCGTGCTCGTTGCGAAATATGGAGTGCTGCCGCGCTTGTAGCTCTGGCCTTTGCCATCCACCAATATGCAGTTATGGCCAACCGAGCCCCGCGCGAATTCTCGCAATGTCGAACCGAGCGCGCTGGCATAGCCGCAGTCCATCACCAGATTCTCGGTCCCTCTATATATCAGGAAATTCCCCTGATCCATGTGCTGGTGACCTTGCCCCGACGAGCTGCATTGCACAGCCACCATCGTTCCATCTGGCCCCCAGTCCGATCGCAGCGACGCCCAGCCCGCCCGCGGAAATATTGCCCCGGTTTCCTTCGGTGCTTCCCCAAGTGCTGGCATCTGCGGGGCATACGCCAGCAGCTTGAAGACATCGTAATCTCGTTTGCTTGCTGCCTGTGTCTCTTTCAGATACCAGCCCGCCAATGCGTCCCCGTTATACGCTGAAAGCAGAACCATTGGATAATGCCACGGTATATAATCCACTGTCCCTCCAGCGTCCGAGAACCATGCGTGGTACTGGCGGTCATTCGCGAGGAAACCGACCGCAAATCGCGGCAGAACCGGGAGTATTGGATGATCCAGATGATCCACTCCCGTATTCCGCCGGATTGATTCCGCCAGATTGATCAGCAATCCATAGGCCCACGAATCATACCCTTGACCTTCTGTCCGGTGTTGATTCGTCCGCGCGTCGAAATACCACAGCATCCGGTCTTCAGCCAGTCGCAGGCATGTTGATGCCCCTTCAACTTCCCCAAGTGTCGCTATCGAGCAGAGCCCCATCGCCGCCGACCAAAGCGCGTAGCCATTGCTGTCGTGCATGTTAGCTGTCAGTTGTTTATGCAGCGGCAACAGCGTATTGCGACGTAGTGCCTTCTGCGCAAACGCGCGCTCATCATCTGTCAATATGTCGTAGCACAGGTCATACGCAAACACCGCGCCCAGTGAAATATTGCCGATCTCCAGAGCAATGTAATTGTTGTTCGGATCGCTCCATTGCGGCCAGTTACAGATGCCCAGCAACAGCTCCTTCGCCCTCTCGCCATAGCGTGCGTCGCCTGTCCCGATGTATGCCACCGACAGGTTCTGCAGACGGTCCTGGATTGCACCAGCCAGCGGATTCCATGCCAGCCCGCCTCCGAAGTCTGGAATTTCATTCGGTGGCCACGGCATGGTTTTGTCACCAAAGGTGATTACGTCTTCCTTCAGATAATCATCCGCTCGCTTTTTCACTGCAGCGAACATTTCCGCCCGAGATACGCCATACACGCCCCGATCTGTGTCCTGCACAGCCTGTGCAAATCCCGCTGCCTGTTCGGGGCTCGTGATCGCGCGCGGGTGCGCCATCGTCTTGCCCCCAATTGGTGTCTCGGCTGCAAAAACTTCCTCTGCAGTCAGCGCTCGCCCGAAAGTGAACTCGTCAATCTCCACCTCTCCGCCTGGCAACATCACCACAAGCTCAAGTCCCGCACGCACCGTACCTTTCGGCGCCTCAGTCTGGACAGACAGTTCCTCCCAGTCGCCGATTACCTCCGGTTCTGCAGACGACATCGTATCCAGCGGGATCTCCTGCCCGTCTTCAGCATAATATCTCAGCCGCACCTGCACCGATGATGGCACGCTTGCATGCAATCCGCTCAGCTTCACCCGTACCGACGCCCGATACGTGCTGCCTGCCACGACCTCTGCTTCGCCCAACGGCAGATACGTAAACGGTGCGAACCGCCCATCTCCTTCAGACGCTCCGATTCTCCAGACGCCCTCTCTGCCTTCTACTGCATATCCCGCGCCGGTCAGCCCGCTTGTCTCTCCGGCTGCAGCAACTGGCGCCCCATCAAAATCATTGCGCAGCATCTCGCCTGCGCCGGTCTCAGCAGCTTGTGCAAGCTCCCGCGTCGTCACATACTCGTCACTCGTGGTTGTTGCGGTTGCCTCCGGCAGCGCCGGCCCGAAACGTTCCTGTGCTCGCCCATAAAGCAGATACAGCACCACGCGCGTCCCGAGCTCATCTGTGGTCCCATCGCGGTTCCCTGCTGCCAGGTCGCCGCATGTCTGGATGATCTCCCCATCGCCATAGCTGATGCTTGTCACGGCTGGCCCGCCGCTTTCCTCGCGCATCAATACCGTTATAGGCCCTTCTACATCGCGCATCCTGAAACCATATTGCCCATATCGCACTGCCTGCCCGATCCGCATTCCTGCAGTAATCGGGTGCTCATTGCTGGTAACTACCCAATGCGTACCAAAGCCCGGCGCGCCCCAATTATTCTCAATAATCTCTGTTGGTGCATTGCAGCCATATTCACAGAGAGCGCGTCCGCCATTCTCCACGAATGCCGTCACTGCTTTTGAAGCTTTTGCCGTCAGGCCAAACTCCTTTTGCCCGGGGTCACCTTTCGTAACAATGATCACAGCGTCATAGCGTGCCAGCACTTCGGGGGCCTCAAGTTCCGCCCCCGAAATCTGCTCACTTTCCCCGCCCAGCTTCTCAATAATATCAATGTATGCGAGCCGGTAGTTATCGCCAGCCAACCCCACCAGCGGCTTATCCGCAGCTTCAACTGCACCGCTCAAAATGAACGCAATGCAGAAAACAACTGCAAAAATTGCCCACGCCACCCGCTGTCCGCCGCGTCGTCCAGTCACTTCGGAGCCTCCCGGTCATCTGATCTGTCTCTCCCCACTGTTCCCGGTGACAGGCCGCTCTTCCTCCACGCTCAAAACGTAAAACGGCCACGTCCTTCTGGACGTGGCCGTTTCCCATACCATATTTTCCCGCCGCAAGGTGCTTACATCACTGACGGGTTCCACAGCAGGTGAATCCTGTGTCCTGCCGGGTCGGTTTCCTTCAGATAAACCGCTTTCAGGGTCGGCTTCTCGTTGACTTTTTCCAACTCGATGCCTTTGGCCTCAAGCTGCTTCACTGCTTCCTCGAAATTCGAGACGAGAATGCAGATATGTGCTTTGTCGTCGCCGGGTTGTTTGGCGATTTCCAGGCGGCCTTTACCTTGCCCCGAAATGAAGATCGTCGAATTTCCGACGGTCATGTCAAAGCCAAACGTGTCCTTGTACCAGTCTGCGACTGCCTGCCCGCCATCAGCTTCATTGGGGTAAATTCCCGGGTGCTCGACGCTGACGAATACGTTCTCGCCACGGGCCTGCTTAACCCACAGCAGGCACTGCTTCACTTTGGCTGTGATGCCCGCGAAGTCGCCGGCTTTCACGAGGTCTTTGGTGATCAGCTTGCTGCCGATGCCGCATGCGACGCAGCCGGCCTTGATCCACGCATTGATGCTTTCTTCGGTCGCGTCGACGCCGCCGGTCGGCATGATGCTGGTCCACGGACACGGGCCGAGGACGGCTTTCACAAATGCTGGGCCGCCAACTTGGCCGCCCGGGAATACCTTCACGATTTCCACGCCGAGCTCATGGGCGCGCTGAATCTCGGTTGCGCTGCCGCAGCCGGGGGAATAGGGGACTTTCCGGCGGTTACATGCTATTGCGACTTCTTCATTCAGTGTCGGGCCGACGATGAAGTTCGCGCCATTGGCCATGTAGATGGCTGCGGTTGCTGCGTCGATGACGGAACCGACGCCCATAATGGCCTGACCCGGGTAGGTCGCCACTGCATATTTCACGGCCTGGGCGAAAACTTCCGGTGCGAAGTCGCCACGATTTGTAAACTCGATGGCGCGCATTCCGCCGGCAATGCAGGCGTCGATGATGTTTTTCACGACTTCAATGTCGCCATTGTAGAAGACCGGCACGATTCCGGCTTCCTTAATCGCAGCGCTGACTTCCATTCTGCTGAACTGTGCCATGTGAGAGCCTCCTGAGCTTTGACCGTCTACATATCATGTAAAGCCGCGCCGGGTGTGCCGGCGCGGCCTCTAGGCGCTTACCCAATTGTAGATGCCTCTGAAGGTTGCGTCAAGCATCCTGCCATGACTGGCCATTCCTACTCGTAAAACCCGCTCATTCGCTTGCAGGCCTGCGTTACGCGCACGACTTCCAGCGCACGTTCCGGCGGCACGATCATTTTGCGCCGTTCGCGCAGCACGGCCCACACATTATCGTAGAAATCCCCGATATCTGGCCCCACCGATTTGACGGTCTTCTTCTTCCAAGGAATTTTGTCATCGTTCGCATAGGTTCGCCCGTCCGTCGGCGTCTCTACAGCCTCGAGCGGTTGCAGCTTTTTCGGGTCAAAATACTCTATCGTGCTTTCCTTACCATCCGAGACCAGTGTCCCGCACGAACCCAGCACTGTCCACATTGGCTCTGAGAATTTGCAGACGCTCGACACTTCCATGTCATAGACGCGCCCATTCTCGCCCCTCAATATGACCTTCACGTGATCTTCGGCGTCGCCTGCGGCTGCCATGTGTTTCAGATCGCAGAATATATCCTTCACGGGCGCATCAAGCAGCTCCAGCCCTGTCTCAATGAAATGCGGGCACGTATTATTCAGTACGCCTCCGTCGAATTTCTGGAAGGTTTGCCAGTCATTTCGCCGGCTGAAACCCAGTGCGCGCATCCGTATTTCAAAAACGTCTCCAATCACTTTTCGATCGATTATGTCTTTAAGGTGCAGCGCGTCGGGCAAAAAATGCCGATTATGGTGGAACATGACTTTCTTCTTAGCCTTCTCTGCTGCCGTAACGACACTCCGTGCCATTTGCACGCTGTCTGCAATTGGCTTCTCACAAATGCAGTGGTACCCGGCTTTCAGGACCTCTTTAGCCACCGGTGCGTGCGTGTGTGAATACGTCGCCACCACTACCACATCGCAGTCGCACTCTTTCAGCATTTCCTTATAATCCCCATACATTGCCGAGCCGAATTCCGCATTCACTTCCTCCATCCGCTCCGGGATGAAGTCGCTCACCGCTGAGATCTCAAACCTGTCGTCCCCGCGCATTCGCTTGATGTGAATATTGTACCCCGATCGGCCAAGCCCGATGACGCCCACCTTCAACGGTTTCTTCGCTGCGGCTTGTTTCTTTGTAGCCATCGCTCATTGCCTCCGCTATTAAAAGCTCAAATGCCATTTCTGGGCATTTTCCTCCAACGTCACATTACCATCAGCGAAAGTATTTCTCTCCACCGGCACAATACCCTCCTCACAATGCACCGCCCATCTAATCTATTGCAGGTGACATGCACAAATAGTCGAAAAGTATTCATTACATATGCGCTATCTCCCTCGCATGTTGCGAGGCTGCTGCCACACTATGGAGGGCCATATATGTCAGCTGGTTTCGGCAAATGGTGGAAAAACGTTTTCTTCGGCCTCCACTATGACCTTCACGCAAACGTCTCCGACACGTGCCTCGGTGCCGAGCTCACCCACGACCATCTCCGCGTTGAGCTTGCAAAAGTCATGCCGGATTTTGTCCAGTGCGACTGCAAAGGTCACCCTGGCTATTCAAGCTATCCCACAAAGATCGGTTCACCGTCGCCCGGCATTATCAAAGACGCCCTCCGCATTCACCGCGATGTGACGGCCGAGCTTGGCATCCCGCTCTCCGTGCACTATTCCGGCGTGTGGGACACGCGCGCACTTGAGCTTCACCCCGAATGGGCTGCCCGGACCATCTCCGGTGATCCACAGGGCCAGACCGGCTCCCCCAATGGAGATTTCACGTGTCGCCTGAGCCCTTATGCCGACGAACTCATGATCCCCCAGATGCTTGAGATCAT